>DATFMS010000035.1:0-4053 GCA_035266805.1 Burkholderiales bacterium | reverse complement strand
CGGCATCGGCTACGACTTCTCGACGCTGCGCCCCAAGGGCGCCCCGGTGCACGGCGTCGGGGCCGACGCCTCGGGGCCGCTCAGCTTCATGGACGTCTGGGACGCCATGTGCCGCACGGTGATGAGTGCCGGCTACCGGCGCGGCGCGATGATGGCGACGCTGCGCTGCGACCACCCCGACGTCGAGGCCTTCGTCGAGGCCAAGCAGGAGCCGGAGCGCCTGCGCATGTTCAACCTTTCGGTCCTGGTGACCGACGAGTTCCTGCAGGCGGTGCGCGAGGACGCGCCGTGGGAATTGAAGTTCGGCGGGGTGACGCATCGCGTCGTCGAGGCGCGCGCTCTGTGGGACCGCATCATGCGCGCGACCTACGCCTATGCCGAACCCGGCGTGATCTTCATCGACCGCATCAACCGCAGCAACAATCTCTGGTACTGCGAGGACATCCACGCCACGAATCCCTGCGTGACGGCCGAGACATGGATCCAGACGTCCGCAGGCCCGCGGCAAGTGCGCGAGCTCGTCGGCCGGTCCTTCGAGGCCGTCGTCAACGGCAGGGCCCACGCGTCCGGCCCCGAGGGCTTCTTCGAGACCGGGCGCAAGCCGGTCCTGCGGCTCACCCTGCGCGAGGGCGGCCGACTCCGCCTCACCACGGACCATCCGGTGCTGCGCGTCACGCGGCGAACGCGCGCGCGCCTGGACTGCGACTGGACCGAGGCCGGCGCGCTCGGTCCCGGAGACGAGATCGTCCTGCACGATCACGGCGCCGATCTCGAATGGCCGGGCCGCTACGGCGCCGACGAAGGCTATCTGGTCGGCCTGCTGCTGGGCGACGGCACGGTCAAGGCCGACAAGGTCGTGCTCTCCGCCTGGCCCGGGGCGATGACCGCCGACGGAACGCTCGAGCGTCCCGGAACCTTGGGCGTGATGCGGGCCGCCGAGGCCGCGGCGCGGTCCCTGCCGCACCGGGCCGACTTCGCCGGCTGGATGACGGTCGCGGGGCGCGGCGAGCGGCGCCTGGCGTCGGGCGCGCTCAAGAAAATCGCCGCGACTCTTGGCCTGGCGCCGGGACGCAAAACGATCAGCGACGAGATCGAGCGCACCTCGAGCGCGTTCCACCGCGCCTTCCTGCGCGGCCTGTTCGACAGCGACGGCTCGGTGCAGGGCAGTCAGGAGAAGGGGGTCAGCGTGCGCCTGGCGCAGAGCGATCCCGCGTTCCTGCGCGCCGTGCAGCGCATGCTGCTCCGGCTCGGAATCGTCTCCAAGATCTATCTCACGCGCCGGCCCGCCGGGCCGCGCCTGCTGCCGGACGGGCGCGGCGGGCGAAAGGTCTACGACTGCGCGGCCGACCACGAGCTGATCGTCAGCAGCGCGAACCTGCTTCGCTTCGCGGCGCGGATCGGCTTCGCCGACACGGACAAGGCGGCGCGGCTGCGGCGCCTGTTGAACGGCTATCGCCGCGCGATCAACCGCGAACGGTTCGTCGCCACCGTGGACTCGCTTGAGCCCGAGCCGGCCGAGCCGGTCTACGACCTGCGCGTGCCGGGCATAAACGCGTTCGACGGCAATGGGCTCTACCTGCACAATTGCGGCGAGCAACCGCTGCCGCCCTACGGCGCCTGCCTGCTCGGCTCGATCAACCTGGCCGCGCTGGTGCGGGCGCCCTTCACGCCGCAGGCCGCGCTCGACCTCGGCCGCCTGGAGGCGCTGATACCGCCGGCGGTGCGCATGCTCGACAACGCGATCGACGTGTCGCGCTTCCCGCTGCCGCAGCAGAAGCACGAGGCGCAGGCCAAGCGGCGCATCGGCCTCGGCATCACCGGCCTGGCCGACGCCCTGATCCTGTGCAACGCGCGCTACGGCAGCGCCGACGCGGTCGAGCTCACCGAGCGCTGGCTCGCCGCGCTGCGGCGCAGCGCCTACCGGGCGTCGGTCGAGCTGGCGCGCGAGAAGGGCGCCTTTCCGCTGTTCGACCGCGAGCGCTATCTCGAAGGCGAGACGATCCGCTCGCTCGATGCCGAGCTGCGCGAGGCGATCGCGCGCGACGGCATCCGCAACGCGCTGGTCACCTCGGTCGCGCCGACCGGCACCATCTCGCTGCTCGCCGACAACATCTCCTCGGGCCTCGAGCCGGTGTTCAGCTTCACCCACACGCGCCAGGTGCTGCAGCCGGACGGCAGCCGCCACACCGAGGAGGTGAGCGACCACGCCTACCGGCAGTTCCGCCGCCTGCAGGGCGAGGCCGCGCCGCTGACCGCCGCCTTCGTCGACGCGCAGGGCCTGGAGCCGGCGGCGCACGTCGTGATGCAGGCGACGGTGCAGAAATACATCGACAGTTCGGTCTCGAAGACCATCAACGTGCCCGAGGACATCTCCTTCGAGGCCTTCAAGGACGTCTACCTGCAGGCCTACGACCTGGGCTGCAAGGGCTGTACGACCTACCGCCCGAACGCCGTGACCGGCGCCGTGCTGGAGGCCGCCGAGGCGGGCGCGCCGGCGCCGGCCGCGGCGGCCGAGACGGTCGAGGCGGCCGGGGCAATCGAGGCGCCGCCGCCGGCCGCCGAGCCGGGCGCGGGCGAAAGCGGCGTGGTCTACATGGCCGAGCCGCTGGAGCGGCCGCAGGCTCTGCCGGGGCGCACCTACAAGCTGCGCTGGCCGGAAAGCGACCACGCGATCTACATCACCCTCAACGACATCGTGCAGGACGGCCGCCGCCGCCCCTTCGAGATCTTCATCAACTCGAAGAACATGGAGCACTACGCCTGGACCCTGGCGCTGACGCGCATGATCAGCGCGGTGTTCCGGCGCGGCGGCGACGTCTCCTTCGTGGTCGAGGAGCTGCGCGCGGTGTTCGACCCGCGCGGCGGCGCCTGGCTGGGCGGGCGCTACGTGCCCTCGCTGCTCGCCGCGATCGGCGCGGTGATCGAGCGCCACATGGTCGACATCGGGTTCCTCGCCGCGCAGGACGCGACGGCCGAGGGCGGCGCGGCGCGCGTGGTCAACCTCGACGAGCGCGGCGCCACGCGGCGCGCCGCGCGGCGCTGCCCGAAGTGCGGCTTCCCCTCGCTGATCCACCAGGAAGGCTGCGACCTCTGCACCTCCTGCGGCCATTCCAAGTGCAGCTGAGGCACGGCGCCCGGAGCAGGGCGATACCGCGAGCGCGCGCCCGACATGAAGCAGGGCGCGGGCGGCGCGTTAGAAGGCGCGCGGGCTCGGGCACGGCCAGAGCCGCGACCACGTGCGCCGCGCCGCGGCGAAGCACCCAACCCGCGCGGCGGTCTGCACCTTGCGTACGGGCCCCGCGCCGTCGTCCGCGGCTTCGCGTTGCGCGCCGTCTCTCAGCAAGCCGGAGCTCCGGCGGTCCTTCTCGCCGGCGATGCGGAAGGCCGCGACGAGCGCACCGGCGAACGTGGCATCGAACATGGGCACGGGCCGTCCCCCTCTTACCCTTCGCAGCGGCGAGGCCGCGCGTCCCGACCCAGTCGGGCCGCGTCCTAGAACGCGGCCTTCCACTGCTCGGTATCGACGAACCAGCGTTCCTCGCTGATCAGGCCGTCGCGATCGAACTTGAACAGGACGGCGCACTGCGATCCCTTCGGCAGCTTGTCGGCGGTGAACTCCACGACGTTGACGATCTCGTCGTCGCCGGGGCAGTAGCGCAGGCTCTTGATGTCGAAGCCCGGGGGCAGCGCCTTGTCGATGCCGTCGAGCGCGGTGCGGAAGGCCGCCCTGCCTTCCAGCACGTCGTCCTGGCCGGGCAGGACGAAGATCATGCTCTCGGCGTAGAACCCGACCAGCTTGTCCATCTCGCCCGCGCCAAGCGCCGCCCAGGACTGCTGCAGCGCTTCGATCTGCTTCGCGTTCGCCATTCGATGTCCCTCCCTTTCCCGATCGACGGTGCCGCTCGGCGGCGCGTGAGCCGCGATCACGGCACTTCGTCCTTCAAACCGGCACCCAGACGCGCGCCGCGCCGGCGGCGCGGGCGCTATCGCTCGGAGGCTTCGGCCCTTTGCGCTTCGGTGATGATCTCGTCCGGGCTGCTGGCCTCGAACTTC
>DATFMS010000034.1:0-8450 GCA_035266805.1 Burkholderiales bacterium | reverse complement strand
GCGATCGCCGGCATGGCCGACCGCGTGCTGCGGCTGGGCGACGGCAGGATCGTCGCGGAGACGAGGCCGGAGCGCAAGCTGACCGCGTCGGAGATTTCCTGGTGAAGGCGCTCAATCGCAAGCTGGCGCGCGACGTGTGGGCGATGAAGACCCAGGTGGTGTCGATCGCGCTGGTTATCGCCTGCGGCATCGGCGCCTTCATCGCCGCCTTCTCGACCCACGACTCGCTGCTGTCGTCGCGCGAGCGCTACTACGACGGCGCGCGCTTTCCGCACGTGTTCTCGCGGGTCAAGCGCGCCCCCGATTCGCTGCTGACGCAGATACGCGCCATCCCCGGCGTGTCGGAGGTCGAAACGCGGGTGGTGCTCGACGCCCAGCTCTCGATCGAGGGCGTCCTGCCGCCGATGATCGCGCGCCTGATCGGGGTCGACTTCGCGCACCTGCCCGCCATGAACCGGCTCACGCTCACGACCGGGCGCTGGCCCGCGCCGGGGGTGAAGAACGAGGTGGTGGTGAACCAGCGCTTCATGGAGGCGCGCCATCTGCGTCTCGGCACCCGCGCCACCGTGCTGCTGAACGGCAAGCTCGAGCGGCTGACGATCGTGGGCACCGTGCTGTCGCCGGAATACATCTACGCCACGCGCGGCGGCGGCATGCCCGACGACGAGTGGTTCGCCGTGTTCTGGACCGACGCCGAGGCGCTGGCGGCGGCCTTCGACATGCAGGGCGCGTTCAACTCGGTGCTGCTGCGTCTGGCGCACGGCGCCTCGCAGCCGGCGGTGATCGCCGCGCTCGACCGCCTGCTCGATCGCTACGGCAGCCTGGGCGCGGTCGGGCGCGAGGACCAGATCTCGCACAAGATCGTGTCGCAGGAGATCGAGGAGCAGCGCGTGTGGGGCACCGTGCTGCCGGTGATCTTCCTCGCGGTGGCGGCGTTCATCCTCAACGTGGTGCTGCACCGGCACGTCTACGCCCAGCGCACCGAGATCGCCGCGCTCAAGGCGCTCGGCTACGACGAGCGCACCATCGCCCGGCACTACCTGGGATTCGCGTCCGTGATCGTGCTGCTGGGCGCGGCGCTCGGCCTCGGCATCGGCGACTGGCTGGGGCGGGCGATGACCGGGCTGCTGTCCGACTTCTTTCACTTCCCGAGCTTCGAGTTCAGGGTGCTGCCCGAGGTCGCGCTGGCCGGGACCGGGATCGCGCTCGCCGCCGCCTACGGCGGCGCGCTGGCCGCGATCCGCGGCGTGGTGAGGCTGCGCGCGGCGGAAGGCTTGCGCCCGCCGTCGCCGGCGCAGTTCAGGCCGCTGCTGATCGAGCGGCTGGGCTACGCCCGGCTCGCCACGCCCGGGCAGCGCATGATCCTGCGCAACATCGAGCGCAAGCCGCTGCGCGCCGCGTTCACCGTGATCGGCGTCGCCGGCTCGGTCGCGATCCTGATCACCGCGGCGTTCTGGTACGACTCGCTCGATTACTTCATGGACGTGCAGTTCAACATGGTGCAGCGGGCGAACGTGTTCGTCGGCTTTCCGGAGCCGGTCGAGCGCGCCGCGATCCGCGAACTGGCGCGCCTGCCGGGGGTGAAGCAGGTCGAGGGCACGCGCGCGATTCCGGTGCTGCTGCGCGCGGGGCACAGGAGCTACCGCACCGCGCTCACCGGGCTCGGCGAAGACGCCCAGCTGCAGCGCGTGCTCGACAACGCCCTGCGCGAGCACCGGCCGGCGCCGGGAGGCGTGCTGCTCACCACGCGCCTGGCCGCGCGGCTGGGCGTGCGCGCGGGCGACACGCTCATCGCCGAGATGCTCGAAGGCCGGCGCGTCAAGGCCGTGCTGCGCGTGAGCGGCACGGTGCGCGAGATGGCCGGGATGAACGCCTACATGCGGCTCGACGATCTCAATCGCCTGGCGCGCGACGGGCCGCTGGTCTCGGCCGCCGGGCTGCGGGTCGACCGCGCCGAGGAGCCGGCCCTGCTCGAGCGCCTGAAAGGCATTCCCGCGGCCGCGGTGGTGATCGTGACCCGCACCCTGCTCGACAGCTTCCGCGCCACCACCGCGCGCAACGCGCTGTTCTTCACCGGCATCCTGACCGCCTTCGCCGCCACCATCGTGGTCGGGGTGGTATACAACAACGCCCGCATCCAGCTCGCCGAGCGCGCCTGGGAGCTGGCCAGCCTGCGCGTGCTCGGCATGACGCGGGGCGAGGTTTCGCTGCTGCTGCTCGGCGAGCTGGCGCTCGAGATCGTGGTCGCGATTCCGGCGGGATTCGTGCTCGGTTACTGGCTCGCGGCCTTGATCGTCTCGCTTATCATTCCGGAGACCTTCGAGTTTCCGCTCGTGATCTGGCCGCACACTTACCTCTTCGCCGGCGCGGTGACGGTCGCGGCGGGCATCGCCAGCGCGCTGGTAGTTAGGAATCGGATCGATAATCTGGACCTCGTCGGCGTGTTGAAGACCCGGGAATGAGAACGCGAAACAAGATTGCATTGGGAATCGCCGCCGCCGCGCTCGCCGCGCTGGTGGTCTGGGCGCTGCGGCCGCAGCCGGCGCTGGTCGAGACCGCGAAGGTGGCGCGCGGCCCGTTCGAGCAGACGGTGTCCGACGACGGCAAGACGCGGGTGCGGGAGCGCTACGTGGTGTCGGCGCCGCTCGCCGGCCGGGTCGATCGCATCGGGCTGAAGGCGGGCGATCCGGTCGAGGAAGGGCAGGTGGTCGCCGTGCTCACGCCCAGCATGCCGGCTTTTCTCGACGCGCGCACCGTGCGCGAGCTCGAGGCCCGGGTCGGCGCGGCCGAGTCGCAGCGCTTGCGCGCCGCGGCCGAGGTGCAGAAGGCCGCGGCGCAGGTCGCGCAGGCGCGCTCGGACGTCGAGCGCGCCAGGTTGCTGTCGGACGAGGGCTACATTTCCACCAACGCGCTCGAGCAGGCGCGCCTGGCGCTGATCACCGCCGAGAAGGGACGCGAGGCGGCCGGGTTCGCCGAGCACGCGGCGGTGCACGACGTGGAGCAGGCGCGCGCCGCGCTGGTGCGCTACCGCGCCGAGAGCGCGGGCAAGATCGTCGGCGCGCGCTGGGAGGTGAAGTCGCCGATCAAGGGTTCGGTGCTGAAGGTGGTGCAGGAAAGCGAAGGCGTGGTACCGCTCGGCGCGCCGCTGATCGAGGTGGCCGACCCGCGCAGCCTCGAGGCAGTGGTCGACGTGCTGTCCGAGGAGGGCGTCGCCATACGCCCCGGCATGCCCGCGCGCATCGAGCTGGGCAGCGGCGTGCCGCCGCTCGCGGCGCGGGTGCGGCGCATCGAGCCCGCGGCGTTCACCAAGGTCTCGGCGCTTGGCGTCGAGGAGCAGCGCGTCAACGTGGTGCTCGATTTCGCCGAGCCGCTCGACAAGGTGCAGACCATCGGCGACGGCTTCCGGGTCGAGGCGCACATCGTCACTTTCCGGGCGCAGGACGCGGTCAAGGCGCCGGTGGGCGCGCTGTTCCGCCGCGGCAAGGACTGGGCGGTGTTCGTGCTCGAAGGCGGGCGCGCGCTGCTGCGCCCGGTCAAGCTGGCGCGGCGCAACGGCTCCGAGGCGATGATCGAGCAGGGGCTCGAGCCCGGCGAAACGGTGGTGGTCTATCCGTCGGATGCGCTGGAGGACGGCACGCGGGTCAAGCTGCAGCCGAACGGCGGCGCGCGGCCGGGTTAAACTGCACGCCATGGCCGCCGACAACATCGTCGAAATCGAAGACCTGCATTTCGCCTACAACCAGCACGAGATCTTCAAAGGCTTGAGCCTGAAGATCCCGCGCGGCAAGGTGGTCGCCATCCTCGGCGCGAGCGGCTGCGGCAAGACGACGCTGCTGAAGCTGATCGGCGGGCAGCTGCGGCCCTCTCGCGGCCGGATCAAGGTCGACGGCAAAGTCGTGCACGAGCTCGACACCGACGCCCTCTACGCGCTGCGGCGCGAGATGGGGATGATGTTCCAGACCAGCGGCCTGTTCAGCGATCTTTCGGTGTACGAGAACATCGCCTTCCCGATTCGCGAGCACCACGCGCTGCCTGAAGAGCTGATCCGCAAACTGGTGCTGATGAAGCTGCAGGCGGTGGGCCTGCGCGGCGCGCAGGGCCTGATGCCAGCCGACCTCTCGGGCGGCATGTCGCGCCGCATCGCCCTGGCGCGCGCGATCGCGGCCGACCCGATGCTGACCATGTACGACGAGCCCTTCGCCGGCCTCGACCCGATTACCCTGAATGTCATCGCCGAGCTGGTGCGCAAGCTGAACGACGCCATCGGCACCACCTCGATCGTCGTCACCTACGACGTCAGCGAGTCGCTCAAGGTGGTGGACTACCTCTACGTAATATCGGATGGCGTGGTCGTCGGCGAGGGAACCCCCGAGGTGGTCGCGTCCTCGGAGGATCCCTACCTGAAGCAGTTCATGCACGCGCTCCCCGACGGCCCGGTGCGGTTCCACTTTCCCGCCAGGCCGCTCGACGAGGAGCTGCGCATCGCCTAGTAGCGGCCGTAGTCGAGCTGGCTGCCGATCACGGCGCCCAGCACGCTGCCGAACGCCGCGCCCGCGACCCGGTCGGAACCGTGGCCCAGCTGGCTGCCGATCACCGCGCCGGCGAACGCGCCGGCGACCGTGCCTGCGCCCGCGGGGCTCGCGTAGCCGTAGTACACGGGCGCGTGCCGCGGGGCGTAGTAGACCCGGGCCGGCTCGCGGTACACCACGACCGGGCGCCGCACCACCACCCGGCGCTCGACGATCCTCCGTTCGACGACGTAGCGCGGATACCGCTGCTCGCGATGCATCCTTGCCCGGTCGTGATCACGGTCCATCCTGTCCCGGCTGTAAATGCGGTCGCCGAAGCGGCCTTCGTGCCGGTAGCCCGGGTCGGCGAAGGCAGGCGCGGCCGCGAGCAGCGAGCCGCCGAGGACTGCGGCGATGGCGAGTTTGGTCGGTTTCATGTCTGGCTCCTTTGTCCGGTTGCTGCCCCAGCACGGCGGGCACAGGAGCATTGTCGACACGATCCCGGTTAACGTCTGATACCGAGTGTAATCGCCTGTAACAGGGTCTAAGTGATTGACGTAGAGCGTTATTTTGGTTCGCCGGTCCAGTTGTAGGCGCGCACCACGCCGGCGCGGTCGAACTTGATCTGCAGCAGCTTGACGCGGGCGTTGGTCGGGCCGGACAGGTTGCCGGTGCCGTAGTAGTAGGTCCATTGCGTGTAGCGCTCGCCGCCGGTCTCGACCGACACGCCCCTGCTGTCGGGCGCGCCGAGCCAGCGCCGCACGTCCGCCTGCCTGGTCTTGCCGCGCTCGACCTTCGACTCGAAGGTGGCGAGGTCGAAATTGCCGCCGATCTGGAATGTGCCGCAGGCGGACAGCAGCAGTGTCAGGAACACGACAATCGTGGCTCGGCGCATGGTAATTTCCTCCCCGGACAGTATATCGCCCGGGAGTGCGCAATGAGCGAGACGGCGGCAACCACGATCGAGCAGCAGGTCTACGACCTTTACGACGAGTACTGCCACGGCGGCATCGACCGGCGCGAGTTCCTCAAGCGCGCCGCGGCGCTGACGGCCGGAGGCCTGGCGCTGGCGCAGGCGCTGCTGCCGCGCTACGCGCGCGCGCAGACGGTTTCGTTCACCGATCCGCGCATCAAGGCGCGTTATGTGGACTATCCGTCGCCGGGCGGCAACTCCGGCGCCATGCGCGGCTATCTGGTGCAGCCGGCGGGGCAGGGGCCGTTTGCCGCGGTGCTGGTGATCCACGAGAACCGCGGGCTCAACCCGTACATCGAGGACGTCGCGCGCCGCGTGGCGACCGAAGGGTTCCTCGCCCTCGCGCCCGACGGCCTCGCGCCGGCCGGCGGCTATCCGGGCAACGACGACGACGGGCGGCAGCTGCAGGCGGGTCTCGATCAGGCGAAGCTTCGCACCGACATGCTCAACAGCGCGCGCTTCGTCAAGGCGCACGCGCGCTCCAACGGTAAGCTCGGCGCGGTGGGCTTCTGCTGGGGCGGCGGCATGGTCAACCGGCTCGCGGTCGCGCTGGGCGCGGATCTCCAGGCGGGGGTGCCGTTCTACGGCGCGGCGCCGGAGCTTTCATCGGTGCCGCAGATCAAGGCCCCGCTGCTGCTTCACTTCGCGGACAAGGATCCGCGCATCAACGGCATGTGGCCGCAGTACGAGGCGGCGCTGAAAGCGGCCGGCGCGCGCTACGAAGCGTACCGCTACCCGGACACGCAGCACGGCTTCCACAACAACTCGACGCCGCGCTACCGCGAGGACGCGGCGCAGCTCGCCTGGACGCGAACCGTCGCCTTCTTCAAGAAGTACGTTTCTTGATCCGCTTTTTCGGCTTGCGGTACTGAAGGAGCGCGCCCACCATGCGCTCGAAGGGGTCGCGGCGGGTGAGCGCCTTGGCCTGGGCGCGCGTCACGAGGTCGAAGTGGCGCGCCTCCTCGATCAGGTCGCCGACCTCCCAGGCGTCCTTCTCGCCGCTGGCCCAGATCGCCGGGTCGACGCGGCGCAGGTCGAACGGAACCGAGTATTCGCGCAGCGACTTGTACTCGCGCTTGTTGGAGTACTCGTGCATGTAGGACATCGCCAGCTCGCGCAGGCTGCGGTAGACGGGGTCGCGCCAGCGCAGGTAGGCGCCGTTGGTCTTGGAGATCGCGCCCCAGAAGCCCTTGCGCCGGAACAGCGCCACCACGTGGTCGAAGTCGTGCACCGCGCGCAGGTCCATCAAGAGCGGTGGCTCGCCGTGGATCCAGAGCGCGGCCGCGGCGAGCATCGCGCCCTCGATGCAGTGCGCGTTGCGCGCGCGCAGCACCACCCGCACCGGCCGGCAGCTGTCGCCGTTGGGCTCGAAGTTCTGCTTCAGCCCGAACAGGAAGTCCTGGATCTTCTGCGGTGTGTCCAGGCGCCGCAGGACGGCAAACTCGGCCTTGGTCAAGCCGAGGTCCTCGCGGCGGGCACGGCGCCGGCGGTTCACCATTAGAATGAAGTCCGTTCAGAAGGGAGGGAAGACATGAGCGTAAAGCCCGCAGCCGTTGTGCGCAACATCGCCGAAGTCATGTGGGAGACGCCGCCCGAGCACTACGACGCGCACTCGAAAATGCTGGTGAACCCGCAGAATTCGTCGACGCGGCATCTCGACTACCGCATCTCGAGCTACCAGCCCAAGGGCTACGTCGCGCCGCACCGGCACAAGGTGCAGGAGCAGGTCTACCACATCCTGAGCGGCGAGGGACTGATGGAACTCGACGGCGCGCGACGGGTGGTGCGCGCGCACGACTGCATCTTCATCCCGCCGAGCGTCGAGCACGCGATCTACAACACCGGCCTCGCGGACCTGGTGTTCATCGTCGTCACCACGCCGCCGACCGACGCCTAGCGGCCGCGATGCAGCCGGCCGCGGAGTACGACGCGATCGTGGTCGGCGCCGGCGCCGCCGGGCTCACCGCGGCCTGCGTCGCCGCGGCAGAGGGCCTGAGAACGCTGCTGCTCGAGAAGTCGCCGCTGGTGGGCGGCACAACGGCCGTTTCGGGCGGCATGGTCTGGATTCCCGCCAACCCCAAGATGGCCGCCGCCGGGATCGCCGACAGCGTCGACGACGCCCGGCGCTACCTCGAGCGCTGCGCGCCGCCGACGCGCGACCCGGGCGCGCGCGAAGCCTTTCTCGCGCGCGGGAGCGAGGCGATCGAGTACCTGGAGGCGCGCACCTCGCTGCGCCTGCGCCCGGTCACCAACTACCCGGACTACTACCCCGAGCTGCCCGGCGCGACGCTCGGCGGGCGCGTGCTCGAGCCGGTCGACTTCGACGCCCGCCTGCTGGGCCGCGACTTCGCCCTGATGCGCTGGCCGCTGCGCGAATTCATGCTGTTCGACGGCATGATGGTGCCGCGCGCCGACCTGCCGCATTTTCGCGCCGTGCTGCGCTCGACGCGCTCCGCGGCGCGGGTCGCGGGCCTGGTGGCGCAATACGCCTGGCAGCGGCTGTTCGCCGCGCGCGGCACGCGGCTGGTGCTCGGCAACGCGCTGGTCGGGCGGCTGCTCAAGTCCGCGCTCGACCTCAAGGTGTCGCTGCGCCTCAACGCTCGCGTCCTCAACGTCGTGATGCGCGAAGGCCGCGCCGCCGGGGTCGAGATCGAGTCGAACGGCCGGCGCGAGACGCCGGGCGCGCGCGCCGGAGTCGTGCTCGCGGGCGGCGGCTTCTCGCACGACCCGGAGCTGCGCGCGAAACTCCTGCCCGCGGCGGTCTCGCCCCATTCGCCGGTGTGCGCGCAGGACAGCGGCGACGGCATTCGCGCCGGCCTCGCCGCCGGCGGCAGGATCGCGCAGAGCAACTCGCACAACGCGTACTGGGCACCGGTGTCCCATTTTCGCCGCGCCGACGGCAGCGAGGGCGTCTTTCCGCACACCGTCGCCGACCGCGGCAAGCCCGGCATCATCGCGGTCACGCGCGA
>DATFMS010000033.1:0-22905 GCA_035266805.1 Burkholderiales bacterium | reverse complement strand
AAGCGCCATAACTTCTCGTCGAACCGCGCCTCTCACGGCAATTCGGTGTCCCACAACAGGCCCGGCTCCACAGGCCAAAACCAGGATCCTGGGCGCGTCTTTCCCGGCAAGCGCATGGCGGGTCACCTCGGCAACGTGCGGCGCACGGTGCAGAACCTCGTGGTGGTCCGGGTCGACGCGGAGCGTCAGCTCCTGCTCGTAAGGGGAGCGGTTCCCGGCTCCCGCGGCCGCGACGTGATCGTGCGGCCCACGGTGAAGGGCTAGGAGGCGCCATGGAACTGAAGATGGTTAATGACAAGGGCGCCGCAGGCACGTTCAACGCTCCCGACGCACTGTTCGGGCGCGACTTCAACGAAGATCTGGTGCACCAAGTCGTGGTGGCCTACCAGGCGAATGCTCGTTTCGGAACCCGCAAGCAGAAGGAGCGCAGCGATGTGGCCAAGTCGACGCGCAAGCCCTGGCGGCAAAAGGGTACCGGTCGTGCACGCGCCGGAATGGCTTCGAGCCCGCTGTGGCGGGGTGGCGGCAAGATCTTCGCCGCGAGCCCTGACGAGAATTTCTCGCACAAGGTCAACCGCAAGATGTACCGCGCAGGCATGGCATCGATCCTGTCGCAACTTGCGCGCGAAGACCGAATCCGCGTTGTCGACGACTTCAAGCTGGATGCGCCGAAAACAAAGCTTTTTGCGCAGAAAGTGAAGTCGATGGGTTTCGACGGCTTGCTCCTGATTACTGACGAGGTCGATCAGAACCTGCTGCTGTCTTCACGCAATCTGCCTAATGTGATGGTGGTTGCGGCACAGCACGCCAATCCCGTGGCGCTAGTGCGTTTTCCGAACGTGCTGCTGACCAAGAAGGCGGTGCAGAAGCTCGAGGAGATGCTGAAATGACGGCGACTAAGAAATACAGCGCCGATCGGCTGATGAAGGTGGTTCTGGCGCCGATAGTGTCGGAAAAAAGCACGATGCTGGCCGAGCGCAGCAGGCAGTACGTTTTCCGTGTTGCGGACGACGCGAGCAAGCCGGAGATCAAGGCGGCGGTCGAGCTGCTGTTCAAGACAAAGGTCGACGCGGTGACGGTGTCCAACGTGAAGGGAAAAGCAAAGCGCTTTGGCCGCTTCAACGGCCGCCGGCGCAACTGGAAGAAGGCCTTCGTCTGCCTCGCGCCGGGGCAGGAAATCAACTTCGCGGCGACGGAGTAAGCCATGCCACTGGTAAAAGTCAAACCAACCTCACCGGGGCGTCGCGCGCTGGTCAAGGTCGTCAGCCCGGACCTCCACAAGGGTGCGCCGCACGCACCGCTGCTCGCCAAGCAGACGAAGACGAACGGTCGCAACAACGCCGGCCGCATCACGATGCGGCACAAAGGCGGCGGCCACAAGCAGCACTATCGTTTGGTGGATTTCAAACGCAGCAAGGACGGCATTCCGGCGAAGGTCGAACGTCTCGAATACGATCCGAACCGGAGCGCGAACCTGGCCCTGCTGCTTTACGTCGACGGCGAGCGCCGCTACGTCATCGCTCCCAAGGGCGTCACGCCGGGAACGCGCCTGCTCTCGGGCGCCGAGGCACCGATCAAGCCGGGCAATGCGCTCCCATTGCGCAACATTCCGGTCGGAACCACCGTGCACTGCATCGAAATGCTGCCCGGCAAGGGCGCGCAGATCGCTCGCTCGGCCGGCTCGAGCGCCCAGTTGCTGGCGCGCGAAGGCTCTTATGCCCAGCTGCGCCTTCGCTCGGGCGAGATCCGGAAGGTGCACGTCGACTGCCGAGCGACGATCGGAGAGGTTGGCAACGAGGAACACAATCTCGAGTCGGTCGGCAAGGCCGGTCGCATGCGCTGGCGCGGCGTGCGTCCGACAGTGCGCGGCGTGGCAATGAATCCGATCGATCATCCGCACGGCGGCGGTGAGGGCCGTACCTCGGCCGGGCGTAATCCCGTTTCTCCGTGGGGTGTGCAGACCAAAGGTTACAAGACCCGAAGCAACAAGCGGACCCAGAACATGATCGTCCGCGACCGGCGCCGGGCATAACGCAGCACGAGGCTAAAAATGGCGCGTTCAATCAAGAAAGGTCCGTTCGTGGACCTGCATCTCATCAAGAAGATCGATGCCGTGCGCGGCACGAGCGACAAGCGTCCGATAAAGACCTGGTCCCGGCGCTCGACGATCGTGCCGGATTTCGTCGGCCTGACGATCGCCGTGCACAACGGGAAGCAACATATTCCCGTCTACATCACGGAGAACATGGTCGGGCACAAGCTCGGCGAATTTGCGCTGACGCGGCAGTTCAAGGGCCATTCCGCGGACCGGAAGACTAGCGGCACGCCAACCGGAGCGCCTGCCGCGGCTCCGGCCGGCGGCAAGAAGTAGGGAGCCCGATATGGAGACTCGAGCGGTACTTCGTGGAGCACACATGTCTGCCCAGAAGGGGCGGCTGGTGGCGGATCTGATCCGCGGCAAGCCCGTCGACCGGGCTCTCAATATTCTCGCCTTCACGCCTAAGAAGGGCGCGGCGATCCTGAAGAAGGTGCTGGAGTCGGCGATTGCCAATGCGGAGCACAACGACGGCGCTGATATCGACGTGCTGAAGGTCAAGACTATCCACGTCGAGCGTGGCGCCTTCCTCAAGCGTTTCCACGCGCGCGCCAAGGGACGAGGCAACAGGGTGCTCAAGCATACCTGTCACATCTACATCACAGTCGGCGACTGAGAGAGAAATTATGGGACAGAAGATCAATCCGATCGGCTTCCGGCTGGCGGTTAACAAGAACTGGAGCTCGCGCTGGTACGCCAGCACGCGTGCTTTCGCCGGCATGCTGGCGGACGACATCAAGGTGCGTGCATTTCTGAAGAAGAAGCTTTCGCACGCCTCGGTCGGACGTGTAGTGATCGAGCGTCCCGCAAAAGACGCGCGCATCACGATCTACTCTGCAAGGCCCGGCGTGGTAATCGGCAAGAAGGGCGAGGAGATCGAGTCGCTCAAGGGCGAATTGCGCAGGCTGATGGGTGTGCAGCAGGTGCATGTCAATATCGAGGAAATCCGCAAGCCAGAGATCGACGCTCAGCTCATCGCGGACTCGATTGCGCAGCAACTGGAGAAGCGCATCATGTTCCGGCGCGCCATGAAGCGCGCGATGCAAAATGCCATGCGCCTCGGCGCGCAGGGAATCAAGATCATGAGCGCTGGCCGGCTGAACGGCATAGAGATCGCCCGCACCGAATGGTATCGCGAGGGGCGCGTGCCGCTGCATACGCTACGCGCCGACATTGACTATGGCTTCGGTGAGGCCAAGACCTCCTACGGCGTGATTGGTATCAAGGTGTGGGTGTACAAGGGCGAATTGGTGCCGAAGAGCGAGGCTCAGGCTGCACTGCCGTCCGCGACGCCGGCATCGCCGGAAGAGCCGCCGGCAACGAAGCGCGCGAAGAAGCCGGTACCCAGGCCGGCGGGGCGCAGGGCGCCGGCCAAGAGCACGCCGGAGGGTGAGGCGAAGAAGCCTGCACGCCCGCGTGCCGCAAAGAAGGAAGACGGCGCACGCGCGGCCAAACCGAAGACAACGGTCAAACGCACGCGCAAGCCGGCGGCCAAGGAAGGCGGCGCGGCGGCGGGCGACGAGGGCAAGAAGGAGTAAGCGATGCTTCAGCCAGCACGTACCAAATACCGCAAGCAGCAGAAGGGCCGCAATAAAGGCGTCGCTACCCGGGGGGCGAAGGTGTCGTTCGGCGAATACGGCCTCAAGGCACTCACGCGGGGCCGGATTACCGCGCGGCAGATCGAGGCGGCGCGGCGCGCGATGTCGCGTCACATCAAGCGCGGCGGCCGTATCTGGATCCGCATCTTTCCGGACAAGCCCATCTCGCAGAAGCCCGCGGAGGTGCGGATGGGGAACGGGAAAGGTAATCCCGAGTACTTCGTCGCCGAGATCCAGCCGGGCAAGATTCTTTATGAGATGGACGGCGTAACCGAGCCGCTCGCGAGACAGGCCTTTGCCCTCGCTGCGGCGAAACTGCCGTTCAAGACCGCGGTGGTGCACCGCATGCTGGGGTAGGCCATGAAGACGAGTGAACTACGCGCAAAGAGCGGTGACGAGCTGCAGAAGGAGCTAAGTGAGCTTCTCAAGGCGCATTTCAGCCTGCGGATGCAGGTCGCGACGCAGCAACTTACCAATACCAGCCAGATGAAAAAGGTGCGTCGTGAGATCGCGCGCGCGCGCACCTTGCTGAGAGAGAAGGCCGCCAAATGACCGAGCAGAATCCCGCGCAAACCGAGGTGAAGAACACGCGTACTCTGACCGGGCGCGTCGTCAGCGACAAGATGCAAAAGACGGTGACCGTGCTGGTTGAGCGCAGAGTGAAACATCCGGTCATCGGCAAGACGATGACGCGCTCGAAGAAGTACCACGCGCACGTGGACTCGGGCGACATCAAGCTGGGGGATCTGGTAGAGATTGCAGAGTGCCGACCGCTTTCCAGGACGAAGTCCTGGACCGTTACCCGGCTGCTCGAGAAGTCGAAGGAAGTCTGAGTTGGTTCTGTTGTCCAAAGAACTGGAATTCGTGTAAAATTGATAGTCTTTCCGCACCCTTGCGGCTCCAGGGGGCGGATGTAGACAGACCCGGACGGGATCCAAAACTGGCTGCAACGTCGCCTCAGCGGCGCGCAGAGGAAGTTGGATGGAGAACAAGCAATGATTCAGATGCAGTCCATTTTGGACGTCGCCGATAACACCGGCGCGCGTGCGGTCATGTGCATCAAGGTGCTGGGTGGCTCGAAACGGCGCTATGCCAGCATCGGAGATGTCATCAAAGTGAGCGTCAAGGACGCTGCGCCGCGCGGGCGGGTCAAGAAGGGCGAGGTGTACCACGCGGTCGTGGTTCGCACCGCGAAAGGGGTGCGTCGCGCCGATGGTTCGTTGATCCGGTTCGATTCCAATGCGGCGGTGCTGTTGACAGCGAAGTTCGAGCCGATTGGCACGCGTATCTTCGGTCCCGTGACGCGAGAGCTGCGCACGGAACGCTTCATGAAGATCGTGTCGCTCGCTCCCGAAGTCTTGTAACCAGGCGCCGGAAGGGAATCGCCATGCAAAGAATCAGGAAGGGCGATGAGGTCATCGTCATCGCCGGTCGCGACAAGGGCAAGCGCGGTACGGTGTTGCGTCGCGTGGACGACGAACATTTGGTCGTGGAGGGCGTGAATCGCGCCAAGAAGCACCAGCGACCCAACCCGATGAAGGGCGTTACGGGCGGCATCGTCGACAAGGACATGCCCATTAACGTTTCGAACGTCGCATTGTTCAATCCCGGCACCAAGAAGGGAGACCGCGTGGGCTTCAAGGTACTCGGGGACGGGCGCAAGGTACGGGTGTTCAAGTCGAACGGCGAGCAGGTGGACGCGTAAGGTTAGCGATATGGCGAAAGCATCAGCTCAACACAAGGAAAAAGCGACGACCTCAATCCCGCCGTCGCGACTTCATCTCTTCTACCGTGACAAGGTGGTCCCCGAGTTGACCGGCAAATTCGGCTACAAGTCGGTGATGCAGGTTCCCCGGATCGAGAAGATCACGCTCAATATGGGCGTCGGGGAGAGCACCGGCGACAAGAAGGTGCTCGACAACGCGGTGGTCGACATGACGAAGATCGCGGGCCAAAAGCCGGTGGTCACCAAGGCCCGCAAGTCGATCGCCACCTTCAAGGTTCGGGCGGGTTATCCCATCGGCTGCATGGTGACCTTGCGGGGCGCGCGGATGTACGAATTCCTCGATCGCCTGGTGAACATCGCGATTCCGCGCATCCGCGATTTTCGCGGTATCTCGGGACGTGCTTTTGACGGCCGCGGCAACTACAGCCTTGGGATCAAGGAACAGATCATCTTTCCCGAGATCGAGTACGACAAGGTCGATGCGCTGCGGGGCATGAATATCAGCATTACCACTTCCGCGAAGTCGGACGAAGAGGCGCGCGCATTGCTCGCCGCGTTCCGCTTTCCGTTCAGAAACTGAGGTATTCGCATGGCCAAGCTTGCTCTCACGAACCGCGACCAGAAGCGCCGTAAGACAGTCGAGAAATTCAAGGCGAAGCGCGCGGCGCTGCTGTCAGTGCTGTGGAGCTCTGGTAGCTCGGACGAAGACAAGGACGCGGCGCGCGTGCAGCTCCAAAAGCTGCCGCGAGACGCTTCGCCGACTCGTCTGCGCAACCGCTGCGCGCTCACCGGAAGGCCGCGTGGCGTGTATCGAAAATTCGGCCTCGGGCGCAACAAGCTGCGTGATCTAGCGATGCGCGGCGAAGTTCCCGGCGTCATCAAGGCCAGCTGGTAAGGAGCACAGAGTATGAGCATGAGCGACCCCATCGCGGACATGCTGACGCGCATCCGCAATGCGCAGCTGATCGGGCACACGGAAGTCCTGATGCCTTCCTCCAAGCTCAAGGCGTCCATCGCCCAAGTGCTGAAGGACGAGGGCTATGTCGAGGACTTCGGCGTGCGCGACCGCGACGGCAAGCCGGAACTCGCAATCAGCCTCAAATACTATGCCGGTCGGCCCGTGATCGAGCGCATCGAGCGCGTCTCAAAGCCGGGCCTGCGCGTATACAAAGGCCGCAACGACCTGCCGAGGGTGATGAACGGACTCGGCGTCGCGATTCTATCGACCTCGCACGGGGTGATGACAGACCGCAAGGCGCGCGCCACAGGTGTTGGCGGCGAAGTGCTTTGCATCGTGGCGTAAGGAGCGAAACATGTCTCGCGTCGCCAACAATCCTATCCCGGTCCCAAAGGGCGTCGAGGTGAACATCGCCTTGGGCCAGATTTCCGTCAAGGGCCCGCTGGGCGCAATTGCCCGTTCGGCCGATCCGAACGTAGCCGTCGAAAGAGACGGGGAACAACTGATGTGCAAGGCGCTCGGCAATTCGCGCCAGGCCAACGTAATGTCGGGAACCATGCGGGCACTGATTGCGAATATGGTTACCGGCGTCAGCAAAGGATTCGAGAAGAGGCTTGCGCTGGTCGGCGTCGGCTACCGTGCGCAAGCGCAAGGCGACAAACTGAGCCTCACGCTCGGTTTTTCCCATCCCGTCGTGCACCAGATGCCGAAGGGCGTGAAGGTGGCGACACCGACCCAGACTGAAATCGTACTTACGGGCATTGATAAGCAACAGGTCGGCCAAGTGGCAGCCGAGGTGCGGGCGTACCGCGCACCGGAACCCTACAAGGGCAAGGGCGTACGCTATGCCGACGAGATCGTCGTCTTGAAAGAGACGAAGAAGAAGTAACGGGACAAGGCTATGTTCGACAAGAATCCTTCGCGGCTACGCCGCGCGCGACAAACCAGGCTCAAGATTCGGGAGCTCGGTGCGGTGCGTCTCACCGTGCACCGCACGAACTGCCATATCTACGCGCAAATCACCTCTGCTTCCGGTGACAAGGTCATCGCCAGCGCGTCGAGCACCGAAAAGGACGTGCGGACGACGCTGAAGCACGGCGGCAACATTAAGGCCGCCGAAGCAATCGGACAGCGCATCGCGGAAAGGGCAAAGCAGGCAGGCGTCGAAACGGTCGCGTTCGATCGTTCCGGCTACAAGTATCACGGACGCGTAAAGGCGCTCGCCGACGCTGCGCGGGCCGGCGGGCTGAAGTTTTAAGGGGTAGGAAACCTGATGGCAAAAATTCAACCGAGAATGCAGACCTCGGACGACCGCTCCGATGGGCTGCGCGAGAAGATGGTCGCGGTGAACCGCGTCACCAAGGTGGTGAAAGGCGGCCGCGTGCTCGGCTTCGCTGCGCTGACCGTCGTCGGCGATGGGGACGGCGGGATCGGAATGGGCAAAGGCAAGGCGCGCGAAGTTCCGGTCGCGGTCCAGAAGGCGATGGAGGAGGCGCGCAGGCGCCTGTTCAAGGTCAAACTGAAGCACGGCACGCTTCAACACTCCGTCATCGGGCGCCACGGTGCTGCGAAGGTGCTGATGCAGCCCGCATCCGAAGGCACGGGGATTATTGCCGGTGGTCCCATGCGCGCGGTTTTCGAGGTGATGGGTGTCACCAACATTCTGGCCAAATGCTTCGGCTCGACCAACCCGTACAACGTGGTGCGCGCGACGCTCAATGGTCTGCAGGCGATGAACACGCCGTCCGAGATCGCAGCCAAGCGCGGAAAGAAGATCGAGGAAATCCTCTCCTGAGGCGGGATATGGCTGACAAGAAGATCAAGGTGAAGCTGATCAAGGGGCTTTCCGGCTGCAGGGAAAGCCATCGGGCAACCGTGCGCGGGCTCGGTCTACGGCGCCTCAATCATATGGTCGAGCTGAGCGACACCCCGGCGGTGCGGGGGATGATCAACAAGGTCTACTACCTGGTGCAGGTAGTGGCTTAAGTGCCAGAGGTGGTAGTCATGCGGCTAAACGACATCAAACCTGCGCCCGGCGCGAAAAGCTCGCGCCGCCGTGTCGGTCGTGGCATCGGCTCGGGGCTCGGCAAGACCGCGGGCCGTGGCCATAAGGGTCAGAAGGCCCGTTCGGGCGGGTTCCACAGGATCGGGTTCGAGGGCGGTCAGATGCCGCTGCACCGTCGCCTGCCGAAACGCGGCTTCACTTCGTTGACGCGCGACGCGACGGCCGAAGTGCGTCTTTCGGAGCTCGAGCGAATGAATGCCAGCGAGATCGATCTCGCCGCACTCAAGGCCGAGGGTGTGGTGTCGCAGCGGGCGGGCGCGGCGAAAGTGATCCTCTCCGGAAAACTTGCACGCAAGGTCACGCTCAAAGGTGTGCGGGCGACCAAGGGCGCCCGCGCGGCGATCGAATCCGCCGGTGGAAAAGTCGAGGACGCGCCGGCGTCGGCGCCGGCCGCGGCATAAGGCACCCCGAGGACCGTTCATTTGGCCACCGCACTCCCAAACGCTGGAAAGACCGGGCGCTACGGCGACCTGAAGCGTCGCCTATTCTTCCTTCTGGGGGCGCTGGTCGTGTTTCGCATCGGAGCGCACATTCCGGTGCCGGGGATAGACCCCGGCGTGCTGGCCGAGCTGTTCCGCGGCCAGCAGGGCGGAATTCTGGGCATGTTCAACATGTTCTCTGGTGGCGCGCTGCGCCGCTTCACCATATTTGCCCTCGGCATCATGCCGTACATCTCGGCGTCGATCATCATGCAGTTGATGAGCTCGGTATCGCCCCAGCTCGAGGCGTTGCGCAAGGAAGGTGAGTCCGGGCGGCGCAAGATCACCCAGTACACTCGCTACGGGACGGTATTCCTCGCGCTGTTCCAGGCGACGGGGATCTCGATCGCGCTCGAATCGCAGCCTGGCTTGGTGCTGGATCCGGGCCTCATGTTCCGCGTCACCGCCGTCACCACCCTTGTCACCGGCACAATGTTCCTGATGTGGCTCGGCGAGCAGATCACCGAGCGCGGATTGGGCAATGGCATCTCGATCATCATCTTCGCCGGCATCGCGGCCGGCTTGCCGAACGCGGTGGCCGGAACCTTGGAACTGGTGCGTACGGGGGCCATGCACCCGCTGACGGCGCTCCTCATCGCGGTGGCGGTGGTACTGGTGACCGCCTTCGTGTGTTTCGTCGAGCGCGGTCAGCGGAAGATCCTGGTCAATTACGCCAAGCGACAAGTCGGAAACCGCGTATATGGCGGACAAAGCTCGCATCTGCCGTTCAAACTCAACATGTCGGGCGTGATCCCGCCTATCTTTGCCAGCTCGCTTATCCTCTTTCCGGCTACGCTGCTAGGCTGGTTCGGTTCGCAGGAAGGGATGATCTGGCTGCGTGATATCGCCGGAACGCTGACGCCGGGGCAACCAATCTACGTCATGCTGTACGCTGCCCTGATCATATTCTTCTGCTTCTTCTACACCGCACTGCAGTACAGCCCGAAGGAAACCGCGGACAACCTCAAGAAGTCCGGCGCCTTCGTGCCAGGGATTCGGCCAGGCGACCAGACTGCGCGCTACATCGAGCGGATCCTGACCCGTCTCACTCTGGTTGGCGCGATCTACGTGACGCTGGTGTGCCTGCTGCCGGAATTCCTGATCCTGAAATGGAACGTGCCGTTCTACTTCGGCGGAACGTCGCTCCTGATCATCGTTGTCGTCACCATGGACTTCATGGCACAGGTGCAGGCCTACGTCATGTCGCACCAATACGAGAGCCTGCTGCGCAAGGCGAATTTCAAGGGTGGCCTGCCGGCGCGGTAATTATCAAAGTTAAGGAGCTGGGCATGAAAGTAATGGCTTCAGTAAAGAAGATCTGCCGCAAGTGCAAGATCGTCCGCCGCAAGCGCGTGGTTCGGGTCATCTGTTCGGATCCGCGCCACAAGCAGCGTCAGGGATGATTTAACCTCTTGAGCAGACAGGCATTTCACGATAAAATATTCGGCTTTTCGTTCGCGACGCACTTACGGGACTAGCACATGGCACGCATCGCGGGAATTAACATTCCCAATCACCAGCACGCAGAGATCGCGTTGACGGCGATTTACGGCATCGGGCGCGCTCGGGCGCAGGCAATCTGCGTCGCCTCCGGCGTTGAGGGGTCGCGCAAGATCAAGGACCTGACCGACTCGGAGCTTGACCGTCTGCGCGACAACGTAATGCGCCTCGCGGTCGAGGGCGACTTGCGACGTGAAGTCTCGATGAGCGTCAAGCGGCTGATGGACCTTGGCTGCTACCGCGGCGTGCGACATCGCAAAGGCCTTCCGGTTCGCGGCCAGCGCACGCGCACCAATGCCCGGACCCGCAAGGGGCCGCGCAAGACGGCAATCAAGCTGACGGCTCAGGCCGGCAAGGCGTAACGCAGGCTAGAGGACATTCATGGCGACCAGAAATCCGAGTCAGCAACAGACGCAGCAGGCAGCGCGCGCCCGCAAGAAGGTCAAGAAGAACGTGGCCGAGGGAATCGCGCACGTGCATGCGTCTTTCAACAACACCATCGTGACGATCACCGATCGGCAGGGAAACGCACTGTCGTGGGCCACTTCCGGCAACGCGGGCTTCAAGGGTTCGCGCAAGTCCACTCCGTTTGCCGCGCAGGTCGCCGCGGAGCGTGCGGGACGGGCCGCGCAGGAGTGCGGAGTGAAGAATATAGAGGTGCGCATCAAAGGACCGGGGCCGGGCCGCGAATCCGCGGTGCGTGCGCTGAACGCAATCGGGCTCAAGATTTCCAGCATCGCTGACGTGACGCCCGTCCCGCACAACGGCTGCCGGCCGCCCAAGCGGCGCCGGGTCTGAGCCGAGGGGGAAGGAGACGCCATGGCAAGAAATCTCGACGCTAAGTGCCGCCAGTGCCGCCGCGAGGGCGAAAAGCTGTTTCTCAAAGGCGAGAAGTGCTTCACCGACAAGTGCGCCGTGGAGCGCCGCAGCTATGCGCCTGGCCAGCACGGCCAGAAGAGTGGCCAGCGCCTGTCGGACTATGGAAAGCAACTGCGCGAAAAGCAGAAGATCCGCAAGATCTATGGGGTGCTGGAGCGCCAGTTCCGCAAGACCTACGCCCAGGCGTCGCGCTCGAAGGGCGTGACCGGCGAGCGCCTGCTGCAGCTGCTCGAGACACGCCTAGACAGCGTCGCCTACCGGATGGGGTTCGGTGCCTCGCGCACCGAAGCGCGCCAGCTGGTGCGCCACAACGGCATTCATGTGAACGGCAAGCGGGTGAACATTCCGTCTTACCAGGTCAGGCCCGGGGACGTGGTCGAAGTGGCCGAGAAGGCGAAGGCACAGTTGCGCGTCAAGGCTGCCGCCGAAGCGACCGAAAGCCGTGGCATTCCGGATTGGATGGAGGTGGACGCGAAGGCGCTTAAAGGTACCTTCAAGGCGTTGCCGACGCGCCCCGAACTGCCCTCCTCGATCAACGAAAGCCTGGTGATCGAACTCTATTCGAAGTAACGAGGTGACCTGGGTCGAGCCGCGTCTTGTCCCCCACCCCCTATACGTTTAACCGCAGGACGAAAAAATGTCGCAAACCGGATTCCTGAAACCGCGCATCGTCGACGTACAGAACCTGTCGCCCTACCACGCGAAAGTGACGATGGAGCCGTTCGAGCGCGGCTACGGCCACACGCTGGGCAACGCTCTGCGCCGCGTGCTGCTGTCCTCGATGCCCGGCTACGCCCCTACCGAGGTGCAGATCGCCGGCGTGGTACATGAGTACTCCACCATGGACGGAGTGCGCGAGGATATCGTCGATATCCTGCTCAACCTCAAGGGCGTGGTGTTCCGTCTCCACAACCGGCAAGAGGCAATCCTTTCGTTGAAGAAGGACGGCGAAGGGCAGGTCACCGCTGCCGACATCGAGGCCGCGCACGACGTCGAGATCGTCAACCCCGAGCATGTCATTGCGACCCTGGCTTCGGGCGGCAAGCTCGAAATGCAGATCAAGGTCGAGTCCGGGCGCGGCTATGTCCCCGGAAATATGCGCTACCTGCCGGAGGAGACCAAGGGCATCGGCCGCATCGTTCTCGACGCCTCGTTCAGCCCGGTGCGCCGCGTTTCCTACTCCGTCGAATCCGCGCGCGTCGAGCAGCGAACCGATCTCGACAAGCTGATCATGGACATCGAGACCAACGGCGCGATCGAGCCGGAGGAGGCGATTCGCTATTCGGCGCGCATCCTGGTGGACCAGCTTTCGGTCTTCGCGCAGCTCGAGGGCACGTCAATGCCGGCCGAGCAGCCCAAGTCGCCGCAGGTGGACCCGATCCTGTTGCGCCCGGTCGACGATCTGGAGCTCACCGTCCGCTCGGCGAACTGCCTCAAGGCCGAGAACATTTACTACATCGGCGACCTGATTCAGCGCACCGAGACCGAGCTGCTCAAGACGCCGAACCTCGGGCGCAAGTCGTTGAACGAGATCAAGGAAGTTCTTGCCTCGCGCGGCCTGACGCTCGGTATGAAGCTCGAGAACTGGCCTCCCGCGGGACTCGAGCATCACCGCGTATAACGTGCTCCGGAGATAAGGACAACAAGCCATGCGTCACGGTCACGGACTCCGCAAGCTCAACCGCACCACGAGCCATCGGCTCGCGATGCTGCGCAACATGACAAATTCGCTGCTGCGCCACGAGACGATCACGACCACGCTGCCCAAGGCGAAGGAGCTTCGGCGCGTCGTCGAACCCATGATCACGCTCGGCAAGAAGCCGTCGCTCGCCAACCGGCGCCTGGCGTTCAGCCGCCTGCGCGACCGCGAGATGGTCGGCAAGCTTTTCGAAGACCTCGGGCCTCGCTACGCGAAGCGCAATGGCGGCTACCTGCGTATTCTCAAGACAGGTTTCCGCAAAGGCGACAACGCGCCGCTCGCACTGGTGCTGCTGCTCGACCAGCCCGAGAAGCCGGCAGAGGAGAAGAAGGAAGACAACAAGGCCGCTTGATCGCGCCCCGCGTTCGTGCGAAAAAGGCCGGGCTCGTCCTGGCCTTTTCATTTTGGAGCGCGCGTGATCGTCCTGTTCACCGACTTCGGCTCGTCCGACCCCTACGTCGGCCAGGTGAAGGCCGTGCTGCATCGCGACGCGCCGCGCGCGCAGATCGTGGACGCGCTCAACGATGCGCCCGATTTCGGCGTCGAGCCTGCGGCTCACCTGCTGGCTGCGCTTGCGCCAAGCTACGCGCGCGGCAGCGTCTTCGTTGCGGTGATCGACCCCGGCGTCGGCGGGCCGCGGGACGCGATCGTGGTGGAGGCCGAGGGCCGAAGCTTCGTCGGTCCCGATAACGGGCTGTTATCGGTCGTCTGGCAGCGGGCGAAGCGCAGGCGCTGCCGGCGCATCGTCTGGCGGCCAGTCTCGCTTTCGAACTCGTTTCACGGCCGCGACCTGTTCGCCCCCTTGGCGGCGGCTCTGGCGCGCGGGCGTGCGCCGGGAGGCTGGCTCGCCGCGCTGCGCGCGCCGCGCGTGCTGCTCGACGCAACCGACCTGGCGCAGGTGATCTTCGTCGATCACTATGGCAACGCAATGACCGGCCTGCGCGCCGCAAGTGTAGTTCCGGTGGCTCGCCTGAGGGTCGGCCGACGGACGCTTACCCATGCGCAGACCTTCAGCAAGGCACGTCCCGGCGCCGCCTTCTGGTACGTAAACAGCCTCGGCCTGGTGGAAATCGCCGCCAATCGTGCGAACGCGGCGCGCAAGCTCGGCTTGCGCATCGGCAGCCCGGTCGCGATTTCTAGGCGATGACGATCGCCCGGTAGTCGTTCACGTTCGTCAGCGTCGGTCCCGTGAGCAACAGGTCCCCGAGCGCGGCGAAGAAGCGGTAACTGTCGTTTGCGGCGAGACGCTGCACGGCATCGACCCCCGCCGCGCGCGCTCGAGCGAGCGTATCGGGGGCCAGAAGCGCGCCCGCGTTGTCCTCCGAGCCGTCGATGCCGTCGGTATCGGCCGCGATCGCGTGTATCCCCTCGACCCCTTCGAGCTCGATCCCGAGCGCGAGCAGGAACTCGCTGCAGCGCCCGCCTCGTCCGCTTTCGCCGCGCAGCGTGACCGTGCACTCGCCTCCGGAGATGAGGGCTACCGGCGGCGCGAACGGCGAGCCATAGCGCCGAACTTCCCGCACCAGGGCCGCAAGCACCTTGGCTGCCTCGGCCGCCTCGCCGGTCAGCGTGTCGCCGAGGATCACGGGCGTGATGCCGGCGCCGCGAAACGTCTCGGCCGCAGCTTCCAGCGAACGGTGCGCAGTGGCGACCACCCGGTTTTCCACCCGCGCAAACGCCGCGTCTCCGGGCTTGGGGGTCTCGGCCACGCGGCCGCCGGCCCCGTTCTCGAGGCGCGAGCGAACCGCCGCTGGCGGCGCGACGCCGTACTTCGCCAGCACGTCGAGCGCATCGCGGAAGGTGCTCGGATCGGGCGCGCAGGGTCCCGAGGCGATGTGCGTCGGATCGTCTCCGGTGACGTCGGAGATGATGAGCGCGAGCACCGGCGCTTTGCACGCCGCCGCGAGGCGCCCGCCCTGGATAGAGGACAGGTGCTTGCGGACCGTGTTGATCTCCTGAATCATCGCCCCGCAGCGCAGCAGCTGCGTCGTCACCGCCTTCAGATCGGCCATCGCGATGCCTTCGGCAGGCAGCGACAGCAGGCTCGACCCCCCGCCCGAGAGCAGCGCGAGCAGCAGGTCGTCCGCGGTCAGCGCACCCACGCGCTGAACAATTTCGCGCGCCCCGGCTTCGCCGGCCTGGTCGGGAACCGGGTGACCGGCTTCGATCACGCGGATGCGCGAGGTCGGAAGCGCGTGGCGATAGCGGGTGATCGCGAGGCCGTCGAGCGGGGCGCCCTGGGGCCAATCTCGCTCGACGGCGGCCGCCATCGAGGCCGCCGCCTTGCCGGCGGCAGCGACCAGGGTGCGTCCGCGTGGCGGGCGCGGCAGGTGCGGGCCCAGGATCTTCAGCGGGTCCGCCGCCGCGACCGCGGCGCGAAAGCTGTCCTCGAGCAGCCTGCGCATGTTGAGGCGCCGGCCTCGCTCAGCCGAAGCTCTCGCGCGCCGCTTCTCGGCCGAGGCCGTACAGCCGGGGATAGAAATCGCGGAAAGCCTGCTGGATCCGGGCCGCCGGCACATCGGCGAAGCTGCCGCGGTCTCGCACGTACTCCATGTGGCGGCGCGCGTCCTGGTCGTAGGGATGGAAGATCGAGTCATCGCGGCCGTCGAACTCGAGCGGCTTGACTCGGAATTTGGTGCACAGCGCGAGGTTGAACGCAGGTGTCGCCTTGACCCATTTGCCCTCGAGCAGCAACTCCGTGTAGCCGTGGTAGATAAACAGGTCGCTGCCGATGTACTCGAGCAGTCGGGGCGTCGACAGATGGTTCTTCACGTCTGCGAAGCCGACCCGTGCCGGAATGCCCTCGGCGCGCGCGCAGGCGGCGAGTAGCGCCGCCTTGCCGACGCAGAATCCCTCTCCGGTGTCGAGGCAGCTGCTGGCGCGGTAGGCCGAGTCGTCGGTGAAGTCGAGGAAAGGGTTGTAGCGGATGCCGTCGCGCACCGCGTAGTACAGCGATACGGCACGCGCGACCTCGGTGGCGCCTTGCACGGCCTTGCGCGCGAACTCGGCGACCGCGGGGTGGTCGCTGTCGATGTACGTCCCCGGCTGAAGGTAGGATTCCTCCGCGCCCATCAGCGGTCGAGCTTCATCATGCGTTTGGCGCCGGCGAACAATGCGCTGGCCGGATTGGCGAGCTCGTCGATGACCGAAAAGTGGTTGTGCCCCGGCATCGCGATGTCGCCCGCGACGCCCGACCTCCAGCGCTGCGCGAGAAGCGCGTTCTGGCGCTTGAACTCGGAGCTCTCGGCGCCGCCGACGCAGGTAAAGAGCGGTGCGCGCGTGGCCGGCGGCAGGAAGGCAGGCGAGACCTTGAGCGCCGAGGTTTCGTCGAGGCGCAGGTCCGCGTTCAGGAAGTTCACCTGCGCCAGCGGGCGCAGGTCGTAGATTCCGCTCACGGCGAGCCCGCCCTTGAAAAGGTCCTTGGGCAGCTGGGCGTCGTAGACCGGCCACAGGGCCGCCATCATCATCGCCGTCAGGTGCGCGCCGGCCGAGTGACCGCTGACGAACAGCCGCTCCTCGTCCATGCCGTACTCCTCGGCATGGCGGTAGAGCCAGGCCGAGGCCCGCAGCATCTGGCGCACGATCTCCTCCACCGTCACCTGCGGGCACAGGTCGTAGTTCACCACCACCAGTGACACCCCCGCGTCGACGCAGGCGGGCGCGAGATAGGCGAAGTCGCGCTTGTCGAGCGAGCGCCAGTAGCCGCCGTGGATGAACATCAGCACCGAGCCGTCACCCTTCCTGGCGGGAAAGATGTCGAGCTTCTCCCCGGCCGCCGGGCCGTAGTCGCGGTCGAGGTAGCAGGTCATGGTCGCCCGCGCCCGCGCCGAGCCCTCGGCCCAGCGCGCGAAGTACTGCCCGTGGTCGGGGACCAGCTCGCGGTTGTTGTATTCGCGGCCGAGGAAATCCTGGTCGCTCATGCCCGCAGCTCGCGCCACAGCCCGAGCGCGAGTTGCGCCGGGCGGTCGGAGTAGGAGAACAGCACGCAACCAGCGTCACTCTCGAAGCTCAGCGGATGCCAGCTGGGCACAACGAAGGTGTCGCGCGGCTCGAAGGCGAATTCGCTGTCGCCGATCTTCGCCTTGCCGCTGCCCTCGACCACCGAATACACGGTCGCGTCGGTGGAGCGGTAGGTGCCGGACTTGAAGCCCTTGGGCAGCAACTGGATGAAGCTGCCGATGGTCGGCATCGCCAATGCACCGCTGAGGGGGTTGATGAACTGCATCTTCCAGCCGTGGCACGCGTCCGGATCACCGTTTCTCGACAGCGTCTCGAGCGTCTCGCGGCTGCGCGCGTAAGGGTAGTTGAAGATGGGCGAGGTCTTCGAGGTCGGCAGCGGCCCCAGTGGAGCCATGTTGTTGCCGTAGCGCGCGTAGGAGTCGCCCTCCTTGCGCGTCACCGGCTGCACCTCCTCGGGGAAGGTTTCCATGAACCCGGCATCGAACAGGCGCACGATGTGGATGTCGAGGCCGTCCATCCACACCACCGGCTCGCTGCCCGGGTTGCCGTGGTCGTGCCAGGTCCAGGGCGGAGTAATGATGAAGTCGCCCGGATGCATGGTGGTGCGCTCGCCGTCGACCGAGGTATAGGCCCCTGAGCCTTCGACGATGAAGCGCAGCGCCGATTGGGTGTGGCGGTGGCTGGGCGCGATCTCTCCCGGCAGGATCAACTGCAGGCCGCAGAACAGGCTCCGGCTGATCGCGGACTGGCCGCGCAGGCCGGGGTTCTCCAGGATCAGGACGCGCCGGATCGCCTCCTTGGCAGTGATGACCTTGCCCGACTCCATGATGAAGGGGCGGATGTCGCGATACTTCCACAGCGCCGGCACGCAGGGTGTCTGGGGCTGCGGTGGCACGAGGTCGTGCAGGACCTCCCACAGCGGCGCGAGATTGCCCGGTGCCATGCGCCGGTAAAGGTCGGCGCGCTCGCCGTCGGGCGCGGGCCGCGCCGCGGGCCTGAGGACCGAAGCCATTGAATGCTCCTGGGTTCGAGAACGTGCATTTTCTCCGGTCTGGCCAGTCGCCGCAATGCGCGATGGCGAAAACCCCGCCTCAGGCCGGCTGCAGCCAGCCGATGAGGGTGCGGCGCAGCGAGTGCTTGAAGCGGTCCCAGCGCGAGGGGTTGTGGATAATCTCGGCGCGAAAGAACGACGGACACAGAATCGCGGCGTGGGCCACCTCGCCGCATAGGCCACAGCCCACGCAGTCGTTGTTGACATGGGCCACGGGGTCCACCCTGAGCGGATCGGAGGGATCCTTGACGGTGAGCGAGGGACAACCCGAGAGGCGGATGCAAGAGTGATCGCCCGAGCACACGTCCTCGTCGACCCCGAAGCGGGTCCTGAGGACGCGTTTGCCGGCCTTCAGGGCGGCGGTGTTGCGGGGGCGGATCCGGCGCTGGCGCTCGAGCTGGCATTCGCCCTCGGCGATAATGACCTTCAGCCCCGGATAGTCGGTGGTCATCGCTTCCTTCAAGGTCTTGGCGACCGCGCCAACGTGGTAGTTGTGCACCGTCTTCATCCAGCCGACCCCGAGGCCCTGCAAGGTGTTCTCGATGGTTCGGTCGGCGGATTTCGATATGACGTCCTGTGTCCCGGTGGCCGAGGTGTAGCCGTTCTTCATCACCACCAGCACCGCATCGCCCTTGTTGAGCAGGTTCGAGGTCACGCCCGAGAGCAGGCCGTTGTGCCAGAACCCGCCGTCGCCCATGATCGCGATCGGCCGCCGCGCCATCATCGGCCCGACCCCGGCGCTCGAAGCGAGCCCCATGCCGTAGCCGAGGATCGTGTTGCCGACCGAGAACGGCTCGAAGGTGGCGAAGGAATGGCAGCCGATATCGCCCGAGATGTGCGGCCGGCCGAACTCGCGCTCGGCGAGCTTGAGCGCGGCGAAGACCGGCCGCTCCGGGCAGCCGATGCAGAAACCGGGCGGGCGGGGCGGCAAGGGCGCGCCGAGCAGCTCCGCCGCCCGCCGCCGCGACGCCTCGGCGTGCTCCAGCCAGCGCGTGCCGGCCGACGTATCGATCTGGGGTGCGTGCTGCGCAAGAAGCGCCGCGACCCCGCGCACGATCACCTCTGCGCTGTATTCGCCGGCCATCTGCAGCAGATCCTTGCCGTGCAGCCGGGTCTGCAGGTCGGCCCGGCGCAGGATCGTGGCGATGTCCTGTTCGATGAATTCGGGCTGACCCTCCTCGACCACCAGCACCGCACGCTTGCCGGCGCAGAAAGCGGCGACCTCTTCCGGCACCAGCGGGTAGACCACGTTCAGGGCCAGGATCGGGATGCGGCTGACGCCGAAGTCGTCCGCCAGGCCGGCCAGCCGTAGCGCGCGCAGCAGGTTGTTGTACAGCCCTCCCTGCACCACGATGCCGACGTCGCTCTGCGCGCCTTCAAACACCTCGTTCAGCCTCTGTTCGTGGACGAAGCGGCGCGCGGCCGGCAGGCGCACGTCGGCTTTGAGCTTTTCGTGCCTGAAGGTCGCCGGCGGGTGCGACAGCCGGTCGTAGTTGAACTCCGCCGCCTCCTCGAGCGGCCGGCGCACCGAGATGGCAGGGGCGCGGTTGTCGCTGGCGGCGAACGAGCCATGCAGGTGGCAGGCGCGGATGCGAAGCTCCAGCATCACCGGCGTACTCGAAGCCTCCGACAGCTCGAAGCCCTTATGCACCAGATTCACGATCGTCGGCAGGTTCGGGCGCGGATCGAGCAGGCACAGCGAAGACTTGAGCGCGACGGCGTGGGTTCGCTCCTGCGCGACGCTCGCGCCCTCGCCGTAGTCCTCGCCGATCACGATCAATGCGCCGCCCACGACGCCCGCGCTCGACAGGTAGCTGAGCGCGTCGGAAGCGACGTTGGTGCCGACGATCGATTTCCAGGTGACCGCGCCGCGCGCCGGATAGTTGATCGAAGCGCCCAGCATTGCCGCGGCCGAAGCCTCGTTGGTGCAGGCTTCGACATGAACGCCAAGCTCGTCGAGGTAGTCGCGCGCCTGCACCATGACGTCGAGCAGGTGCGATATCGGGGCCCCTTGGTAGCCGCCGACGTAGGAAACGCCCGATTGCAGCAGCGCCTTGGTGACCGCCAAAATGCCTTCGCCGCGAAAGGTTTCTCCCGCGCCGAGCTTGAGCAGCTCGATTTCCTGGGTGAACTGCCGCTCCATGCTCAGGCCGCCTTGCGCGCCGGCGCGGCGCGCCGCATGAATCGTAGCGGCTTGGCTTTGGGGGGCAGCGGCGCGATGCCGTGCGCAGCGAGCGAGCCTTCGAGACCGCGCCCCTCGGGGTCGGCGAGCGCCGCCTCGCGCGCCTCGCGCACCGCCGCCGCACGTGCGGCCGCATCGGCCAGCGCGCCGCCTTCGATCAGCGTATCCATGATGCGCAGGAAATTGTCCTTGCCGCGCTGGTGCGTCTCGCCGTAGCCCTTGATCAGCCGCCCGCAAAGCGCGATCTCGAGCGCAAGCGCGGGCTCGGGCACGGCGCCGCGTATCGCGCCCAGCCAACGCTCGATCAGTGCCTGCTCGTCGGTGTAGCGCGCGCTCATGCGCCGCCAGGGGCGCAGCCAGGCCAGCGAGCGCAGCATGAGGAAGCCGCTCACGCTGGTGGTCTTGACCTGCATGCCGACGTTCAGCCGCTGCGCGATGCCGCGCCGCCTGGCCCAGCGCACCAGCCTGTGCGACAGGCTGCGCGGCAGCAGCGCCGCGACTTCTTCCAGCCCCGGTTTGAGGAACTCCACGATGTGCAGCGGCTCGCCGGGCGCGGCCTGCACCTCCTTGCGCACTCTCTCGAAACGGCTGCGGCGCGTCTTCAGGTCGGCGACGCGGATCACGTCCTCGTAGCACATCCAGAGCGCGAGGAAGCGACCCGTCTCGTCGGTGAGCCGAAAGCCGCCGCCGTCCCGGGCGTGCTCGCGCTCGAGCTTCGCGATCGGTTCGAGGCGATCGAGATAGAGCGCGCCGTAGCGCGAGTCCTGGTAGCCGATGCAACGCCGGGTGCCCTCCTCGAGAATCGCATGGGTTTCGGCGGGGAAGGTTCTGCGCACGCGCTCGAGCGGTTGCGCTCGCAGTCGCTCGGCCTGCGCCGGCGCGAGCGCGGCGGCCTCGCCCGCGGCCTGGGCGTAGCCGGCGGCGAAGCCGCGCAGGCTCGCTTCGGCGCCCTTGCCGAAGCCGCGGATCGCGGCCTCGCAGGCAGCGCGCGGCAACGGCAGCGCAGCGGAGCCCGCCAGCGCGCCGAACATGGCCGCGCTGATCACCGTGCCCGCGTCACGCGCCAGGTTCTGCATGTCGAACAGCAGCGTCCGCCTGGCGAGCGCCTGTGCCGCCTTGAGAATGCGCTCGCTGTCGAGGCGTCCGTCGCCCATCGCCATCTTCTCGATGGTGGTGTAGATGCGGTGCGTGGAGGCGATCAGGGTGGTGCGGTCCGGCGTGACGAAACCGTTCTGCAGCGCGCGCGCCGCTTCGAGCAGCTCGGAGGCGACCATCACGTCGACGTAGCCGGGGGCCGGCGCGAGCGTCATCACCGGGCGCCGCTCGCCGAGCTCGGCGGTCTTGGCGGGGTAGATCTCGAGATAGTAGGTGGTCGCACCGGTGCGCTGCGCGACGCCGGGGATCGAAGTGCTCTGCACCGGATAGCCCTCCGCGCCGGCCGCGGCGAGGACCCAGTCGGCGAGCACGCCGCCGCCTTCGCCGCCGAGGGCGGCGATCAGCACCGTGATGGGACGTTCGGGCAGGTTCATGGGCGTCTCCGAGCGGGCAAGGCTAAGGGCCGCGCCATATATTTGTCAAATTGATGTGCTACATGATATTAATCACGACCATGAATGTTGCGGACCTCGACCTCAACCTGCTGCGTGTGCTCGATGCGGTGCTGCGCGAGCGCAGCGTGACCGCCGCCGCGGTGCGCCTCGGACTGTCCCAGCCCGCGGTATCGAACGCGCTCGCGCGGCTGCGCACGGTATTCGGCGATGCCCTGTTCGTGCGCGCCCCCTCCGGCATGGCGCCGACCCCGTTCGCGCGCGAGCTGGACGAGCCGGTGCGCCAGGCGCTGGCGCTGATCGAGTCCGCGCTCGCGCGCGGCGCCGGCTTCGATCCTGCCAGCTCGAAGCGCGCGTTCCGTTTCTACATGTCAGACCTAGGCGAGATCTCGTTCCTGCCGCCGCTGGTCGAGCGCGTGCGCCAGCTCGCGCCGGGCGTGTATCTCGAGGCCCTGGGGCTGCCACTCGAAGACATCGACGAGGGCCTCGCCAGCGGTGCGCTCGACATCGCGGTTGGCTTCCTGCCCGGGCTGGCGGCGCCGGTGCGGCGTCAGCGGCTGTTCAGGGATCCCTACGTCTGCCTGATGCGCGCCGACCACCCCCGCATCGGCGCGCGCCTGACGCGCAAGCTGTTCCAGGAGGCGTCGCACGCCCTCGTGTCGTCCGCGGGCAGCGGCCACCGCGTGGTCGAGGAAGCGCTCGAGCGCAACGGGCTCAACCACAGGATCGCGTTGCGCGTGCCGCATTTCACCGTCGTGCCGATGGTGCTGGAACGCACCGACTTGCTGTTGACCCTGCCCAGCCGCGTGGCGCGTGTATTCGAGCAGAGCGGGCGCTTCAAGTCGCTCACGCCCCCGGTGGACATCCCGCCGGCCGACGTGGGCGTGCATTGGCACGAGCGTTTCGACCGCGACTCGGGCAACCGCTGGCTGCGCGAACTGATGGTCGAGCTATTCGCGCAGTAGCGGCCGGCTGCGCCGCACGAATGGGGTGAGCGCGAGCGGCGCGAAGTACATCGGGATCTGCGCGATGCCGACGTAAAGCGAGAACGCCGTGCCCGCCGTGCCCGCGGTGATCGCCAGCATAAGCCCCATGTTGCGGTTGCCGCTCAGCAGCGCCGCGCCGTAGGCCGCGGCGACCCCGGCGCGGCGGAACAGCGCGAACCC
>DATFMS010000032.1:0-13061 GCA_035266805.1 Burkholderiales bacterium | reverse complement strand
GTCTTGCCGGCGCCGTTCGGCCCCAGCAGGCCGAAGAACTCGCCCTGCGCGATCTCCAGGCTCACCCCGTCGAGCGCGCGCAGCGCGCCGTAGCGCTTCTCGACGCCGCGGATCTCGATGGCGGAGGTCAGCGGTGCGCGCCGGGTACGGGCAGGAGCCCCTCGACGCCGTACAGCTGCGCGATCGTCTCGAGGCCCTGCGGCAGGTTGGCGAAAGCGACCTCGGAATTGCCCCGCTTGGCCTCCCGCAGCCAGGCAAGCAGCATCGCCAGCAGGGAGGAATCGAGCTCCGTCACCTGACCGAGATCGATGGTGCGCGCGCCGTCGCGGATCTGCTGCAGGCCCTCTTCCAGCACCTGGGCGACGTTGGCCAGCGTCACCGGGCCGCTCAGCATCAGGGTGGTTCCGTCGCGCCGGATCACTTCTTGCCCTGCTGCCTGGATTGCGCCAGCGACTCGTTCTTGGCGTGCAGGTTCCGGATCAGGCCGTCGATGCCTTCGCTGCGGATGATGCTGCCGAATTCGGTGCGGTAGTTCGCCACCAGGCTGACACCCCCCACGGTGACGTCGTAGGCCTTCCACCCCGACGCCGTCTTTTCCATGCCGTAATCGATCGACACCGGCTGCGTGCCGGACTGGACGATGCGCACCTGCACCAGCACGTCGGTATCGCTCGGCCTCGCGTGCAGGGGCCGGAAATCAAACCTCTGGTCGCTGTACGCCGACAGCGCGCTGGCGTAGGTGCGCACCAGGAGCGTCCTGAACTCCTCGGTCAGGCGCTGCTTCTGCTCCGGCGTCGCCTTGCGCCAGCTCAGCCCCACCGCGGTCGCGGTCATGCTGGTGAAATCGAAGTGCGGCAGCACCTTGGCCTCGATCAGGCCGACGATCTTCCTGCGGTCGCCGCTCTGGATGTCCTTGTCGCTCCTGATGATGTGAACCACCTCGAGCGTGACGTCCTTGACGAGGACGTCCGGCGGCGTGTCGGCCCCCGCTGCGCGCGCGAGCGTCGTCACCGCCAAAAGCGCAATGCCCCCGAGGGCAAGTTCAATGCCTCGCAGCATAGGTCAATTCTCCTGAGACTCGCGCGGGGGCCTGCCGTCGTAGATCAGGCTCCTGCGCCTCTGCAGGTAGGCGTCGCGCACGAACAGGTAGGGGTCGAGCGCCGCCTGCTCGAGCAGGCGGCTGGCGTCGAGCAGGTCGGCGCGCTGGCTGGTGACGCGCAGCACGATCGCGGCGTTGCGCTCGTCCACCGGGTAATGGTTCCCGACCGGGTCGAAATGCAGGTCGAACACGGTGCCGACGCTGTCGCGCGCCGTGCTGGGGCCGAGGAACGGCAGCACGACGTAGGCGCCGCTGCTCGCGCCCCAGCGGCCGAAGGTCTGGCCGAAGTCCTCGTTGTGCTTGTCCAGGCCCATATCGGTCGCCCAGTCGGCGATCCCGACCACGCCGAAGGTGGTATTGACCGCGAAGCGCATCCAGTCGGTGAGCGCCTCTTCCGCCTTGCCCTGCAGCAGGTTGTTGGCGCCGATGAACAGGTCGGCGATGTTGGAGAAGAAGTTGCGCACGCCGTTGCGCACCGGGTTGGGCAGGACGTCCTTGTACGCGGTTGCGACCGGCTTGGCGAGCGCCTTGTCGAAGCCGTCATTGAAATTGTACACGGCGCGGTTGAAGCTCTCCAGCGGATCACGCGGATCGGGATTCTGAACGCTCGCGCAGCCGCCGGCGAGGATCGCCAGCGCCAGCAGCACGATCTTCATCCGGGAGCTCACTTGGTGTTGTCCTTGCCTTCGGCCGCCTTGCTGAACAGGAACTGACTGATCAGGTTCTCGAGCACCACCGCCGACTGCGTAAGCTTCAGTTTGCCGCCGTCTGCGAGCATCTTGGTGTCACCTCCCGCCTCGAGCCCGATGTACTGCTCGCCGAGCAGCCCGGAAGTGAGGATCTTCGCCACCGTGTCGCGCGGAAACCGGTACTGCGAGCCCAGGCTCATGGTCACCACCGCCTCGTAGGTCTCGGTGTCGAAGCGGATATCGGCCACCCGCCCGACGACCACGCCCGCGCTCTTGATCGGCGCGCGCACTTTCAGCCCGCCGATGTTAGCAAAATTGGCCTTCACTTCGTACGTCTGGGCGGCGGAGAAGGAGGCCAGGTTTCCCACCTTGAGGGCGAGAAAAAGCAGCGCGCCGAGACCCGCCGCGACGAGGATTCCGACCCAAAGGTCGATCGTGGAGCGATTCATGTTGCGGTACCTCCGGTGAACATCAACGCTGTAAGCACGAAGTCCAGCGCCAGTATGGCAAGCGACGAAGTGACCACGGTGCGGGTGGTCGCCCGCGAAACCCCTTCGGCGGTAGGCGCGGCGTCGTAGCCCTCGAATACCGCGATCCAGGACACGGCGATGCCGAACACGACGCTCTTGAGGACGCCGTTGAGGATGTCCTCGCGCACGTCAACCGCGGCCTGCATCTGCGACCAGAACGCGCCCTCGTCGACGCCGATCAGCTTCACGCCCACCAGGTAGCCGCCGAAGATGCCCATCGCCGAGAACAGCGCCGCGAGCAGCGGCATCGAGATCACCCCGCCCCAGAAACGCGGCGCCACCACGCGCGCGATCGGATCGACCGCCATCATCTCCATCGCCGAAATCTGCTCGGTCGCCTTCATCAGCCCGATCTCGGCGGTGATCGCCGAGCCCGCGCGGCTGGCGAACAGCAGCCCCGCGACCACCGGGCCGAGCTCGCGCACCAGCGACAGCGCCACCAGCACCCCGAGCGCCTCGGACGATCCGTAGCGCTCGAGCGTGTTGTAGCCCTGAAGGCCGAGCACCATGCCGACGAACAGGCCCGAAACCATGATGATGACGAGCGACAGCACGCCCGAGAAATAGATCTCGCGGATGGTCAGGCTGAAACGCCGCAGCGCGGTGCCCGAGTGCAGCAGCATGTAGCCGAAGAAGCGGGCCGCGAAGCCGAGCTGCCACACTCCCGAAGTCACCTGGTTTCCCAGGCGCTCGAGGTACCCGCGCAGCGCCTTGCCTGCCATCTCAGACCTCTGTCAGTTCGAGATCGGCGTCGTATTCCGGCGCCGGGTAATTGAACGGCACCGGGCCGTCGGGCTTGCCGTGCACGAACTGGTCGACGAACGGCTCCCGCGAGGCGCGGATCTCGTCCGGCGTTCCGCTGGCCACCACGCGGCCGTCGGCAACGAAGTAGAGGTAGTCGACGATGTCGAGGCACTCCTGCACGTCGTGGCTGACGACGATCGAGGTCGTGCCGAGCGCGTCGTTCAGGGTCCTGACCAGGCGCGCGATAACGCCGAAGGAAATCGGGTCGAGCCCGGTGAACGGCTCGTCGTAGAGCATCAGCTGCGGGTCGAGCGCGATGGCGCGCGCGAGCGCCACCCGGCGCGCCATGCCGCCGGAGAGCTCGGACGGCATCAGCTGCGCCGCGCCGCGCAGGCCGACGGCCTGCAGCTTGAGCATCGCCAGGTCGTGGATCATGTCGTGCGGCAGATCGGTGTGCTCGCGCATCTGGAAGGCGACGTTGTCGTACACCGACATGTCGGTGAACAGCGCGCCGAACTGGAACAGCATCCCCATCCGGCGGCGCATGGCGTAGAGCCCGTCCTGGCCGAGCGCGCTGGTCAGCTGCCCCAGAACCTGCGCCCGTCCCCTGGTCGGCATGTGAACGCCGCCGATGATGCGCAGCAGGGTGGTCTTGCCGCAGCCCGACTGGCCCATGATCGCCACTACCTTGCCGCGCGGGATCGTCACGCTGACGTCGCGCAGCACCGGGCGCTCGGGGTCGTAGCCGAACCAGACGTTCTCGACTTCAACGATGTTCGAATCCGGCAAGAAGGAAAGGGCGCCGCAGGGAAAGGGCGGATTTTACTCGACGCAAGGGCGATCCCGGAAGCGCCGCGGCCCCGCCGCTGCGCGTTTCGCCCATATTGCCGGCGCCCATGAGCGGCCTTGACCCCGCCCGCCGGGTCGCGGTCAAATCGGCCTGCGGCGCGCCGGCGAGACTTTGCGACCGCTTTTCCCGGCCCAACCCCGAGCGGGCACTTCTGAGATGCATAGGCGGTGATGGCAGGTAATCTGCGCGAAGCGCGAGAGGGCAAGCCGTCGCTGCTCATCGTCGACGACGACGAATTGATCGCCGACACGCTGTCGTTCGCGCTCGGAACCGACTTCGAAATCCTCACCGCCGATTCGCGCCAGCAGGCGGTCGCGCTGCTGCGCCAGCTGCCGCAGGCGCCGCAGCTGGCGCTGGTCGACCTCGGGCTGCCGCCGGTGCCGCACGTTCCGGACGAGGGCTTCCAGCTCATCGCCGACCTGCTGGCGCACTCGCCGAGCATGAAGATCTTCGTCCTGTCGGGGCAGAACGACGCCGCCCACGCCCGCCACGCGCGCACGCTCGGCGCCTCGGAGTTCATCGCCAAGCCCTGCGATCCGGCGACGCTGAAGCGCGTGCTGAGCCGCGCGCTCGAGGTGCGCTCCGCGGAGCTCGGCCACCGCTCCGAGGAGGCGGCCGGGCTGGTCGGCAACTGCCCGGCGATCACCAAGCTGAGGAGCCAGATCGCGCAGTTCGCCGAGTCCCCCTTCCCGCTGCTGATCGAGGGCGAGTCGGGCAGCGGCAAGGACCTGGTGGCGCAGAGCCTGCACCGCGAATCCGCGCGCGCCTCCAAGCCCTACCTCGCGCTCAACTGCGCCGCCATCTCGCCGTCGCTGGTCGAGCCGACGCTGTTCGGCTACGTCAAGGGCGCCTTCACCGGCGCCACGGCCAACAAGTCCGGCTACTTCGAGGACGCGCACGACGGCACGCTGTTCCTGGACGAGATCGGCGAGCTCCCGCTCGAGATGCAGGCCAAGCTGCTGCGCGTGCTGGAAAACGGGGAGTACCAGCGCGTCGGCGAAACCCAGGGCCGCGTCTCGCGCGCCAGGGTGGTCGCCGCCACCAACCGCGACCTGCGCCAGGAGGTCAAACACGGAACCTTCCGCGCCGACCTCTACCACCGCCTCTCGGTTCTGACCCTGAGCGTGCCGCCGCTGCGCGAGATGGAGTCCGACAAGCTGCAGCTGCTCGAACACTTCCGCCGCTTCTACGCCGAACAGTCCGGGGGGCAGCCGTTTTCGCTCGATGGCGCGGCCGAGAAGCGCTGGCTCGCCTATCCGTTCCCCGGCAACGTGCGCGAGCTGCGCAACATCGTCATCCGGCTGACCACCAAGTATGCCGGGCAGCGGCTTTCGGCCGCGGAGCTGGAGCCGGAGTTCGACCTCGAGACGCCGCTCGGGCGGGCGGGCGGCGACGATTCCGGCCTGGTGGCGCAGGCCCTGAGGCACATCGAGCGCGAGCGCAGCATCCACCTCGACCAGACGCTCGGGGCTTGGGAGCATGCCTATATAGAAGCCGCGCTGCGCCTGACCAACGGCAACGTGAGCCAGGCGGCGAAGCTGCTGGGCGTGAACCGCACCACGCTCTACAGCCGCATGAGCGCGGCAAGCGTCGAAGCGCCCCCGCAGGCAAAGAGCTAGCGGGCCGCGCGCCGCATGTACCTCGAGCATTTCGGGCTGCACGAGCCGCCGTTCCGCATCACCCCGCACACCGACTTCTTCTTCGACGGCGCCGACCGTGGCGCGACGCTGGAAGCGCTGATCTACGCCATCCTGAACGACGAGGGCATCGTCAAGGTCAGCGGCGAGGTCGGCAGCGGCAAGACGATGCTGTGCCGCGTGCTGATGGAGCGCCTGCCGGCGCAGGTCGAGACGATCTATCTCACCACCCCGTCGCTCGGGCGCGACGAAATCCTGTACGCGATCGCCGACGAGTTGCGGCTCGAATTCTCGCAAGGCCGCACGAGCGTCGCGCTGCGCGAGCTGCAGGAATACCTGATCCGGCTCTACGCCGAGGGCCGTCGCGTCGTGGTCCTGATCGACGAAGCGCACGCGATGCCGGAGGAAACGCTCGAGCAGGTCCGCCTGCTGTCGAACCTCGAAACCAGCCGCCACAAGCTGCTGCAGATCGTCCTCTTCGGCCAGCCCGAGCTCGACGAGGCGCTCGCCAGGCCGTCGCTGCGCCAGCTCAAGGACCGCATCACGCACAGCTTCCGCATGCGCCCGCTGTCCGAAGCGGAGGTCGCGCGCTACCTGTCGTTTCGCATGCGCGCCGCCGGCTACCGCGGCCCGGACGTATTCACGCCCAAGGCGCTGGCGCTCATCGCGGGCGCCTCGGACGGGCTGACGCGCCGCATCAACATACTGGCCGACAAGTCGCTGCTGTCCGCTTTCAGCGCCGACACGCACGCGGTCACCGCCAGGCACGCGCGAGCGGCGATCGCCGACTCCGAGTTCTCGCCGTTGCGCCGCGCAAGGCGCCCGGCGCTCTACGTCGCCGCCGCGCTGGTCGCCGGGATCCTGATCGGTCTCGCCGTGCACTGGGCCCTGCCCGCCCCCGAAGCCGCGCCGCCGGCACCTCCGATGCCCTCTCCTCCCGTGCAGCCGACGCCGGCCGCGCCACCCCAAGCGCCCCCAGCGCCGGCAGCTGAAGCGCCGCCCTCTCCCGCGCCTGCACCGGCGCCCGCGCCGCTGCTTAGCCGCGAACAGGCGAAGCGGATGCAGGGCTACGACGCCGGCGGCGAGCGCCTGCTCGGCGAGCGCATCGCCGCCGCGCAGGCGCTGCTCGAGCGCGAGCCGGACGGGCGCTACAGCGTCGAGCTCTTCATCACCGACAACACCGACCCGGCCCGCATGCAGCGGTTCCTCTCCCGCGCGCGCGATCTGGGGCTGCTGCCCGAGGTGTACGTGATCCCGCTCGCGAGCGGGCGCCGCTACCGGCTGCGCGTGGTCTACGGCGATTTCCCGGACCGTGCGGCGGCGCTCGAGGCCGAGCGCAGGCTGCCGCCGAAGTACCAGAAAGCGTTCCGCACCACGCCGCGAAGCTTCGCCGACCTGCGCCGTCCGATGTGACCACTCCGAGGCGGGAAACAGCCCGCGCGACAGACGCTTAGCGGGGTCTTCAAAGAGGCGATCGTGCTATGCTCCCTGCGCAGGGACGGGCGCCATGAACCGAAGAAAGACTGCTGCCTCCGCAATCATCGCCGTGTTACTCGCGGGCTGCGGGCAGATTCCGCTCAAACCCGCGTCTACCCACATCAGCGCCGCCGACGCGCCGAGCGCCGAAGGCCAGATTCCGCCGCCGGTGCAAGTCGCGCCGGTGCTGCCAAAGCCGGAGCCGACCACGCGCCCGGAAACCTACAGCGTGGTGGTCAACAACGTCGAGGTGCACGACCTGCTGTTCGCGCTCGCGCGCGACGCCAAGGTCAACGTCGACATCGAGCCCGGCATCACCGGCAAGGTGACGCTCAACGCGATCGACCAGACGCTGCCGCAGCTGCTCACGCGCATCGGGCGCCAGGTCGACATGCGCTACGAGCTGCACGGGCCGGACCTGGTCGTCATGCGCGACACGCCCTACCTCCGCGTCTATCGCGTGGACTACGTGAACCTCGACCGCAACGCCACCATGAAAGTCGCGGTGTCGAGCCAACTCGCGGGCGGCCAGACCAGCACCGGCGCCGCGGGCAGCAGCGGACAGACGAATTCGTCGTCGTCGCTCGAGATGACGTCGAACAACAAATTCTGGGAAACGCTGATCGGCAACATCAAAGATATCCTGCGCGAAACCGACAAGGTGATTCCGACCAGCGCATCGACGCCGAGCGGCCAGCCGCCGGCCGCGCCGGCGGGCGCGCCGCCGCAAGCCGGCGGCGCAACGCAGGCCGCGTCGCAGAGGGCATCCGCTGCTCCGGTCACCTTCATCGAGAAAGCATCGGTGATCGCCAATCCCGAGGCCGGAGTGCTCAGCATCCGCGCCACCTCGCGTCAGCACGCCAGGATCCAGGAGTTCCTCGATCAGGTGCTTGCGAACGCGAAACGCCAGGTGCTGATCGAGGCCACGGTGGCCGAGGTCCAGCTCAACAACCAGTACCAGCGCGGCATCGACTGGTCGAAGCTGCGCACCGGCTCGGCCGGATTCCAGTTCCAGCAGTCCTCGGCCGGCACGCCCGCCGGCATCAATACCAGCGCGTTCGTCGTCGGTTACGCCGCCCTAAACAACAGCTTCACCTCGGCGGTGAAGCTGCTCGAATCGTTCGGCAGCGTACGCGTGCTGTCGAGCCCGAAGATAAGCGTACTGAACAACCAGGCCGCAGTGATGCGGGTCACCGACGATCTGGTCTATTTCACCCTGCAGCCGGGAACCGCGACCGTGAGCGCGACCGGCGGCGGAACGGTGGTTGCGCCCTCCACGTTCACCACCACGCCGAACGTCTCGCCGGTCGGGCTGATCATCAGCGTGATTCCGCAGATCAGCGATTCGGGAGCCGTGCTGCTCGACGTGCGGCCCACCATCCGGCGCAAGATCGGCGACGTCAGCGACCCCAATCCGGCGCTCGCCGCGGCGGGCGTAGCGAGCCTGATCCCGGTCATCCAGACGCGCGAAATGGAGTCGGTGCTGCGGGTGCAAAGCGGCCAGATCGCCGTACTGGGCGGACTGATGCAGGATTCGGTGAGCAATACCGAAGACACCATCCCCGGCGTAAACAGGATTCCCGGTCTTGGATCCCTGTTCGAGCAGCGCAAGGACCTCAATCAGAAGACCGAGCTGGTCATCTTCCTGCGCACGACCGTCCTCAATGACCCGAGCGTGAACGGCGACTTGCGCGATTTCCGCAGCCTGCTTCCCGGCAAGGATTACTTCAGCAAACCGAACCCGGGCAAGCCCGGCGCGATCGAGTGACATGAGCCTGCTACTCGACGCGCTCAAGAAGGCCGAGAAAGCCAAGCAGGAAGCGCAGCGCCAGGCCGAGGGCGAATCGGCGGCGGCGCCGCCCGAGACCGAGCCGAGCATCGCGCAGGCCGCGCCGGAGGACGCGCCGGTGCGCACGCGCGATCAGCTGCCCGACATCTCGCAATCGCTCGAGATCGAGAGCGAGGACATCGAGCCGGCCGAGCCGCAAAGGACCCAAAGCGCGCCGCTCGAGCTCGAGCCTGCGGCACCGCCGCCGCGCCGGCCGCCGCCAGCGGCCGCGCGCGCGGAGACGGACGACGCTCGGGGCGCCGAGCGCGCCGCCGCCAAGAAGGTGTTCGAGGCGAAGTTCAAGGAGCCGAATCCGCGCCTGCCGTTCTACATCACGGTCGGGGTGCTGGGCGTTTTCGCGCTCTGCACCGCGGGCTATTTCTGGTACCAGCTGCGCCCGCCGCCGGCGCTGGTGAACGCGAGCCCCCCGCCCTCGGGCGAACAGCCGGCCGTTGCCGCGGCACCGGCCACGCGCTCCGCCCCGAGCGCCCAGGCGAACGCCGCGCCCGCGCTTGCGCAGATCCCCGGACTGCCCGCGGCGCCGGCGACCGCCCCGGCCGTGGCGGCGGCGAGCCCGGCCGCGCCAATGGCGAGCGCGGCGCCCACGAGGCCCAGACCGGCGCGCCGCGAGCGGCCCGCGGCGAAGGCGCCCCGCGCAAGCGCGCCGCCCAGGCGGTCCGCGGGCGCTGAACTGGTGCGGCGCGAGCGGACGGTTTCAGTGAAGCGGCCGGCGCCGCAGATCGACCCGCGGGTGGCGGCGGGTTATGCCGCCTACCAGGCGGGGGATCTGGCGGCCGCGCGCGAAGCCTACCGGCGCGCGCTCGGCGGCGACCCGACCAACCGCGACGCCCTGCTCGGCATGGCGGCGGTGGAAACGCGCGCGGGGCGCTACGACGCCGCGGACAAGCTCTACCGCCGGCTGCTGCAGGCCGACCCGCGCGACCCGCACGCGCAGGCCGGCCTGCTCGCGCTGCGCAGCGACATGACCGACCCGGTGGCGGCCGAAAGCCGGGTGAAAACGCTGCTGGCGCAGGATCCGGGCGCGAACGTTCTGTACTTCACGCTCGGCAACGAGTACGCGCGCCAGGGCCGCTGGGCCGAGGCGCAGCAGGCCTACTTCAAGGCGTTCGCGGCGGATCCGGACAATCCGGATTTCGCCTACAACGTCGCCGTCAGCCTCGATCACCTGCGCCAGCCCAAGCTCGCGCTCGAATACTATCGCCGGGCGCTCGCGCTGGCGGCCAAACGCAGCGCGAGTTTTGACCAGACTGCGGCGCGAAAGCGCGCGCAGGAGCTTGGCGGATAACAGATTCTTGCGCCCCCCCGGGAACGGCGCCCGGGTATCATTGGGCCTGGATGAATTCGCCGACTAATCCCCAGGCCAAGCGCCACATCGGTCAGATCCTGATCGATCAGGGCATCCTCACCGAGGATCAGCTCAGGATTGCGCTGCTCGAGCAGATGAAGTCCCACCTGCCGGTGGGGCGCCTACTGGTGCAGCTCGGCTTCGTTTCCGAGGCCACGCTGCGCGATGCGCTGTCGGAAAAGCTCGGGCTGCAGTCGGTCGACCTGACCCGGATCATCGTCGACCCCGCCGCCCTCAAGATGCTGCCGCGCGACCTGGCGCGCCGCTACCGCATGTTTCCCATCGCCCACGACCGCCAGGCGAAGAAGTTCATGGTCGCGCTTTCGGACACCAACAACATCGTCGCCCTGGACCAGCTGCGGGCCCACCTCAAGGGCAACCTGGAGATCGAGCTGCGGCTGGCGGGCGACTCCGAGATCGAGCGTGCGATCGAGCACTACTACGGCCACGAGTTCTCGATCGACGGCATCCTGCGCGAGATCGAAACCGGGGAAGTCGACTACACCTCGCTGGCCGACGACGACGAGTACAGCCAGCCGGTCGTGCGTCTGATCTCGGCGCTGCTCGCCGACGCGGTCGAGCGCACCGCGTCGGACATCCACTTCGAGCCCGAGCAGAGCTTCCTTCGCATCCGCTACCGCATCGACGGTGTGCTGCGCCAGATCCGCTCCCTGCACAAGACCTACTGGCCGGCGATGGCGGTCCGCCTCAAGGTCATGTCGAAGATGAACATCGCCGAGACCCGCGCGCCGCAGGACGGGCGCCTGTCGGCGACCATGTCCGGCCGCACGATCGACTTCCGCGTCTCGAGCCTGCCGACCACGCACGGCGAGAACCTGGTGCTGCGCATCCTGGACCGCCAGAAGGGCATCGTGCCGCTCGACAAGCTCGGGCTGGAGGAATCGCAGCTCGACAAGCTCAAGCGCATGATCGCGCGGCCCGAAGGCATCATCATGGTTACCGGGCCGACCGGCAGCGGCAAAACGACCACGCTCTATTCGGTGCTCAACCACATCAATTCCGACGCGGTCAACATCATGACCCTGGAAGACCCGGTCGAATACCCGATGACCCTCATTCGCCAGACCTCGGTGTCCGAAGCGGCGAAGCTGGACTTCGCCAACGGCATCCGGGCCATGATGCGGCAGGACCCGGACAAGATCCTGGTGGGCGAGGTGCGCGACCGCGACACCGCCGAAATGGCGTTTCGCGCGGCGATGACCGGTCACCAGGTGTACTCGACGCTGCACACCAATTCCGCGGTCGGCGCGATTCCGCGCCTGCTCGATATCGGCATCGTGCCCGACGTCATGGCGGGCAACATTATCGGCGTCATCGCGCAGCGCCTGGTGAGGAAGCTGTGCCGTACCTGCCGCCAGTCCTACGACCCCGACGTGGGGGAGCGGCGCCTGCTCGGGCTGACCCCGACCGAGCCGGCGACGCTGTACCGCGCCGTGGGCTGCGAGCAATGCGACTACCAGGGTTACCGGGGACGCGCTGCAATCATGGAAATCCTCAACATCGACAGCAGCATCGACGAACTGATCGCGCGGCGCGCCACCACGCGGGAGATCCTCAACGCTGCGCGAGCCAGGGATTTCAAGACCCTGGCGGAGGACGGCATGCGCCAGGTCCGGGCCGGGCTCACCAGCGTCGACGAGCTGATGCGGGTGGTCGACGTCACCGACCGAATGGCATAGGAAGAAGGGCGCGAGCCCCGGTTCCAATGCCCCTCTACACCTACAAGGCGGTCGACGGCGCGGGCAAGAATGTTCTCGGCCGGGCCGAGGCGGTGAACGTATTCGACCTCGAGCAGCGGCTCGAGCGCATGGGCCTCGACCTGATCAGCGGCGCCCCCTCGAGCCAGAAAAGCCGCTTCATCGGCGGCGCCAAGATCAAGCGCCAGGATCTGATCAATTTCTGCTTTCACCTCGAGCAGCTGACCAGCGCCGGGGTGCCGCTGGTCGAGGGCCTGGTCGACCTGCGCGACAGCCTGGAGAACCCGCGCTTTCGCGAAGTCGTCTCCGGCATGATCGAAGCGATCGGCGGCGGGCGCAGCCTGTCGCAGGCGATGGCCGAGTACCCGGAGGTGTTCGGCCAGGTGTTCGTCAGCCTGGTGCGCTCGGGCGAGCAGACCGGGCGCCTGCCGGACGTGCTGAAGAGCCTGAGCGAGTCGATCAAGTGGGAAGACGAGCTCGCGGCGCAGACCAAGAAGCTGGTGATGTACCCGGCGTTCGTCGGCTCGATCGTGCTGCTGGTCACCCTGTTCCTCATGATCTACCTCGTGCCGCAGATGACCGGTTTCATCCGCAACATGGGGCAGGAAATTCCGCTCCAGACGCGGATCCTGATCCAGGTTTCGAATTTCTTCGTCAACTACTGGTGGGGCGTGATCGCCGCGCCGTTCGTGATCTGGTTCGGGCTCAAGTACGCGGCGCGCCGCTATCCCTCGGTGGCATTCGCCATCGACCACTACAAGATCTCGATGCCGCTGGTCGGGCCGATCCTGCGCAAGATCATCCTCTCGCGCTTCGCCTCGAGCTTCGCCCTCATGTACGCCTCGGGCATCACGGTGCTCGACGCCATCCGCAGCTCGGAGGAGATCGTCGGCAACAAGCCGCTCGAGAACGCGCTGCGCACTGCGGGGCAGCAGATCGCAGAGGGCAAGAACCTCACCGCGGCGTTCCAGGACGCGGCCCTGTTTCCGCCGCTTGTGATTCGCATGCTCAGGATCGGCGAAGCTACCGGCGGGCTCGATACCGCCCTGCTGAACGTAAGCTACTTCTACAACCGCGAGGTGCGGGAAGGAATCGCCAGGGTCCAGGCGTTGATCGAGCCCGCC
>DATFMS010000031.1:0-9110 GCA_035266805.1 Burkholderiales bacterium | reverse complement strand
TGCGGCACTCGCCGGGCGCCCGTTCATCGCCGGCGGGCAGCTCACCATGGGCGACATCCCCCTCGGCTGCCATCTGCACCTGTGGCTCAACCTGCCGCTCGAACGCCCCGCGTACGCCAACCTCGCCGCCTGGCACAAGCGCCTGCTCGAGCGGCCTGCGTTCGACAAGTGGGTCAACACCAAGATCAGCTAGCCGATGCTGAAAGACAAGGTCGCGATCGTCACCGGCGCAGCGAGCGGGATCGGCCTCGCCTGCGCCGAGCGGCTGGCGGCCGCCGGCGCCAGAGTCGTGCTCGCGGACGTGAACGAGCAGGCGGGCACCGAGCACGCCAAGCGCATCGGGGGCCGGTTTGTCGCCGCGGATCTCGTCCAGCGCGAGGGCTGCAAGCGGCTGGTCGACACGGCGCTCACCGCCTACGGGACGGTGCACGTCCTGGTGAACAACGCGGGCTATCAGCACGTCTCGCCGATCGAGGATTTCCCGGAAGACCAGTGGCAGCGCATGATCGCGCTGATGCTGACCGCGCCGTTCCTGCTCACGCGCTACTGCTGGCCGTCGATGAAAAAGCAAAAGTGGGGCCGCGTGGTCAACATCGCCTCGATCCACGCGCTCGTCGCCTCGCCGTTCAAGGTCGGCTACATCTCCGCCAAGCACGGCCTCGTCGGCCTGACGCGCACCGCGGCGCTCGAGGGCGGCGAGTTCGGCATCACCGTAAACGCGATCTGCCCGGCCTACGTGCGCACGCCGCTGGTCGATGCGCAAATCGCCGACCAAGCCAAAGCGAACAACATCTCCCCGGAGGAAGTGATCGAGAAGATCATGCTCGCGCCGGCGGCAGTGAAGCGCCTGATCGAGCCGGCCGAGGTCGCCGAGTTCGTCGCCTACCTGTGCTCGGAGTCCGCCGGCACCGTCACCGGGGCCGCGCTCAGCATGGACTTGGGCTGGACGGCGCGCTAAGCGCCTTATTCCGCGCCGCAACAACCGCTACCTGTCGGGAACGTAAGCATCGGGGTATGGTCCTCCCCTATGAACCCGCGCCATGACGCGGGCACGGAGGAGACATGGCCAATACGCCAAAACGCTGCAGCCGCTGCCAGGGCGCCCTTGCGCTCGCCGTACTCGAGCCTTTTTCCGGCGAAGATTCAGGGGTGCGCATGAGCGTCGAAGGCCTGCCCGCGCTGGCTTGCTCCGAGGGGCACCGCCGCTTTCTCGCGCCCGATTTTCCGAATCACCTCATGAATGCGCTGCTCGCGGGCGAGCCCCTGGTGCCGGCTCCCGCCGCTGCGCAGAAGGGCCTGCTGCGCAAGCGCCTGCACTGCGCGAGCTGCGGCGCGTCGCTCGAAGCGCAGCCCGCCGGCGAGGCCGAGGCGGTGCGCGTGCTCGAGATCAAGGGCAGTTCGCCCTTCGGGGTGCGCGTCGAAGCACCCAAGTTCCGCTGCGCCGCCTGCGGCAAGGAGAGCGCGCTGCCCGAACGCGCGATGCTCGACGCGCTGCTCAAAGCGTCGGTGAACGGATTTCGCGCTGCGCGGATAGATCCGAACTGAGCGCCGCGTCGCGCTCGGCCTTGGGCAGGCGCGCCAGCGCCTTCACTCTGGAGTAGAAGGCAGCGAGGTCGCCGTGTGCCGCGGCGAGCTCGCGTCTGAACGCGGGCACCAGGCGCGCGTAAGCCGAGATCGACGCGAGCAGCGCGTTGTTGGGGTCGCGCATCAGGCGGTCGAAGCCAGTGTAGCCTCCCCAGCGCGCCTTGAGGCCGGCGTAGCGCTCCGCGAGGCGCGCGAATTCGGCGCCTTTGGCGGCGCGCATCGCGGCCGGCGCGAGCGGCTCGGCGTACCGTCGCGCAAGCCGCGCGCGCGTGTGCTCGATCAAGGCCACGAACTCGGCTTTACGCGTCTCGGCCTCGCGAAACGCAGCGAGCTCCGTGCCGCGCCCCTCGGACTCGAGCCAGCGGCGAACGCCCTCGTCCTGTACCGTCACCGCAAAGGACTCATTGAATGTCGTGTCGCCCTTCACGTACACGACCTGGTGCGCGAGCTCGTGGAAAATCAGCCGCGCGAGCTCCCATTCGGGGTAGTGGATAAAGGTCGAAAGCAGCGGGTCGTCGAACCAGCCCAGCGTCGAGTACGCCGGTACGCCGTAGGCGAACACGTCGAGCCCCTCGGCGCGCTTGCGCGCGGCGTAGCCCTCGGCGCCCTCGCGCGCGAAGAAGCCGCGGTAGGCGACGCAGCCGGCGATCGGGAAGCAGGACTCGACCGGCTTTACCGAGAATTCGGGCGCGGCGAACACGTTCCAGACCGCATACGGCCGGCCGAGGTCGGCGTAGCTGCGGTAGCTGCCGTTTTCGGGCAGCGCCAGCTCGCGCGAGGCGAACCCACGGATGCGCGCGGCGAGCTCGAGCCGCCGGCGCAGCTCGGGGGGCGTTGCCGGATCCGAGATCCAGTCGGCGAGCGGCTGAGCGCGGTGCATCATCTCGAGCTGGCCACCCACGGCCTGGGCGTAGTAAGACAGCGACTCGCAGCCCGAAAGCGCGAGCAGTGCTGCCAACGCGAGCCACCTAACGCGCATGCGGCGGGAAGCACCCCGTCTCGAGGAACTCGCGCAGGTTGAGCGCCACGCGCGCCGAGAGCAGCATGCCGCTGTGGCTCACCGGAAGCACGGTGAACGCGGCCGCGCCGTCGATCCTGGTTTCGTCGACGCACACCACGCCGTCGTTGGCGCCGGACAGCCGGCCGAAGGTCCGGCCCAGGCCGAGCGGGAAATTGCCGGCGACGAGCCCGAGCGGCTCCGGCCGGGTCCAGCGCGCGGCGCGCCCCTCGCGCCATAGCGCCTCGCTCTCGCCCAGCATCCAGCGGCCGAAGCCGTAGCGCGCCAGCCGGCGCGCTGCGAGGCAGCCGCGCGCCGGTGTGCCGAGCAGCGCCACCCGCTCGACCGCGAGCGCCGGATCCGAATTCAGCGCTTCGAGCACCACCAGGCCGCCGAGGCTGTGGCCGACGAAATGCGCCGGCTCAACCCGGCGCGCGAACTGCGCCAGCCGCTCCGCATTCGAGGCCAGCGGCCGTTCGCGCCCGGCGTAGTCGAACAGATGGCAGTGGTATCCCGCGCGCGACAGGCGCCCAGCCAGCGGCGACATCGCCAGCCCGGGCATCCACAACCCGTGCACCAGGATGACGGATTTCATCTGGGCGCCGTCAACCGGCCTTCTTGGCGAGCGCGAAAATCGCGCTTGCGCACGATCGGACCGAACCCCACCGGGACGGGCTGCATAGCGCTGGATTCTAGCTTGGACGGGCGAGCAGAAGCCGCGCGCCGATCGCCAGCGAGGGCACGCCGAACGCCGCGTAGGCCAGCGCGTAGCTGCCGGCAAGCGAAAGCACGAGATTGAACAGCAGGGGGGCGATCACAACGCCCAGGAAAGTGAAGAACAGGCAACCCCCGGTCGCCTGACTGGTCTGTCCCTGCGGCGCAAGGTGGGCGACCTCGGCGAGGTAAACACCGTTCCAGCCCACCGCGGTGGCGCCGAAAAGCGCGGCGTAGGCGAACAGAAGCCAGCCGGGCCACTGCGGCCCCGCGGCGAGGGTGACGATGGCGGAGAACCCCATTCCCATCCCGAGCAGCCCGAGCATCCTGCGCCGCGACAGCAAGCGGTCGGCGACTACCCCCCAGACTACCCTCCCGATCACGCTCGCGACCTGCGACACCGCCATCACCAGGCCCGCCAGGACCAGCCGCATCGCGAACGCATCGGTGAGGAAGGTCACCAGATAGCTGACCAGCGTGATCTGCACTCCGCCGTAGATGAACGAGGTGACCGCCATTTCCTTGAGCCGCCGCTCGCGCAACACCAGCGCGACCGGCGCGAACGCCGAGCGCAGGGAAATCGGCGCCGTGCGGTTCAGGCCGCGGTCGTAGCGCTGCCGCACCGGTTCGACCGCGAAGGCGAGCGCCAGACACGCAATGCCGATCGCGAGTGCGCTTGCGCGCCATCCCAGCACGTGGATCATCGCCGGCACCAGCGCGCCGGCGATCGCCCCGCCCAGCGGCACCCCGGTCTGCTTGATCGAAAAGGTCAAGGCGACCAGCCCGGGGGGCGAGGCGCGCGCCAGGATGTGCGAGCTCGCCGGGGTCGCGGGTCCGTAGCCCAGGCCGATCACCACTGCGCCCAGCGCCACCAGCGGCAGCCACGCCGAAGCGCCGAAGGCGAGACCGACAAGGCTCAGGGCGAGCGCGACCTGGCTGACGCGGATCGGCCCGAAGCGCGCCACCCAACCGCCCGAGGTGACGCTGCCGAGCATGCTGCCGAAGTACACCATGGCGATGAAGTAGCCGATCGCGGAAGGGGCGACCCCGAGCGCGGGAGCGGCCACCGGCGCCATTACCGGCGCGCAGTACACAGCCAGCGCGACCAGCGTTTGAATCGCCAGGGTCGCCCCGAGCGGCAGGGCGACTGCCCGCAGCGACGGTGGCGCAGCGCTCAAGCCGGGTTCAATCGCACTGCGCGTCGATCTCGCGCGCCGATTCGAGCACCGCGCGGGCGCGGTGTGCGACCGGGTAGTCGATCATCTGCCCATCGACCTGGATTGCCGCCGCACCGCTCGCTTCCGCCGCTTCGAACGCGGCGACGATGCGCTCGGCGCGCGCGACCTCCTCCGCGCTCGGCGCGTAGGCGGCGTTCACCGGCTTGACCTGGTCCGGATGGATGCACAGCCTGCCCTGGAAGCCGCTGCGCCGGCTGCGTTCCAGCGCGTGCGAAAAGGCCTCGCTCTCGCGCAAGTGAAACCAGGGGCTGTCCAGCGGGCCCTCCAGGCCCGCGGCGCGCGAGGCGAGCACGACGCGTGCGCGCGCGTCGGCAAGCTCGGGTTCGTCCAATCCGGGCGCGATGCCGACCTCGACCGCGTAGTCGGCGGCGCCGAAGGCGAGCCGCCTGACACGCCAGCGCCCTTCGTAGGGTCGCAGGCCGCGCGCCTGAACCACGCGGTCGATGCGCTGCATCCCGACCGCGGTTTCGATGATCGGTATCAGGTCGGTTGAGCCGACCTCGACGCCATGCTGGCGCTCGAGGTTGGCAATCAGCCAGTCGATCGCGTGCAGGTCCGCCGCGCTTTCGACCTTGGGCAGCACCACGCCATCGACGCCCTGGCCGATCACCGCAACCAGGTCGGCGTAGCAGAACGGCGTCGAAGGCGCGTTCACGCGTGCGTACCCGCGGCAGCGGCGCGGCTGCGCGAGCGAAGCAGCGACCGCTTTGCGGGCAGCGGTCTTTTCCGCGATCGCCACGGCGTCCTCCAGATCCAGGATCACCGCGTCGGCGCCGACGGTGAAGGCCTTTTCGACGCGCCGCGGATGATTGCCGGGCGCAAAGAGGAGTGAGCGAAGGACAGACATGGCAAATCCTATTTCTGGAGAATTTCGCGCTTCTGCCAGCCGGGGTAAGGCAGCTGCCACATCGCGGTCGCGAGCGCGTCGGGCCACACCACTTCCCGCCGCCCCTTGAGGATCTGCAGCAGCGCCGGCCGCGCGCCGAGCTGCTCGCCGCTCCCGGGGTCGAGCTTATACCCGCCGAGCACGGTTTCCGTCTTCAGCGCGGCTAGCGTTTCACGCAGCCGGTCCTGGTCGAGCGTGCCAGCACGCCGGACCGCCTCGGCCAGCAGCTGGCCTGCAGCGTAGCCCTCGGCAGCGGCGAGGCCGGGGAGCGAGGACCACCTGGCCGAGAACGCCTTGACGAAGTGGGCGTTGCCGCGGGTCGCAAACACGGGCTCGTACGCGCTCAAGCCGATCGCCTGCTCGGCATCCTGCCCGACCGCGGCGATGAAGCGCGGATCGGCTGCGCCCTGGGCGAAGAACAGCCGCGGCGCGTAGTCCAGGCGTTTGAATGTCTTCACCATCTCGGCCGCATCGGTCGCTTCGCCGAACGCGATCCAGGCCTCGGCGTGCGCCGCTTTCGCCATCGCCACCAGCGCCTCGAAGTCTCTCAGCCCCTGCGCGTAAATCTGCACGCCCCCGGTAGCCGTGTTCAGGCCCTGCCTGACGGCGTCCTCCGCCGCGCCCTTCGCCATTTCCCGCGACGCCGGATCGTCACGCGCCAGGACGAACAGCCTGCGGTTCCCCGTGTGGCGCGCAAGCTCGAGCACGCTCGTGCCGTAGGCCGCGTACGGCGCGGCGACCTGGAACACATAGCGGTGCCCGGCTCTAAGCACTGACTGCGTGGCGCCGGTCGCATTGATCAGCACCCTGTGCGCGCGGTCGGCGGCGGCGGCCGCGCCGCGCGACGCGGCGGAACCGAACGGACCGATCAACAAGTCTGCGTGATGCTCGCGCACCAGGCGCGCGTACAGCCGCTCTGCGGTGACGGCCTCCGAGCGGTCGTCGAGCAGGCGCAGCTCGACGCGCCGTCCAAGCAGTCCGCCGGCAGCGTTGGCCTCATCCTGCCACAACAGCAGCGCTTTGCGGTAGCCGGCGGCAAGCTCGGCGAGCTGACCGGTTTGCGCCACCGCAGCGCCGACCACCACGGGACGCGTTTGCGCCAGCGCGCATGTGGACCCGAGCGCCAGCAGCAGCGCCAGCAGCGGCGCGCGCAGTTCATTCATCGCCTGCCTTCTATTTCCGTCGTCCAAGCTCCGGCTCCAAAGTAAGGTGTGCCAAAATCCACGTCAAGGAACATCTGATCGATGCCGCAAGACAGCTTCCTCGCCCGGCTCGCCGCCATCGTCGGCGGCGACCAGGTGCTGGTCCAGCCGCAGGATACCGCGCCGTACTTCAGCGACTGGCGGCGGCAGTACCGCGCCGCCGCCGAGTGCGTGGTGCGGCCCTCGAGTACCGCCGAGGTTTTGGCGGTGGTCCGGCTGTGCGCGCACGAAGGCGTCGCGCTCGTGCCGCAGGGAGGCAACACCGGCTTGTGCGGCGGCTCGGTGCCTACCGGCGCGAGGCGCGAGATCGTATTGTCGCTTGCGCGCATGAACCGCATCCGCGCGATCGACGTGCTGAACGACACCCTGACCGCCGAAGCTGGCTGCGTGCTGGCGCAAATCCAGCGCGCGGCGGACGACGCGGAACGGCTCTTTCCCTTGTCGCTTGGCGCCGAGGGCAGCTGCATGATCGGCGGCAACCTGTCGACCAATGCCGGGGGCGTGAATGTCCTGCGCTACGGCAACGCGCGCGAGCAGGTGCTTGGACTGGAGGTCGTTCTGCCCGACGGCCGCGTCTGGAACGGGCTGCGGGGCCTGCGCAAGGACAACACGGGATACGACCTGAAGCAGCTCTTCATCGGCGCCGAAGGCACGCTCGGCGTCATCACCGCCGCGGTGCTGAAGCTATATCCGAAACCCTCGGCCGGCACGACCGCGTGGATCGCGGTGGCGAATCCCGCGCGTGCCGTCGAGCTGTTGGCGCGCCTGCGCGGGCGCCTCGGCGAGCGCTTGAGCGCGTTTGAGCTCGTATCGCGTGCGTGCCTCGACGCGGTTCTTGCGCACGCTCCCGGCACCTCCGATCCGCTCGCCGCGCGGCACCCGTGGTACGTGCTCGCCGAGCTGGCCGACAGCGGCGAATCAGCGGCGCTGCAAGCGCTCGTCGAGCAGGCGCTACTCGACTGCGCCGAGCGCGGCGCGCTGGAAGACGTCGCCCTGGCGCACAGCGAGGCACAGGCGCGAGCCCTGTGGAAGATCCGCGACACGATTCCCGAGGCACAGTTTCGCAACGTCAAGCACGACGTCTCGGTAGCAGTGTCGCGCGTACCCGAGCTTATCGAGCGCGCTTCTGCCGCCCTGGAGGAGGCATTTCCCGGCGTGCGAATCTACGCCTTTGGACACATCGGCGACGGCAACGTCCACTTCAACGTCGGCATGGTCGACGCGGCCGCCACCGAGGACCTGATGGCCCGCCAGGGCGAGGTGAACGATGTCGTCTACGGCGTCGTCGACGCCCTCGGCGGCTCGATCTCGGCCGAGCACGGACTGGGGCAGCTCAAGCGCGAGGAAATCCGCCGCCACAAGGATCCGCTCGAGCTCGAGCTCATGCGTACCCTGAAGGACGCGGTCGACCCGCTGGGGCTCATGAACCCCGGCAAGCTGCTCTGAGACCGCTCAGAACTCGAGCGCTTCGCGCACCGCGTCGATGCCGGCAGCGGCGCAACGGTCGTCCTCGGCGCCGCCCGGCGCACCCGAGACCCCGATCGCGCCGACCAGCGTGCCGCCGCTCTGAAGCATCTTCCCGCCGCCGAGCACCACCACGTGCTTCAGCTTGCGAACCCCGCTTTGCGGCTTGCCGGGCTGAGTCAACTCGACCAGATCGGTGGTGTCGGTCCTGAAGCTGGCCGCAGTCCACGCCTTGCCGATCGCGGTGCGCACGGTGTGCGGCCCGGCGAAGCGATCGCGCAGCACAACCTGGGGCGATCCGCCCCGGTCGACCAGCGCAACGGCCACTTGGTAGCCGAGCGAGCGGCAGTGCTTGAGCGCCGCCTGCGCCGCGACCAGCGCCGTTTCGGGCGTCATCAGCTTCACCGCGTAGGTCGCCTGTTGCGCATTGACCGGCGCCGCGGCTGCGAGCAATACAAGCAGGATCAATTTCTTCATGGTTGCCTCCTTAGCTCTCGGACTGCATGCCGCGGCCACGCGAAAGCGCCAGCGCGGCAGCGGTAAGAATGAAAACGGCGATTGCGAGCGCATTGCCCGCACCGCCGGCCGAACGCAGTGCGGCGCTCGCGCCGAGATCTCCCGCGATCCGCAACGCCAGCGAAGCATGTAGCAGGGCGAGCGGCGCATAGAGCGCTGCCGAGTAGGGAAGCGCCACCCGCAGCACGGCCGGCAGGATCACCGGGGCGTGGCCGAACACCATGGAGAACACGAACCCGAGCAGAATCGAGTGTAGCGCTGCATCCCACAACGCTCGCCCGTTGTCGAAGCTTGCGCCCGTCGCCAGCAGCACGCCGCCCAACGCAAGCCATGCGTACCCCACCAGCAGGCACAGCGCAATGTAGCGCGTCAGGCCGCCGCCGCGCACCGTGCGCGTGGCAATATCGTAACGCGCCAGCCAGGCCGCGCAGGCGACGAGCAGCAGGCCGCCGGCGCGCAACCCGGGCCCGAACGCCGCCAGCGCCGCAAATGCCGACACCAGCAGCGCC
>DATFMS010000030.1:0-2958 GCA_035266805.1 Burkholderiales bacterium | reverse complement strand
GATGCTGCTCGAGGGGATCGAGCCGATCCGTGTGCGCAAGCGCTATCGGCTGCCGATTGAGTTGCAGAATCTCGATTCAAACAGTTCCTGAACAAACGTCGACTTGTTATAATGATACGATGACGAAGGCGGTGCGTACGGGTCCTGAGAGCGAGGCAGATATGGCCTCCTGGAGCGCCCCGCAGTTCATCGAGCTCATTCAGTCACTGACGGCCACCATCGAGTCCCTGCAACATCGGATCGAGTGGTTCGAGCGCAATCTCTTCGGCACCAAGAGCGAGCGGCTGCGGGTGCTCGAGAACGCCCAGCAGCTGTCCCTCGGTGAAGCCCTCGGCGCACCGGAACGAGAGGAGCCCGCCAAGGAGCGCTCTGTCGCTGGCTATACGCGTCGGAGCACTGCGCGCGATGCGGCGGCCGAGGAGGCCGAGAGCGTTCCGTTTTTCGATGAGGGCCGCGTCCCGGTCGAGACGATCGAACTGAAGCCCCCGGAGCTCGAGGGTGCCGAGGCCGGTGAGTTCGAGGTCATCGGCCAGAAGGTCACCCACCGCCTGGCACAGCGCCCCGGCAGCTACGTCATCCTCAAGTACGTGCGCCCGGTACTGAAGCGCCGAGCGACGCAAACGATCCACTGTCAGTCAGCGCCGGCTGGGGTCATCGAGGGCAGCCGTGCCGATGTCAGCTTCCTCGCCGGCCTCCTGGTGGACAAGTTCGCCTGGCACTTGCCGCTGTACCGCCAGCATCAGCGGCTCGAGGACGCCGGCATCACGGTCAGTCGTCCCTGGCTGACCCAGCTCAGCCAGCGCAGTGTGGGGCTGCTCGAGCCGATCTATGACGCGCAGTTCGCCTCGATCCGTGCCAGCCGCGTCAAGGCCATGGACGAGACTCCGGTCAAGGCGGGGCGCAAGGAGCGCGGCAAGATGCGCACCGCGTACTTCTGGCCCGTGTACGGCGAGCACAACGAGGTGTGCTTCCCGTACTTCCCCTCGCGCGAGGCGGCGAACGTGTACGCCGCGCTCGGAGCCGATCCGGCCTCGAACGCGGTGCTGTTGACCGACGGCTACGCCGCCTACGCCAGTTATGCCAAGAAGGTCGGCATCGCGCACGCGCAGTGCTGGACACACGCACGACGAGAGATCTTCGAGGCCGAGTCGGCTGACCCCGAGGGTGTGCGAGAGGGGCTGCGTCGCATCGGAGCGCTCTACGGCATCGAGGATGAGATCCGGGAGCGCAAGCTCGCCGGAGAAGCCAAGCGACTGCATCGTCTGACGCACAGCAAGCCGCACGTCGAGGCGTTCTTCGACTGGGTGGATCGAACACTCGAGGCGCACGGGTTGCGCCCGAAGAACCCGTTCATCACCGCTCTGAATTACGCGCGGGAGCGGCGTGCAGGACTCGAGGTGTTCCTGTCAGATCCGGACGTGTCGCCCGATACGAACCATCTCGAGCGGGCCCTGAGAGTCATCCCAATGGGACGCAAAAACTGGAACTTCTGCTGGACGGAGCTTGGAGCGAAGCACGTCGGCATCGTCCAGTCGCTGATCGTGACCTGTCGGTTGCACGGGATCGATGTCTACACGTATCTCGTCGACGTCCTGCAGCGCGTCGCAGAGCACCCGGCATCCCGCGTCGCCGAACTCACCCCGCGCCTCTGGAAGCGCCACTTCGCCGAAAATCCGCTGCGCTCAGCCCTGCACACCCGAGTCGCATAGTCCAGACGCCACGTAATTAACGCTTACGGCCAGTTGGCTGATGTCGATCTCGTGCAAGCGGCAGGCTGTCGCGAATTGCGCCATCCATGCCTCGCGCGGCCCGGCGTTGCAATCGTTCACCCAAAGCAGTCGCAGGGTGACCATAACTCACAATATTTATGGTTGTTCTCAAATTTTACTTTACCACCTCCGGTCCACGGGAATAGGCGGTTTGTCACAAATTTCAGGGGTGGAATTGCAGCGGACACAGATGCCCGGCGCGCCGGGCTCCCTCTTTTGGCGCAAGTCCAATCGCATATTCACATAAGTCATCGCTTTCACCTGTGTTAGCGCTCACGTCGGCCGCAGGACCCTCCCGAGCCCGGCGCGAGCCACGGGCCTCATTACCCAGTCCAAGCTTCCAAGTCGCGGCGCGGATCTCTAGTGCCCCGGAAGGGGAACCAGGCTCACTGCCTCGCCCGCGCTGGCGGCCTGGTGCCGTTTCAGCGATGCAGCAGGAAGTGGAACGCGGCGATGATGCGCAGCACGGCCGGACCGATCGCGACCAGGAAGAACGAAGGGAACAGGCAGAAGACCAGCGGGAAGATCATCTTGGTGCCGATCTTGGCGGCCTGCTCCTCGGCGGCCTGCTTGCGCTTGTCGCGGAACTCCTCCGAGTACACCCGCAGCGCATCCGCAACGCTGGTGCCGAAACGCATGGTCTGAACCAGCAGCGCGACCAGGCCGCGGATGTCGGACAGGCCGGTGCGCTCGGCCAGGTTCTTCAGCGCATCCGCGCGCTCGACGCCCGCACGCATCTCGGCATTCACCAGCGCCAGCTCCTCGCCGAGCTCCGGGTGGCTCACGGTGATCTCCTCGGCGACCCGCTGCAGCGCGGGAGCCAGTCCGAGGCCGGATTCCACGCAGACGACCAGCAGGTCGAGCGCATCGGGAAAGCCGGCGCGAAGGGCACGCTGTCTGTTGAGCACGCGCCGGTCCAGCCACATGCTCGGCACCAGGAAGCCGATGACCGCAGCCGCGGCGGCCCAATACAGCAGTTTGCGCGGCGTCAGAGACGGAAACATCGGCGCAGCGAGCAGCACCGCGATCGGCAGTCCGGCAACCAGCATCGTCTTGATCGCATAGTAGATCGGCAGAGCGTTGGGCGAGCGCAGGCCGGCGTGCGTCAACATGCGGCCGACGCGGGAGCGTTCCTTTTTCCCTCGCGGCAGCAGGCGGGCGCCGAGCGCAACGAGCCGCGCGGTCAGGG
>DATFMS010000029.1:0-8191 GCA_035266805.1 Burkholderiales bacterium | reverse complement strand
CGGCTTCGCCTTCCTCGAGCTCGGCACCGTGCGCTCGAAGAACCAGGTCAACGCCCTGGTCAAGATCCTGGCCGACTTCTGCGTCTCGACCGTGGCGTATTTCGTCGTCGGCTACGGCCTGGCCTACGGGGTGTCGTTCTTTACCGGCGCCGGGCAGCTGGCGCAGAGCAACGGCTACGAGCTGGTCAAGTTCTTCTTCCTGCTGACCTTTGCCGCCGCGGTGCCGGCGATCGTCTCGGGCGGGATCGCCGAGCGAGCGCGCTTTTATCCGCAGCTGGTCGCCACCGGGGCGCTGGTGGCCCTGGTCTACCCGCTGTTCGAGGGCATCGCGTGGAACCACCATTTCGGCGTGCAGGCCTGGCTGCAGGGGCACTTCGGCGCCGAGTTCCACGACTTCGCCGGCTCGGTGGTGGTGCACGCCGTCGGCGGCTGGATCGGCCTGGTCGCGGTGCTGCTGCTCGGCGCGCGCCACGGGCGCTACACCAAGGACGGGCGCATCTCCGCTCATCCGCCCTCGTCGATTCCCTTTCTCGCGCTCGGGGCCTGGATCCTGTCGGTCGGCTGGTTCGGCTTCAACGTCATGTCGGCGCAGGCGATCGACAAGATCAGCGGCCTGGTGGCGGTCAACTCGCTGATGGCGATGTCCGGCGGAACGCTTGCCGCGCTGGCGGCGGGGCGCAACGACCCCGGTTTCGTGCACAACGGGCCGCTCGCCGGGCTGGTCGCCGTGTGCGCCGGGTCCGATGTCATGCATCCGGCCGGCTCGTTCGTGGTCGGCGCGGTCGCGGGAGGCCTGTTCGTCACCATGTTCACCGTGACCCAGAACCGCTGGAAGATCGACGACGTGCTCGGCGTCTGGCCGCTGCACGGGCTGTGCGGCGCCTGGGGCGGCATCGCCTGCGGCATCTTCGGCGCCAAGGCGCTGGGCGGGCTCGGCGGCGTGAGCTTCGCCTCGCAGCTCGCCGGCACGCTGCTCGGCATCGCGATTGCGCTCGCCGGCGGGTTCCTGGTCTACGGCGCGCTCAAGGCGGCGGTCGGCCTGCGCCTGGGCGAGGAGGAGGAGTTCAACGGCGCCGACTTGTCGATCCACAAGATCTCCGCCTCGCCCGACATCGGCGCGGAGCGGCGCTAGCGCGGCGCGATGTCCTCGGCGTGAAAGCCGAAGCTGCCGCGCTTGCGGTCGGCGAACCAGTGCTTGAGCGTCAGGCCGACGGTGCGGAAGGCGATCTCCTGCCACGGGATCTGCGCCTCCTCGAACAGCGCCACCTCCAGGCTCTCTTCACCGGGCTTGAACTCGAGGTCGCGCAGCCGCGCGCGGTAGAACAGGTGCACCTGGTTGGCCTGCGGCACCGAGAACATGCTGAACGGCTCGCCCAGCTCGACGTGCGCGCCGGCCTCCTCGAGCGTCTCGCGCAGCGCGGCCTGCCCGGTCGTCTCGTCGTTCTCCATGAACCCGGCGGGCAGCGTCCAGTAGCCGTAGCGCGGCTCGATTGCGCGCCGGCACAGCAGAACGCGCTGCTCCCATTGCGGCACGCAACCGACCACCAGCCGGGGATTCTGGTAGTGCACCTCGCCGCAGGCGTCGCACACGAAGCGCGGCAGGCTGTCGCCCGGCGGCACGCGCCGGCTCACCGGCGCGCCGCAGTTGGAGCAGAACTTCATCAGCTTGCGATCCTCGCCGGCAGGTCGCCCAGGCCGCCCAGCATGCCGTCGGGCTGGAAGCCGAGTCGGTCCACCGGCGCCCCGCCGCGGTTGATCCAGTAGACGTTGAAGCCGAAGGCCTTGGCGCCGAGCGCGTCCCAGCAGTTGGACGAGACGAAGCCGATGTTGGCCGCCGGCACGCGCAGGGTGTCGACAGCGAGCTGGTACACGCGCGGCGCCGGTTTGAAGGTTTTCAGCCCGTCGACGCTCAGCACCGCGTCGAAGTTCGCCTGCAGGCCGCGGTTCTTCACCAGCGGCTCGATCATGTCGGGCGAGCCGTTGGTCAGGATCGCCAGCTTGCGCCCGCCGCGCCTGAGCTCGGGCAGCGCCGGCGGCACGTCGGGGTAGGGCGCGAGGTTCAGGTACTCGTCCATCAGCGCCTTCGCCTGCTTGTCCTCGAGCGGCAGGGCGAGCGTTTCGCAGGCATAGGCGAGCGCCTCGCGCGTGACCGCGGAGAAGGGCCGGTAGTGGCCCATCAGGCTGCGCAGCCAGCTGTATTCGAGCTGCTTGGTGCGCCAGATCTGCGACAGCTGCGCGCCCTTGCCGGGCCAGAACTTGTCGCAGCGCGCGATGACCGCGTGAACGTCGAACAAAGTGCCGTAGGCGTCGAACACCAGCGCGTCGAGGGGCATTGGTCAAGCCTCCTTCGGGAAAGCCCGATGGTAAACTGCCGGCGCACAATGGTGAATCGCTACGACGAGATCTACCGCGCCTTCAAGTGGCAGGTGCCGGCGCGCTTCAACATGGCGCAGTCCTGCTGCGGGCGCTGGGCCGCCGAGCGCAGCCGCTTCGCCCTTTACTGGGAGGACGAGTCCGGGGCGCGCGCCGCCTGCTCGTTCTGGGACATCCAGCAGCAGGCCAACCGGCTCTCCAACGCGCTCGCCGCGCTCGGGGTGAAGCGCGGCGACCGGGTCGCGATCATCCTGCCGCAGCGGCCCGAGACCGCGATCGCCTACATCGCTCTGTTCCAGATGGGCGCCATCGCGCTGCCGCTGAGCCACCTGTTCGGTCCCGACGCGCTCGAGTACCGCATGGAGAACGCGGGCGCGAGCGTGGCGATCGTCGAGCCGACCACGCTGCCCAACCTGTGGCCGATCCGCGACCGGCTCAGCCAGCTCAGGCACGTGATCGGCGCCGGCGGCGCGCGCGAGTCCGGCGTGCACGACTGGGACGCGCTGCTGGCGAAGGCGGGGCGCCATTTCGAATGCTTGGATAGCGCCGCCGACGACCCGGCGCTGATCATCTACACCAGCGGCACCACCGGCGCGCCGAAGGGCGCGCTGCAGGCGCAGCGGGCGATCCTCGGCAACATCCCGGGCTTCGTGCACTCGCACGACTTCTTCCCGCAGCAGGGCGACATGTTCTGGTCGCCGGCGGACTGGGCCTGGGCCGGCGGGCTGCTCGACGCGCTGCTGCCGAGCTGGTATTTCGGCCTGCCGATCCTCGGCTACCGCGGCCGCTTCGACGCCGAGCGCGCCTACGACCTGCTCGAGCGCTACGGGGTGCGCAACAGCTTCCTGTTCCCGACCGCGCTCAAGCTGATGATGAAGACGGTGCCCGAGCCGCGCGGCAAGTACGAGCTCAACCTGCGCTCGATCATGAGCGCCGGCGAGAGCGTCGGCGCGACCGTAATCGAGTGGGCGCGCGAGCAGCTCGGGGTCACGATCAACGAGATGTTCGGCCAGACCGAGATCAACTACGTGGTCGGCAACTGCCAGAGCGCCTGGCCGGTCAAGCCAGGCTCGATCGGCCGCCCCTACCCGGGGCATAGAGTTGCCATCATTGACGAGACCGGTTCCGAAGTTGGAACAAATCAACTCGGCGAAATCGCGGTGCATCGCGCCGGCGATCCGGTGTTCTTTCTCGAGTACTGGAAGAACCCGCAGGCGACCAAGGACAAGTTTGTCGGCGACTGGGGCCTCACCGGCGACCAGGGCAAGATGGACGAGGACGGCTACATCTGGTACCAGGGCCGCTCGGACGACGTCATCAAGAGCGCGGGCTACCGCATCGGACCGGCCGAGATCGAGTCCTGCCTGATCAAGCATCCGGCGGTGGCGAACGCGGCGGTGATCGGCAAGCCCGACGAGACGCGCGGCGCGATCATCAAGGCCTTTATCGTGCTGCAGCCCGGGCAGCAGGCCTCCAAGGCGCTGGAGGACGAGATTCAGAAGCACGTGCGCGCGCGCCTCGCGCCCTACGAGTACCCGCGCGAGATCGAGTTCATCGACGCGCTGCCGATGACCACCACCGGCAAGGTGCAGCGCAAGGAACTGCGCAAGCGCGCGTGAAACAGCTACTCTTGCTGGGAGGGGGCCACGCGCACGCGTTCGTGCTGCGCAGCCTTATCGGCGCGCCGATCGACGGCGCGCGCGTGACGCTGGTCACCCCCAATCGCCACCACCTTTATTCGGGCATGCTGCCCGGACTGGTCGCCGGGCACTACGCGCTCGGCGACTGCGTGATCGATCTGGCGCGGCTCGCCGCGCGCGCGACCGTGGCGGTGGTCTACGACCGCGTCGCCGCGATCGATCCGCTGCGGCGCATGGTGCGCCTGGAGCGCGGCGGCGAGCTCGAGTACGACGTGGCGTCGCTCAACCTCGGCTCGCTGCCGAACTTCGCCGCCGTGCCCGGCGCCGCCGAGCACGCGCTCGCGGCCAAGCCTTTCGAGCCCCTGGTCACCGCCTGGGAGGCGCTGCGCGAGCGCGGGCGCAGGCAGACGCTGCACATCGCGGTCGCCGGCGGCGGCGCCGCCGGGGTCGAGCTGGCGATGGCAATGGCGCGCGCGCTCGCTGCCGGCGGGCGCCCGGGCGAGATCGAGCTGTACGCCGACCGGCCCGCCTTCGCGCCGCGCCTCGGGCGGCGCATCGCGCGCGCGCTCGCGCGCGCCGGGGTCGTGCTGCGCCCGGGCACCGCGGTGGAGGCGGTCGAGCCCGGGCCGGTGGTGCGCGCGCGCGGCGAGCGGCGCTCCTTCGACGCGGTGGTCTGGACCGCCGGGGCTGCGGCGCTGCCCTGGCTCGGCGAGACCGGCCTGACGCTCGACCCGAACGGATTCATCCTCGTCGACGAGACCCTGCGCAGCCTCTCGCATCCCCAGGTCTTTGCCGCGGGCGACTGCGCCACGCTGCTCGGCGCCGCGCTGCCGAAGTCGGGCGTCTACGCGGTACGCCAGGGCGCGGTGCTGGCGCGCAACCTGCGCCGCGCGGCCGAAGATCGTCCGCTCGAGAGCTATTCGCCGCAGCGAATTTCGCTCGCGCTGATCAGCTGCGGCGGGCGCTACGCTATCGCGTCGTGGGGCCCGCTGGCGGCCGAGGGTGAATGGCTCTGGCGCTGGAAAGACCGCATCGACCGGCGCTGGATCGCCACCTTCGCGGGCTAGGCCGTCTCCGGCCGCGCGGCGACCAGGATCTTGCCGTCGGCCTCGACCACGGTGTCGCCGTGCTGGTTGGTGCACGCGCCGCGCATCACCACGATGCCGCCGCGGTGCTTCGGCTTGTCGAGCTTCTCCAGCACCGTCCATTCGCTGGCCAGGGTGTCCCCGGCGCGCACCGGCGCCTTGAAGCGGCAGCCGTGCTCGAGGTAGGCGATCGCGGTGCCGGCGAAGAACATGCCGACCGGCGCGGATACCAGCGCGCTGGTGAACGGGCCGTGCAGGATGCGCGAGCCGAACTGGGACTTCTGGGCGAACACCTCGTCCACGTGCAGCGGGTTGAAATCGCCGAACAGCCCCGAGCCGAGGACGAAGTGCGTTTCGGTGATCGTGAGGCTGGAGCCGAAACGTTCGCCCAGATCAACCTCGTCATACCATTTTCCGTGGAACACCATGCTCGTTTTCGCCTCCGTCGAGGTACCATACTGACCGAAGCTGTCATCCTAACCCGGGAGTAGAACATGAAAACTCGCTTTGCCTTGCTCGCCGCCGCGCTGCTGGCGGCGTCCACCGCCCACGCCGCGTTTCCCGAGCGTCCGATCAAGCTGATCGTGCCCTGGGGCGCGGGCGGCGACACCGACAACATCTACCGCGCCTTCCAGCCGATGTTCCAGAAGCACCTCGGCGGCACCATCGTGATCGCCAACGTTGGCGGCGCCTCGGGCACCCGGGGTGCCAAGGAAGCCAAGGGCTCGCCGCCCGACGGCTACACCATTTTCGCCATCCACGACTCGATCCACTCGACCTACTACACCGGCGTGGCCGACGTGAACTACTGGGACTTCGAGCCGATCTGCCTGGTGTCGGCAACACCGTCGATCCTGACCGCGAGCCCGAAGACGCCATGGAACAACATCCAGCAGCTGATCGCCGACGCCAAGGCGCACCCCGGTACGATCACCGTCGGCGCCACCCTCGGCTCGACCAGCCACTTCTTTCCGGCGCTGGTGGAGAAGGCCGCGGGGCTCAAGTTCAAGTACGTCGCCTATGAAGGCACCGCCAAGCGCATGAACGCGCTGCTGGGCGGGCACATCGACCTGGCAGAGTCGAACTTGACCCAGAGGGGCAAGGTCGACGCGGGGCAGATGAAGTTCCTCGCCATCGCCACCGCCAAGCGCATGCCGCAGATGCCCGACCTGCCGACGCTGAAGGAAAACGGCATCGACGTGGAGTACGCGGTGCACCGCGGGCTGGTGGCGCCCAAGGGCACGGCGCCCGCCGCGCTGGCCAAGCTGCGCTCGGCCTGCGGCGCGGCCGCGAGGGAGCCGGCGTTCGCCAAGGCGATGGATCTCCAGGGCACGCTGGTGGACTACAAGAACGCTGCTGAATACGCGGCGTTCTTCAAGCAGGACGACCAACTCAACAAGGATCTCGCGAAAGAGCTCGGCCTGCTCAAGCGATGATCGGGCGTGACGGTCTGGCGGGGCTCGTCGTACTCGCGACGAGCCTCGCGCTTTTCTGGCTCACGCTGGGGCTGCAGAGAAACCCGCTGGTACCGATCGGCCCCGGGTTCTATCCGCGCATCGTTCTCGGCCTCACCGCGGCGCTCGGCTTCGCCCTGGTGGTGGCCGACCTGCTGGCGCGCCGCAAGGCGCGCGTGGCCGGGCCGCCGCGCAACTACCGGCTGGTGGCGTTGTCTTTCGGCGCCTTCGGCGTCTACGTCCTGCTGCTGCCGGGGCTGGGCTTTCGCATCGCCACCTTCCTCTTCGTCGCCGCCGCCAACCTGCTGCTGGCGCCGCCGCAGCGGCCCGCGCACTGGCTGCGCGCGCTGGCGCTCGGCGCGGCGACCGCGCTGATCGCGTACTACGTGTTCGAGCAGTACCTCCTGGTGCTGCTGCCGCGCGGGCGCTGGACCGACTTCTAGCCCGTGTACGATCTGCTCTGGCACAGCATCGTCGGGCTGCTGCACTACAAGTACCTGGTGCCGCTCGTCGCCGGCACCATCGCGGGCGTGGTGGGCGGCGCGCTGCCCGGGGTCACGATCACCATGACGGTGATCATCGTGCTGCCGTTCACCTTCGGCCTCGACCCGCTGCAGGGCCTGGCGGCGATGACCGGGGTCTACGTCGGCGGCTCGGCCGGCGGTCTGATCACCGCGACCCTGCTCGGCATTCCCGGCACCCCTTCGTCGATCGCGACCACCTTCGACGGCCACCCGATGGCCAGAAAGGGCCAGCCCGGACGCGCGGTGTGGCTGGGGGTGTGGGCGTCGTTCTGCGGCGGCCTGCTGGGCGGGCTGTTCCTGATCGCCGCCACCGGGCCGCTGGCAAAGATCGCGCTCGAGTTCGGGCCGTGGGAGTTCTTCTCGCTGTTCATTTTCGCGCTGTCGATGGTGGCGGGGCTGATGGAGGCCTCTCTCCTGAAGGGCTTCATCTCCGGCGCGATCGGCCTCATTGTCACCATCATGGGCAACGACCCGATGCTCGGCGCGCCGCGCCTGACGCTCGGCATCGACTTCCTCGAGGGCGGGATCCCGTTCCTGCCGGTGCTGATCGGCGTCTTCGCCTTCGCCCAGATCATGTCCGACGTCGAGAAGATGGGCGGCGCAGCCGGCCCCGCGAGCGCGGTGGAACGCATCGCGAATCTGTCCGCCTCGCACCTGAAGGTGATCTGGGAAATCCTCTCGCGGCCGGTGCTGTTGCTGTGGTCCTCGCTGGTCGGTCTGCTGATCGGCGTGCTGCCGGCGATCGGCGGCAGCGCGGCCAACATGATCGCCTACGACCAGGCGAAGAAATTCTCGCGCCACCCCGAGCGCTTCGGCAGCGGCACGCCGGAAGGCATCATCGCTTCGGAGTCGGCCAACAACGCCAACGTCGGCGGCTCGCTGGTCACCATCATGGCATTCGGCATCCCGGGCGACGCGGTGACCGCGGTCATGCTCGGCGCGCTCACCATCCACGGCATCCAGTCCGGCCCGCTGTTCATCTCGCAGCATCCCAGGATCGCCTACGGCATCTTCGCCGCCTACCTGCTCGCGCACCCGATCATGGTGATCCTGATGGGCCTCGGCGCGCGCGCCATGCTGCGCGTGGTGAGCGTGCCCAAGGCCGCGCTGTTCCC
>DATFMS010000028.1:0-4651 GCA_035266805.1 Burkholderiales bacterium | reverse complement strand
CGACATGGTGAGCGTGGTCTGCGCCGCCGCCGGCTGCGCGAGCGCGCACGCAGCGGCCGCGGCCAGGGCAATCCTGGTATATCGGTTCATTTCTTGTCCCTCCTCCCAGATGGAGCGGGCATTCTAGCGGAATGCGCCGCGGCGTCGATCGCCTCGATCACGGCCGCGTAGTCGCCCAGCCTGCCGGCGAGCAAGACTGCGAGCCGCGCCAGCGCGCGCTCGCGCCCTTCTGCGGGCGTGCCATCGAGCAGCGCGGCGAAGGCGTCGTAGAGCCGGTCGGACTCGAGCGGCGAGAGCCCGCCCTTGACGGGGGGGCCGACGCGGGGCGGCGCGCCCTCGCGGTAGCCGAGCACGCCGTCGATCGCCGCCTGGGCGAAGGCCGGGTCGATGCCGCGGCAGCGCGCGAGCACGTGCCCGTCGGGGCGGATGACGTAGGTCGCGCCCTCGGGCGGTACGCCGTAGCGCTCGAACAGCGCTTCGTTGCCCGCGCGCGGCACGGCGATGGCCTGCGCGCCGCGCGGCGCCGGGCCGTCGCCGCCGAACCAGGCGATGCTGAACTGTCCCTGCAGCCGGGCGACGAAATAGCCGTCGCCGAAACGGCCGTCGGGCGCCGCGGCGCCTGGCGCGGCGAGCGGAGCGTCGATCGGCTCGCCCTTTTCCATGTTGAGCGGCGACTCGGCGTAGGTGGTGGCGATCGACAACCGTCCGACGTTGACCAGCGCGCGCATGGCGGGATCGGCGCGCGCCAGGTCGAGGATCGCGTCGCGCACCAGCCGCTCGCCGTGGCTCTGCGGGCCGATGAAGGTCGCGCTGCGCGAGGAGTGCTCGACGTTCTCGCGCGCGGCGAATCCGCGTTCGCTGTCGTAGGTCTGCATCAGGTCCGGGTGCGCCTTGCCCTCGAGCACCAGCGCCAGCTTCCAGGCCAGGTTGTCGGCGTCCTGGATCGCGCGGTTGCCGCCGCGCGCGCCGAACGGCGAGTGCTGCGCCGCCGCGTCGCCCAGGAACAGCACCCGCCCGTGCCGCATGTGCTCGAGAAAGCGACGCCGGAAGCGCCACGGTCCGACCCAGACCAGCTCGAACGGAGTGTCGGGCCCGAGCAGCTTCTTCAGCCGCTCGGTGACCTGCGCGGGCTCGGTTTCGAGCGCCGGGTCGTCGTACTGCGACACCTGCCAGTCGGTGCGCCAGATGCCGTCGGCCATCTGGTGGTACCAGATCGCGCCGCCGGCGTTGAGCGGATTGTCTAGGTAGGCCTTGCGCACCACCTCGGCCGAGGGCGACATCCTGATGTCGGTGATGCACCACTGGTCCTCGGACAGCGCCGACTCGGCGTCCTTCGCGCCGAGCTTGTCGCGCACCACGCTGTGCGCGCCGTCGGCGCCGACCAGCCACTGGCAACGCGCGCGGTAGCGCCCGTCGGGGCACTCGACCTCGACCTCAACGCCGTCGGCGCCGGGGCGCACATCGACCACCTTGTTCTTCCAGCGCAAGTCGACCGCCGGCGTTTGCATGATGCGCTCGACCAGGTACTGCTCGACGTAGAACTGCTGCAGGTTGACGAACGCGGGGTACTTCTGGTCGCGCTCGGGCTGCAGGTTGAAGCGGTACAGGCGCTCCTCGCCGGCGAACACGTCGCCTTCGTTCCAGGTCACGCCCTTCGCGCGCACGCGCTCGGCGACGCCGAAGCGGTCGAAGATCTCGAGCGAGCGCTTGGCGTAGCAGATGCCGCGCGAGGACAGGCCCGCCGCGCCGACCGTGTTGTCCTCGTCGAGCAGCACGGTATGCACGCCGCGCGCGCCGAGCTCGAGCGCGGCGGTGAGGCCGCCGAGGCCCGCGCCGACCACGATCACCGGGTACACGGTCTTCTCGCCGCGCGCGATCTCGGGCGGGGTGCGGGTCTCGTAGACCGGCAGCGTGTAGCCCGCCATGCGGTCGGGCTGGAAGGTCTTTTCGGCCATGCCAAATCCTAGCATCGGCGGCAGCGGCGGGCGCGCGCGGTACCGCGGTACAATGCGCGCCTCCATGAACGTGCGCACGCGCTTCGCTCCCAGCCCCACAGGGTACCTGCACGTCGGCGGCGCGCGCACCGCGCTGTTCTCCTGGGCCTACGCCCGCCGCCACGGCGGCAAATTCGTGCTGCGCATCGAGGACACCGACCTCGAGCGCTCGACCGAGGCCTCGACCAACGCCATCCTCGACAGCATGAAGTGGCTCGGCCTCGACTGGGACGAGGGGCCGTTGTTTCAGATGCAGCGCCTGGCGCGCTACAAGGAAGTCGCCGAGCGCCTGATCGCCGAAGGCCACGCCTACTATTGCTGGATGACCAAGGAGGAGCTGGAAGCCCTGCGTCATCAGCAGTTGCAGAACAATCAGAAACCCCGTTACGACGGCCGTTGGCGGCCCGAGCGGGCGAAGGCAGCCGGCCTCAGCGCGCCCGCCGGCGGCGCGCCGGTGGTGCGCTTTCGCACCCCGGAGGAGGGCGAAGTCGGCTGGCGCGACCTGGTCAAGGGGCAGATCTCGTTCCCCAACGCCGAGCTCGACGACCTTGTCATCCTGCGCGCCGACGGCGTGCCGACCTACAACTTCGGCGTGGTGGTCGACGATCTCGACATGGACATCACGCACGTGATCCGCGGCGACGACCACGTCAACAACACGCCGCGCCAGATCCACATCTTCCGCGCCCTGGGAACCAAGCTGCCCGAGTTCGCGCACGTGCCGATGATCCTCGGCGCCGACGGCGAGCGCCTGTCCAAGCGCCACGGCGCGGTGAGCGTGACCCAGTACCGCGACGACGGCTTCCTGCCCGAGGCGCTCGACAACTACCTCGCGCGGCTGGGCTGGTCGCACGGCGACGACGAGCTGTTCAGCATGGCGCAGCTGGTCGAGTGGTTCGACCTCGCGCACGCCTCGCGCTCGGCGGCGCAGTTCGATCCCGACAAGCTCGCCTGGATGAACCAGCAGTACCTCAAGGCCGCGCCCGACGCGCGGCTGGCGGCGCTGGTCGAGCCCGAGCTGCGGCGCCTGGGCGCCGCGCCCGAGCTCGGGCCGCCGCTCGAGCGCGTGATCGCGCTGCTCAAGGACCGCGCCACCACCGTGCTGCACCTGGCCGAGGCGGCGATGCTGTTCTACGGCGAGCCGCATCCCGACCCGGCGCTCGTCGCCGAGCACCTGAGCGAAGCGGCGCGGCCGGCGCTGCGCACCCTGCAGGCGCGCCTGGCCGAGGCGCCGACCTGGGAGCGCGCGGCGATCTCCGCCGCGATGAAGCAGGCGCTCGCCTCGAGCGGGCTCAAGATGCCCAAGCTCGCGATGCCATTGCGCGTGCTGGTGACCGGGCGCGCGCAGACCCCGTCGATCGACGCCGTGCTCGAATTGCTGGGGCGCGAGACCGTGCTCGCGCGCCTTGCCCATCACCTGGAGAGCGACTGATGCGCGCCCTGTTCCTCGCAGTCATGCTGGCCGCCGCCGCGCCCGCCTGGGCGCAGTCGATCATGGCCGGCGAGTGGCAGATCACCCTCAGCCAGAGCGGGATACAGGGCGCACCGCCCGCCACCGCGAGGCAATGCGTGAGCGGCTTCCAGGCCGGCGACCCGGGCGTGATCGCGCGCCGCGCCCGGCCGCGCGCGGACTGCACCACCACCTCGACCCCCGCGGGCGAGGGCGAGTACAAGTGGACCTTCGATTGCCCGCAATCGGCCATCAGCGGCCGCGGCCAGATGCACTACCGCAGCACCGAAATGGCCGGCGAAATCCACAGCAGCACCCGCGTCGGCGGCGCGAGGATCGACATGACGCAGCAAATCGCCGCCCGGCGCATCGGTGCCTGCACCAAATGAGCGAAAAATCCGGGGCTTGGCTTTACGTATCGGGCCCCGCTGGCTATAATTCGCGCCCTTGCGTGGGGGTATAGCTCAGCTGGGAGAGCGCTTGCATGGCATGCAAGAGGTCACCGGTTCGATCCCGGTTACCTCCACCAGAGACCCGACTTGATTCCCGCATCAGGTCCCCATCGTCTAGAGGCCTAGGACATCGCCCTTTCACGGCGGTAACAGGGGTTCGAATCCCCTTGGGGACGCCACAGCTAGGTCAATTGGGCCGAACAGTGGCCCAACCATCGTTTCTCCGCGCATGCGCCCCTCCGGGGTGCAAACGATATGGCCCGCCAGGAGCTTTCTGAGGGCCTGCCGCGCGAGGGGTACGTCGGCATAGACCAAGTCCTTAAAGCGTCCCAGACGCTCGTACGCGGCCCGTTTGAGCCGTTTCAGGTCCATTTCTGACGGGGCCTCCGCCCCAAAGCGTTCGACCTGCGCGCGCTTGGCGGCCAGCTCGTCCTCGAGGCGCCGAATCTCGGCCACAATCGTCTGCGGGGCGTCGCCATGGGCGATTGCTTTCATCAGATTTGCGATCCGGCGTTCGTCGCGCCTGATTTCGGCTTGGAGGTCCGCGAGCGCGTTTGGGCGTTCGGAGCGCCGCTCACCGATGACCTTAACAGCGCGATCCACCACGTAATCGATTGCCGCTGGCGTTAAGACCGTCTGCTCGACCGCATCCAACACAGTTTGATCCGCTGCTTCCATGTGGACGCGCCGATTGTTCGCGCAGACCTCCGTTCCACGGTTCGCCCAGAAGGAGCACTCGTAGTAGCGGATCAGAC
>DATFMS010000027.1:0-2129 GCA_035266805.1 Burkholderiales bacterium | reverse complement strand
GCGCGTCTCGTAGCCGTGGCAGGCGCGGCCGCAGGTCTCGACGATGGTCTGCGCGTCGTCGCTGGGCAGGGTGTACTGGTGCGAGCCGTTCTCGGTCATGCCGTAGATGTTCTGCGGCGTGATATCCATGCCGAGGAAGCTCTGCGCCACTTCGCGCGGGATGGGCGAACCGGCCATGTAGAAAAGGCGCACCGCGCCGAGCTGCGCCATGCCGCGGCGCCTGGCTTCGGCGAGGATGTCGATCGCGTGCGTCGGCACGCCCATGATGTAGGTCGCGCCGCACTCGAGCGCCCAGTCGATCGGCTTCATGCCGGCCGGCGGGTCGTTGACCACCAGCTCGAAGCCGGCGGCCATCATCTGCTCGACGGCGACAGCGCCGATGTGGTGGCTCATCGGCGACAGACTCAGGAGGATCGTCGAATGATCGTGGTGCCAATCGGCCACCATGGCGCGGCCGTTGGCGAGCAGCGTGTTGTCCGAGTGCATTACGCCCTTGGGCACGCCGGTGGTGCCAGAGGTGAAGGCGAGGTACACGATCTTGTCGGGATCGGCGACGGGGGGCAGGTCGCAGCCCGCGCCCGGCGCCGGGAAAGTCGGGCCGCTGACGTCCAATACGGCCTTCATGGCGGGGAGCGCCTGCATGGCTCCCGCGCCGTAACCCGTCTGCATCACGAGCGCCGCGGCCCTCGTGCGCTCGAGCAGCTGCACGATCTCGGCCGCGGTGTAGTTCTGGTGCAGCGAGGCGACGCAGACATAGCCGTTCCTCGCGCAGGCGAGCAGCACGACCACGCTCTCGGCGCGCGAGGGCAGCCATACCGCCACCCGCTCGCCGCGGCGCACCCCGACCCGGTGCAGGCTCGCGGCCACGGCGTCGACCCAGGCCAGCAGATCGCGCCATGTAAGGTGCAGGCGCGCGTCGCGCAATGCGTGGGCCTGCGGCCGCTCCGCGGCGTGCTTTTGCAGCAGCGAGTAGAGGGTGTCCTCGCGCCACGCGCCCGAGGCGTAATGGCGCGCCGCCTCCTGCGGGTTGAGCAGGGTGAGGATGGTGTTCACGCAGCTAGCGGCCGAACTTGCCCGGATCGGGTTTCCTCTTGGCGCGGAACGCCTCGCCCAGCTCGTGCGACTCCTCGCTCTCGAGGTAGGGTCGCAGCAGCAGGTCGTGCGCCATGCGCGCCAGGCCGCCGACGCCGCCGTGGCGCGCGTTGAACGCGCCCTTGATGGAGGCGAGCGCGAACGCGCCGCGCTCGGCGAGCTCGAGCGCCATGCTGCGCGTTTCCTCGCGCAGCTTGTCATCGGGCACCACGCGGTTGATGAGCCCGATCGCCAGCGCTTCTTTCGCCGACAGGCGCGGGTTGAGCATCCACATCTCCTTCGCCTTCCTCTTGCCGACCAGATCCTCCAGGTACCAGGTACCGTAGCCGGCGTCGAAGCTGCCCATCATCGGCCCGACCTGGCGGAACACCGCGCTTTCCTTGGCGATGGTGAGGTCGCACACCACCTGCAGCACGTTGCCGCCGCCCACCGCGTAGCCGTTGACCGAGGCGATCACGGGTTTTTGCAGCCGGTCGATCGACTCGTACATCTCGAGCGTCGGCAGCACGCCGGCGTACAAGAGCGTGTCCTCCATGCCCTCCTTGCGGCCGCCGATGCAGAAGAACCTGTCGCCCGCGCCGGTGATCACCAGCACCCGGGTGCGCGTCTCGCGTCGCACCTCGTTGATGCAGTCGCGGACCTCGTGGCACATCTGCGGCGTGAACATATTGCCGTCGTCGGGACGGTTGAGCGTCAGCCAGCCGATCGGGCCGTCTTCGCTGTACAGGATGGTCTCGAAGCTCACTGCGGAATCCTCACTGCATCGGGTTGGACGATGATAAGCCCACTTCAGGCGCCGCGCGCGAGGATCAGGCGCAACAGGCGCGCAGCGCCCGGCGCGCCGAGCGCCGTCGCCAGCCGCGCGGCGGCCGCGCGCACTTCGGCCTCGTCGTGTCCCTCGAGCAGCAGGAACGGCGCCGGCAGCCGGTCGATCGACTCGTACATCTCGAGCGTCGGCAGCACGCCGGCGTACAAGAGCGTGTCCTCCATGCCCTCCTTGCGGCCGCCGATGCAGAAGAACTTGTCGCCCGCGCCGG
>DATFMS010000026.1:0-4101 GCA_035266805.1 Burkholderiales bacterium | reverse complement strand
CGCACGACATCGCCTGCGGCCAGATCGACATCGGCAACGCCGCGACCGAAATGACCGACCGCATGACCAAAGGCGTGCCGCAGGCCAACGGCAGCACCATGGTCGAGCCGCGCATGGACGCGGCGCACGTCGGCAGCGCGGTGCTCTACATGGCAAAGCTGCCGCTCGAGTCGAACGTTCAGTTCATGACCATCATGGCGACCAAGATGCCCTTCGTCGGGCGCGGCTAGGCATGCGCGTGCTCGGCATCGACGTCGGCGGCAGCGGCATCAAGGGCGCGCCGGTCGACACGGCGAGCGGCAAGCTGCTGGCCGAGCGCAAGCGCATCAAGACCCCGGACCCCGCCACGCCGCAGGCGGTGGCCCGCACGGTTGCCGAGATCGCGCGGCACTTCGACTGGGACGGGCCGATCGGCTGCGCCATGCCGGCGGTGGTGAAGCGCGGCAGGCTGCGCACCGCGGCCAACATCTCGCGCAGCTGGCTCGGCGTCAACGCGGCCGCACTGCTGCACAAGCACACCGGCTGCCCGGTGAGCGTGATCAACGACGCCGACGCGGCGGGCTACGCCGAGATGCATTTCGGCGCCGGGCGAAACCACGAGGGGCTGGTGATCATGATCACGCTCGGCACCGGCATCGGCACCGCGCTGTTCATCAACGGCCACCTGGTGCCGAACACCGAGCTCGGCCACCTCACGCTGCGCGGCCGCGACGCCGAGACCTGGGCCGCCGAAAGCGTGCGCGAGAAGAAGGACCTCGGCTGGAAGAAGTGGGCGCGCCGCCTCGACGTCTACCTGCGCCTGCTGCAGGGCTACTTCTGGCCCGACGCCTTCATCATCGGCGGCGGCGTGAGCAAGAAGTGGCAGAAGTTCCTGCCACACCTGAAGCTCATCACGCCGGTCGTGCCGGCGCGGCTGCGCAACGAGGCCGGCATCATCGGCGCCGCCCTCGCCTACGACCACGAGCGCCGCCACGCCAGGCAGAAGCGCTCGCTGGGTTGACTTTCATTCCCACTCCTCATTCACCGATAACAAGATGAACCCCAAGACCAAATACATATTCATCGCCAGCATGGACGTCGCGCCGGAGAAAGAGGCGCTGTTCAACGAGGTCTACGAAACCGAGCACGTGCCGCTGCTGCTCAAGGTCCCCGGCGTGCTCGCGGTGACCCGCTCGACCACCGCGCCGCTCGAAATGGTCATGGGCGGCGAGAAGAAGACCATCGTCGCCGAGGGCGAGCCGCGCTACAGCGCGATGTACGAGCTCGAGAGCGTTGAAGTGCTGCTCAGCGCCGAGTGGGCCGCGGCGATCGACTCGGGGCGCTGGCCCGGCGAAGTGCGGCCGCACACCCGCAACCGCCGCCACGTGCTGAAGAAGGTGATCGACCCGCGCGGCGCCTGAGCGGTGCCCGCCGCCTGGCTCTGGATCCCGATCACCGTCTGGGCCGCGTTCGCGCAGACGTTGCGCAACGCCGCCCAGCGCCACCTCACCGCCGAGCTCGGCACGCTCGGCGCGACGCTGGTGCGCTTTCTCTACGGCCTGCCTTTCGCCTTCGCCTGGCTGTGGGGCGTGCAGGCGGTCACCCGCCTGCCGCTGCCCGACCCGGCCGCCGCGTTCTGGCTCTGGGTGCTGATCGCCGGCGTGAGCCAGATCGTCGCCACCGCGCTCCTGCTGCGCGTGATGGCCGAGCGCAACTTCGCGCTCGGCGTGGCGTACTCGAAGACCGAGATCATCCAGGTCGCCGTGTTCGCGTTCGTCTTCCTCGGCGACCGGGTGAACCTGGTCACGGGGCTGGCGATCGCCTGCGGCACCTTCGGCGTGCTGCTGCTCTCGCCCGCCGACAAGGCGCGGCCGCTGCGCGCCATGCTGACCGGCTGGACTTCGCGCACCGCGCTGATCGGGCTCGCCTCGGGCACCGGCTTCGCGCTCGCGGCGGTCGGCTACCGCGGCGCGGCGCTCGCGCTGAACGCCCAGTTCCTCATGGCCGGCGCCTACACCCTGATCGCCGCGCAGCTGGTGCAGACGCTTCTGCTCGGCGGCTGGCTGCTGGCGCGCAACCCCGACGTGGTGCGGCGCGTGCTGCGCGCCTGGCGCGCTTCGCTGTTCGCCGGCTTCATGGGCGCGGCCGCCTCCGCCGGCTGGTTCACCGCGATGGCGATCGAGCCGGTGGCGCACGTGCGCATCCTCGGCCTGGTCGAGCTGCTGTTCAGCTACGTCGTCTCGCGGCGCGTGTTTCGCGAGCGCCTGAGCCGGATCGAGCTCGGCGGCATCGCGCTGCTCACGCTCGGGCTGGTGATCGTGACGCTGGCGCGCTGAGGCGCTAGTCGCGCTCGATCACGTTCCAGTAGCGCTGCATCGCGAGGTAGGTGAACGACGCCGACCAGCCCACCAGCAGCAGGCCGTTGAGCGCCTCGACGCCGGTGATCAGGCGCAGCGAGCCGAGCGGGTAGATGTCGCCCAGGCCGATCGAGGTGTAGCTCTCGGCGGAAAAGTAGAAATAGGTGGTGAAGTTGTCGGCGAACTTGCCGCCGAAGCTGCCCAGGCCGAAATGGTCGTGCAGGGTGTAGTAGGCGAGCGCGTAGCACGCGATCTCCAGCAGGTGGCCGACGAAGACGCCGAAGATCACCGCCAGCAGCCGCGCGCGCGGGCGGATCCGCAGATGCGGGATCCAGGCCGACAGCAGCCGCAGGGCCTCGTAATGCACCAGCGTGCTGGTCACCACCAGCAGCGCCGCAAAAGCAAACGCGTACGGCATTTCGCTTTCAAGGGTGGCGAGCAGACCAGCAATGGACAACCGCGCGCGGCTTTCGTTCAGCGCCGCGCCGCGCGCGGCGCCGAAGCGCGGTACCATCGTCTCGCGAACGAGCAATGGCCGATATGGACCGAGAACCCTGGTCGGTGCGCGAATCCGACTTTCCCGGCAAGGAATCGATCGAGGAGCGCCTCGCCTTCCTCCTGCGTTACGCGATCCTCGCGCCGTCGGCCCGCAATTCCCAGCCGTGGCGTTTCAGAATCGTCGGCCGTCGCATCAGCCTGCACGCCGACCTCGCCCGCTGGCAGCGCGTTGCAGACCCGAACCAGCGCGAGCTGCGCGTCAGCCTGGGCTGCGCGCTGGAGAACCTGCTGATCGCGGCCGAGCATTTCGGCTTCGGCCATCAGGTGAGCTACTTCGGCCGTGACCAGATTCATTCCCTGGTCGCAACGGTTGAGCTGAACGACGAGCACCGGCCGGCGCCTTACCGGCCGGCGAGCCTGTTCCGCTCGATCACGCGCCGGCGCACGAACCACGCGCGCTACCTTTCGCGCGCCGTCTCGCAAACGGTGCTCGGCAAGCTGCGCGTCTGCGAGTCGGACCTGAAGATCAACCTGCTGCTGACGCAGGACGCCGCGATCAGACAGGCTGTCGACAAGCTGATGCTGCAGGCCGACGCGCTGCTGCTGTCCGACCCGAAGTTCCGCAACGAGCTCGCGGAATCCATCGGCGGCGGCAATTTCGGCGCGCCCTGGCTGCTTTCGCTGCTGCAGCAGTTCGCCGTCGCGCACCTGCGGGTCGAGGGCCTGCTCGCCAGGCGCGATCATGCGGCGCTGACGAGCGCGCCGGTGTTCGGTCTCATCAGTGGCCGTGTTGCCGGCCCGGAATTCGAGCTCAAGGCCGGCCAGCTGCTCGAGCGCTTGTACCTCGTGGCGACCGGACTCGGCCTGTGCCTGCAGCCGGTAAGCCAGCTGCTCGAGGCGGAAAAAGCGAAGACCAAGTTCGCCCGCCTGTTCGGCGCGGGCGGAGTGCCGCTGCTGCCGTTCCGCCTCGGCTACGGCGACCCGCCGCCGCAGCCGACGCCGCGGCGTGCCCTCGACGACGTGCTCGGCTGACTCATTTCTTCTCCTGCAGCGCCGCGGCGCGCGCCGCGAACGCCTCCAGGTCGCGGTCCAGCTTGAGGCCGGGCGGCGTTTCCGGTTGCGGTTCCTGCGTCAGCGCCGCACGCGGCGCGGGCGGGGGCGCGCCGCCGGCGCCGAACTTTCCGATTGCGATCCCCGCCGCGAGCGCCGCCAGCAGCGCCGCCGCGAGCAGCGCCGCCGCAAGCGCGAGCGGCCCGCCGCGCGGCGC
>DATFMS010000025.1:0-4063 GCA_035266805.1 Burkholderiales bacterium | reverse complement strand
GCGATGGCGGTGGTGCGCGCGCTGGTGCGACGCCGCGCCCAGGGCTTGAGGCTGCTCGGCGTGCCGGTGCTCGGGCTTTGCGCCGATCTCCTGATCGGCGCCGGCTGCGTCGCCGAGGTCGAGACCAGCGCGGTCTCGCTCGGCGAGGCCGGCCTCGCGCCGCGCTTCACCGAGGCGGCCGAAAAGGGCGAAATCGCCGTGCGCGACGCCACCTGCCCGATGGTCCACGGCGGCCTGCAGGCGGCCGAGAAGGGCGTGCCTTTCATGCCGCTGCGCGGCGTGCTTGGCTCCGACCTGGTGGCGCAGCGTCCCGACTGGAGAGTGATCGACAATCCAATGAGAAATCGGGGTCAGAGTCGGATTTCATCGAAATCCGACTCTGACCCCGATTTCGAGGATCCGATCATCCTCGCGCCGGCGATCTCGCCGGACGTGGCGCTGTTCCACGCCCGCTGGGCCGACCGCGCGGGCAACGTCTGGCTGGGGCGGCGGCGCGAGCTGGCGACGATCGCGCACGCGGCCAAGGCCTGCTATGTCAGCTACGAGCATCTGCGCGAAGGCGACATGCTGGAGGACGAGCTCCTCGCCCCGGGGGTGCTCGGCTCGGTCTACGTCAGCGCTCTGGCGCCGGCGCCGCGCGGCGCCTGGCCGCTCGGGGTGGCCGACGAGTACCCGATCGACGACGCGCACCTGATGACATACGCCAAGGCGGCCAAGACCCGCGAGGGATTCCGACGCTACCTCGAGCAATGGGTCCTTACGCCAGAGAAGAACTTCTCGCCTGCGTGATCGCGCGGCTGATCGGCGACGCGGCGCACGTCGCCGTCGGCGCCGCCTCGCCGATCCCGGCCACGGCGTGCGCGCTGCTGGCTGCGCAGGGGAAGAAGCTCAGGGTTTCCCTGCTGCACAAGCGCAAGGGCAACCCCTTCAGCGAAGGCTCGCGCGAGCTGTTCGACCTCGCCGGGCAGGGCAGGATCGACGTCTTCTTCCTCGGCGGCGCGCAGATAGACGGCGAGGCGAACGTCAACCTGGTGCGTGCCGAGGGTCGCCGCTTTCCCGGCTCGTTCGGCTCGGCGTTCATGTACTTCACGGCGCGCCGCACGATCCTGTTCCGCGAGGAGCACTCGCGCCGCGTGCTGGTGCCCAAGGTCGAGTTCGTCAGCGCGCCGGGGTCGAGCGCGCCGGGAGTGTGGCGCCGCGGCGGCCCGCAGGCGCTGCTCACCGGCAAGGCGCTGTTCGCCTGGCAGCCCGAAAAGCGCCGCTTCATGCTTGAGAGCGTGCACCCGGGGTCGAGCCTGGACGAGGTGCGCGAGTGCACCGGGTTCGATTTCGACTGCGGCCCCGCAGTCCCCGCCACGGCGGAGCCCTCGCCGGCGGACCTCGCGCTGCTGCGCGGGCCGGTCGCGCGCGAGATCGCGGCGAACTACCCCGCCTTCGGGCGCAGGGTCTGGGAGCTCGGCGCCTCCCACTCGAAGTCGTAGGGGTGCGCCATCAGCTTGCCGATCACCTGGTCGACGTCGGCGTCGTGCACCAGGATCTCCTCCAGCGCGAGCGTGATCGGCATGTCCAGCTTCAGCCGGTGGGCGAGCGTCGCCGCGGCCTCGACCGAGCAGAAGCCCTCGGTGACGACCTTGCGCTCGCCCAGGATGTCGTGCCACTTCTGGCCCTGGCCGATGGCGATGCCGAGCGAGGTGTTGCGCGAGTGCGCCGCGTTGCAGGTCATGGTCAGGTCGCCGACGCCGCACAGTCCGAGGAAGGTCTGCAGCCGTGCCCCCTTGGCGAGTCCCAGGCGCGCCATTTCCGCCAGACCGCGCGCGATCAGCGTCGCGCGCGCGCCTTCGCCCAGCTTCCTGCCCTCGGCGATGCCGCAGGCGATCGCGAACACGTTCTTCATCGCGCCGCAGAGCGCGGTGCCGGTCACGTCGACCGACAGGTAAGTGCGAAAGCGCGGCGTGCCGATCGCGTGCGCCAGACGCTCGCCCACCGCAGGGTCGGCGCAAGCCAGGGTGACGCCGGTCGGCAGGTCGGTTGCGATATCCTTGGCGAACGACGGCCCGGCGAGCACCGCAACGGTCGCCGCGGGCAGCGTTTCCGCAACCACCTCGGGCATCAGCGCGCAGCTGGTGCGTTCGATGCCTTTGGCGCAGCTGACCACCGGCGTGCCTGCGGCGAGCAGCGGCTGCATCTGCTGCGCGACGCTGCGCAGGTACTGCGCCGGCACCACGAGCAACACGAACTCGGCACCCGCGAGCGCCTGTGCGAGATCGTTGCTGGCGCGGATCCCGGGCTCGAGCTTCACCCCGGGCAGGAACGCCGCGTTCACCCCGTCGCGGTTGACGCTCTCGACCACCTCCGGCTCGCGCGCCCAGAGCGCGGTCTCGTTGCCCGCGCGCCTGACCACGCACGCCATCGCGGTGCCGAACGCACCGCCTCCGATCACCGCTGCTCGCATCGCATGCCCCCCGTCTTGCCCGTTCAGACTCCCGTCGCCTGCTTCATCAGCTCGCGCCAGCGCCGGTAGCGCGCCGCGAGCGCCGCGTTTTCGGCCGGCTCGAAGCGGTCTTCCTTCGCGGCGCTGTTCCACCCCGCGGGACGCCCCGCCGCGAGGTAGGCGATGCCGCGCGCGCTCGCTTCCGGGTCGTCGCGCCGCAGCACCGGCAGGCCGCTCACCGCAGCCAGGCGCCGGCACAGCCCGTCCAGGCGCGACACCCCGCCGCTGACGCGGATGCGCCGCGCCGGCGGCACGTGGGCCGCCATGTGGTCGATGTTCGCCTGCAGCAGGAAGGCGATGCTCTCGACCACCGCGACCGCCTGCTGCCAGGGCTCGCCGTCGCCGATGAAGCGCGAGGCGAACTCGGCCTGCCAGAACGGCCCGCCCAGCCCCGCGATGCCGTTGAGGAACAGCGGCGGCTCGCCCGCCTGCTCCAGCCAGTGCGGCAACTGCCCCAGCACGTCCTCGATCTTCAGCTCCGCGCGCAGCCACTCGAGCGCGGTGCCGGCGCCGTTGACGTTGCCCTCGACCATCCAGACGGTGCGGCGGCCGTCGTCGAGGATGATGCCGGTGAGCTGGCGCGGCACGTGGCCCGGCGCCTGCTCGAGCGCGCGCTGCACGAACGCGCTGGTGCCGATGTTGACGTAGGCCGAGTCTGGCTCGGGCCAGCCGAAGGCGAACACCGCCGCCGACTGGTCGCCGTTGACCGCCTTGAGCGGCAGCGCCGGGCCGGCCACGTCCAGCGTTCCCCAGTCGTGGCAGGTCGGCATGCTCTTCGGCAGGAAGCCCTGCGGCAGGCCGAACAGCGCCAGCAGCTCGGGGTCCCAGTCGCGCGTGGCGAGATTCCACAGCTGGGTGCGCGCGGCGCACTGCGGGTCGGCGGCGAGCGGCCGCTCCTTGAGCAGGCGGAAGACGAGGAAGCTCGCCAGCGGCCCCCAGGCGAGAAAACCCTCTTGCGCCGCGGCGCCGACCGGCGGCAGGTGCTCGAGCGCCCAGCGCAGCTTGCTCGCACCGTAGTGCGGCGACAGGTAGAGGCCGGTCTTGCGGTGCACGGCATCACCGTGCACGGGCTCGAGCCCGGCGATCCAGGCGTGCGCGCGCCGGTCCTGCCAGCTGAACACCGGCGACAGCGGCCGGCCGTCGCGCCGGTCCCAGCAGACGCAGCTCGCGCGCTGGCTCGACAAGCCGGCGAGGGCGAGTCCGGCCCGGCGCGCGCCGAGAGGCGCGAGCGCGCGCTCGAGCGCGGCGAACACCGAGGCGATGACCTCTTCCCCGTCCTGCTCGGCCCAGCCGGGCTGCGGGCGCGCCAAGGCGAGTTCCTGCTCGCCGCTCGATACGATACCGCCGCGCGCGTCGAACACGAGCGCCCGGCTCGCATGCGTGCCCTGGTCGATCGCGAGGACGAGGGCGTCCGGGCTCACAGCCATGCGAGCGGCGCGATGCCGAGCGCGGCGAGCGCGAGCAGCAGGGCGAGGCTTGCCACTCCCGCGGCGCGCGAGGCGAGCGCGTAGGCGTAGACCCCCTTGGCGAGGTTGTTTGCCGCGGTCGCGATCAGGATCGCGGCCGCGGCGA
>DATFMS010000024.1:0-9854 GCA_035266805.1 Burkholderiales bacterium | reverse complement strand
GATCATCCTGGTGTTCTTCCTCTTCGCGCCCAAGACCGAGCTCAGCTTCCTCGTCTTCTCTGCCGCGATCGGCTTCACCTACCTTTCGACCGTGCCGCCGACGGTCGGCCTGGTCGCCAAGCTGCATGGACCGAAGTACCTGGCCACCCTGTTCGGCGTGGTAATGCTGTCGCACCAGGTCGGCGGCTTTCTCGGCGCCTGGCTCGGAGGCAAGGTTTTCGTCGCGACCGGCAATTACGACGCGATGTGGTGGACCGACATCGCGCTTTGCCTGTTCGCCGCCCTCGTGAACCTGCCGATCCGCGAGGCGCGGCGCCCGGCGGCGGCCGCCGCCTAGCCTTCGCGGTCCTTGCGCCCGCGCACCGCGGCGACGAAAAGCCACACGATCGCCAGGGGAATCAGCAGCGGCAGCAGGAACGGAAACGCGAGCCACACCATTGCCAGGCCGGCAATGACGAACACGCCGAGCAGGATCAGGCCGATGCCGGCAAAGACGAAGGTGAGCAGGATCGCGGCGCAGAACAGGCCTACGATTCCCACCAGCAGGCCCCAGCCCTCGGCGGCGAGCTTGACCGGCCCGGCGAGCTCGCGTCCGTTCACTACGATCGTCACACCGCTCGAGTGGAACCCCACCCAGGCCAGCAGCGCGAGCAGGACGATCACCAGCACCAGCGCGACGTTCTTGACCATTCCCTTGCGCCTCTCACGCGGTAGACTTGGCGCGGTCGATACAGGAGGAGACCGCGTCATGTTCAAGACTACCATCGCCGGCAGCCTGCCCAAACCGTTCTGGCTCGCCGAGCCGAACAAGCTGTGGCCGACCTGGCAATCGTCCGGCGACGACCTTGCGCGCGCCAAGCGCGACGCGACGCTGCTGTGGCTGAAGGAGCAGGAAGACGCCGGCATCGACATCGTCTCCGACGGCGAAATGTCGCGCCAGCATTTCGTGCACGGCTTCCTCGAGGCGGTCGAAGGCATCGACTTCGAGCACAAGGTGAAGATGGGGATCCGCGACAATCGCTACGAGGCCATGGTGCCGGTGGTGACGGGTCCGGTGCGCCTGAAAGGCCGGGTGCACCAAATCGAGGCGCGCCTGGCGCGCGCGCACACCGGCAGGAAGCTCAAGATCACGATGCCGGGACCGATGACGATCGTCGACACCATCGCCGACCGCTATTACGGCGACAAGGTCAAGCTGGCGATGGCTTTCGCTGACCTGCTCAACCAGGAGGCGCGCGCGCTGGAGAAGGACGGCGTCGACACGATCCAGTTCGACGAGCCGGCGTTCAACGTCTACATGGACGACGTGGTCAAGTGGGGCGTCAAGGCGCTCGAGCGCGCCGCGCGCGGCCTGAAGTGCACCACCGCGGTCCACATCTGCTACGGCTACGGCATCAAGGCGAACATCGACTGGAAGGAGAGCCTGGGCGAGGAATGGCGCCAGTACGAGAAGATCTTCCCCGCGCTCGCCAAGAGCAAGATCAAGCAGGTCTCGCTCGAGTGTATCCACTCGCACGTGCCGCCGCAGCTGATGGCGCTGCTCAAGGGCAAGGACGTGCTGGTGGGCGTGATCGACGTCGCCTCGGACAAGATCGAAACGCCCGCCGAGGTCGCCGCCACCATCGGCCGCGCGCTGAAGTACGTGCCGATGAACCGGCTCTTCCCCTGCACCAACTGCGGCATGGCGCCGATGCAGCGCGAGATCGCGATCGCCAAACTGAAGGCGTTGGGGGCGGGCGCGGAGCTGGCGCGCAAACGCTACGGCAATTCCGCCGCTACCAGCAAAAAGCGTAAGCCGGGAAAACCTCGGACTTCGCGCCGCGCGGGTCGCAGCCGGCCTCGATAAGGCCGCTCGCCTCGTCGAACTGGGCTGCCGAAACGAAACCTTCGGTCCAGTCCGGCGCCACGTCGAGCTCGTGGCCGCGGCGCCTGAGCTCGTCCAGCACTTTCTTGCCGAAGCGCGGCTCGATGCGCACCCGGTTCGGATAGCCGCGGTGCGGCGCGAAGAAGCCGGGAAAGTGCTCGGTCGAGAGCTTGGGCGCCTCGATCGCCTGCTGGATCGTCATGCCGAAGGCCACGCGGTAGAGGTAGAACTGCAGCAGCCACTGGCCCTGGTTGTCGCCGCCCATGGTGCCGAAGGTCATCCACGGCTTGCCGTTCCTGAACGCGAGCGACGGCGTGAGCGTGGTGCGCGGGCGCTTGCCCGGCGCCACCACGTTGGGATGGTGCTCGGGGCCGAGATAGAAGGTCATCATCCGCACCGAAAGCGGAAAGCCCAGCGGCTCGATCACCTCGGAGGACATCAGCCAGGCGCCGCTCGGCGTGAACGAAGCCATGTTGCCCCTGGCGTCGACCACGTCGACGTGCACCGTGCCGGCGCCCCAGTGCCCGGGCGAGAAGCGCTCGTCCTCGGCCAGCAGCGCCGCGTTGCGGCGCGCGTCGCCGGGGCGCAGCTCGAGGCTCGAGCGGCGCAGATCGATCAGCTTCGCCCTTTCGTCGTTGTACGCGTCCGACAGCAGGATGTCGGACGGAACCATGGTCTGCGACGGGTCGCCGTAGTACTGCTCGCGGTCGGCGAAGGCGAGCTTCATCGCCTCGATCAGCAGGTGACAGTAGTCCGCGCCGCCCGGCGTCATCGCCTCCACGCCGTGGCGCGCCATCAGGGCGATGGTCTGCAGCTCCGCCGGCCCCTGGCCCCAGAAGCCGCACTTGAACAGCTCGCTGTCGCGAAAGCGCAGCCGCACGGGCTCCTCGAGCCGGGTCTCGAAGCGCTCCAGGTCCTCGCGCTCGAGAAAGCCGTTGCGCTGACGCGAGAATTTCGCGATTTCGTCCGCCACCTCGCCTCTGTAGAACGCGGCGAGCGGGTCCTTCTCGCCGGCGAGATAGTCGAGCACCCGCGCATAGGCCGGATTCTTCAGCAGCTCGCCCACCTCCGGCACGCGTCCGCCCGGAATGTAGAGCCGCCCGCTCGCCGGCCACTCCGAAACGAACTTCTCGCGCAGCACGGTCAGGCCGTACTTGTGCGAATCGCGCAGCCCCGCGTGCATCGGGAAACCCTTCGCCGCGAGCTCGCGCGCGTGCCACGACACGTCCTTGAGGCTCATCGTGCCCCAGCGCGTGAGCGCGGTCATCAGGGCGGAGAACGCTGCCGGCGCGCCCGCGGCGAGAATCCCGCTGTCGGGAACGTCGGCCAGGCCGCGCGCGCGGTAGGCCGCCGGCGTCGCCTTCGCCGGCGCGGCGGTGTTGCCGTTGACCGAGATCACGCGCGATTCGCCCGCCAGCCGCACCAGCATCGGGCACTCGCCGCCGATGGTGTGCATGTGCGGGTTGACCACGCCCTCGACCAGCGTCGCCGCGACGGCGGCGTCGAATGCGTTGCCGCCCGCCTTGAGCACGTCAACGCCGGCGTTGACCGAGAGGTAGGAGTTGGAGGCGACCGCGCCATGCGTGCCGATCAGGCGCGGATAGAACGTGGTCGAGTCGGTGGGAAGGTCGCGATAGGTTCGGGCGCTCATGGGGGTCGGTAGAATACCCGAATGTCGGGATCACAGCGCCTGCGGCACCGATCCTGGATGACCGCGGTTGCCGCGATGGCGGTGCTGGCCGCCTGTGCTTCCGCACCGCCCCGGGATTCGGACAACCTCTGCGCCGTGTTTCGCCAGTACCCGGACTGGTATGACTATGCCAAGCACGCCGAAAAGCGCTGGGGCACCCCATCGTATGTCCTGATGGCGTTCGTCCGCCACGAATCCGGCTACCGCGCCGACATCAGGCCAAAGCGCGACTGGTTCCTGGGTGTCATCCCGCTGCCACGGGACTCGTCGGCCTATGGCTACGCGCAGGCGCAAGATCCCGCCTGGGACGAATACCTGAAGGAGACCGACGGCTGGTTCAAGGGGCGCACGGACATGGAGGATGCGCTGGATTTCGTGGGCTGGTACAACCACAAGACGCACGCGGCGCTGGGGATCTCGTACCGGGACGCCAAGCACCTCTACATCGCCTACCACGAAGGGATCGGCGGCTACAGATCGGGGGCGTGGCGTCACAATCGCCATCTGCTGCGGGTGGCCGCAAGCGTCGATTACCGCGCGCGCGCATACGGCGCGCAGCTCAGACGTTGTGAGCAGGAATTCAGATGCGACAGCTTTTTCGACATCTGGCCCTTCTGCCGGTAGGAAGGTCGTCAGAGTAGAATCATTTGCGCGAGAGAGACGTCCAATGGACTCGATCGTCGAGCTGGAAAAGCGCATTGTCCGGAACCCGAAGAAGGCGGCGCCGGAGGAACTGGATACCCTGGCGCGCCACTACTGGGACCTGGCGACGCGTGCCGACGATTTTCGCGACAAGCGAAGCCACCTCAAGAGGTCCAGCTTTTTTGCCGGTTTGGCATTCGCCGCCGGACTCGATTCGGCGGAACAGCTCGGACTTTACCGCGCCATTGTTCAGCGCGCTGCCGAGGTCCACACCTTTCCGGCGGATGAGCGGCGCAAGCTCTCCAAGATCATAGCCAAGTGGCTCGAAAAGACGGGCGGAGACAAGCACAAGGTCCTCGGCAAAGCGAAAGGAATCGTCACGGTCGGGGGCGGAACAATCAGCCTGGGCGACCGCGCCCGTTTCGCAACGTCGGGTGAGGACGCGACGTTTGACCAGCAGATGGTTCAATGGACGAATCGCGGCGAGCGCCTGTCGTTTGCGACGGGCGGGGACGGCGTCTACAAGGCCGAGTTGCGCCTGATCGATGCCACCGAGCCCGTGCTGACGGCGGCGGAATACAAGAAGCTGAGATCGTCGACGCCAACGGTGGTCATCGACGTGCCCACCGGTGCCCTGGGGATGGCGGAATTTGCCCAATTCCTCGACGAACCGTGGGACAAGCAAGAGGTCGAAGGCACGGTTCGGCTGGATGTGCCTCCGGGCAGATACAAGGCTTGCGCCTTCGGATTCGCCACTGCTAGTTCCGAGTCGGTCATCGCAGTTGTCACTGCCACGTCGGACGAGCCTCGTAACGAAACAGGAAGCGTGGACAGCCTCTTTGGATAGAGTGCTTGCAGAGCAAGCCCCATCTGACTAGCGCCCTCCCGGGTTCGTAGCCGCGCTAGCGGTGCTTCGCTTGGTAGTCCTCGAGCGCTTCCTTCAGCTCGCTGTACTGCTCGCAGGGCAGCCAGCACAGCTTGTCCAGCGCCGCCAGGTGCTCCTCCGCCTTGGGGAGATTGCCGACCTGCAGATAGGCTTCGCCGATGTACTCGTGCGCGTTGCGGTGGCCCGGGTCGATGCGCAGCGCCTCCTCGTAGTGCCGGAACACTTCCTTCATATCCGGGTTCGGACCCTTGCGCAGCGCGTAGGCGTACAGGTTGTGGTAGTCCGCGTTGCCGGGGTGCGAGGCGAGCGCCTCGTGCATCACCGCCGCGGCGCGCCTCCAGTCCTTCGCCGCGATCGCTTCCTGGGCGCTCGCGATAGCCGGGTCCTGCGGCGCCTCCGAGACGGTGTCGCCGCCGCCCCCGCCGGCCGCCAGCGCGCCGCCGGGGAGCCAGCAAAAGCCCGCGATCAGGGCCAAAATCAGGGAACTATTCAGGGTTTTCATGTGTTCTCCTCACAAGGGGCCAACCATGCCAAACCGCGCCACCGTATTTCTGTGCGCAGCCCTGCTGGGGCTAACACTGCATGCCGCGTCGGCATTCCCGGCGCCGCCGGCCGACCGCGGTGCGGCGCTGGCCGAGCTGGGCACCGACGACCCCGCGCGGCGGGCCGAGGCGATCGCCTGGATCGCCAATCACGGCGCCGCGGGCGACGCCGATCTGCTCTACCCGAGGCTGCGCGACGACAGCGCGCGGGTGCGCAGTTACGCCGAGAGCGCGCTGTGGGTGCTGTGGAGCCGCTCGGGCGACCACGCGCTCGACATGATGCTGGCGCGCGGGGTCGAGGAAATGAACGGCGGCCGCCTGCAGCAGGCGATCGAGACGTTCTCCGAGGTGATTCGCCGCATGCCGTCGTTCACCGAAGCGTGGAACAAGCGCGCGACGGCGTATTTCCTGGTGCGCCGGTACCGCAAGTCGATCGCCGACTGCAAACAGGTGCTCAAGCGCAACCCGCGGCACTTCGGCGCGCTGTCGGGGCTGGGGCAGATCTACCTGGCGCAGGACGACTACGCGCAGGCGCTGGCCTGGTTCCGTCGCGCGCTCGAGGTCAATCCGAACCTGGAGGGCGTCGAGCTCAACATCAAGGCGCTCGAGGCAATTCTCAGGCAACGGCGCGCACGCACGATCTGAGGCGTCAGCGGCACAGCGCGTCGGCAAGCTCCATCACTGCCGCGGCCGCCGCAGCCGGATGCTCGAACGGGAACAGGTGCCCGCCGGGCACCTTGCGCAGCACGAAGCGGCGCCGCGTCGCGGCGAGCCCGGCGCGCCGGACCACGTCCGAATGCTCGCCGCCAATGAACCCCGCCGGCACGCGCAGCGCGCGCAGGTGACGGCTCATGCCGTGCGGGATGGTGCGGTAGATCTGGTACTCGATCTGCGGGTCGATGCGCAGCCTGAGCGCACCGCCCGAGCGGACCAGGCCGTAACGCACGTAATCGTCGAGGCAGGTCTCGGTGAAGTGGCGGAACAGGCGACGGCTGCGGAAGTGGCGCTTCGCTTCCTCGCGACTGTCCCAGTGGCTTCGCCTGTCGCGCGTCGCGCCCGCGGGCGTCACCCGGTCGACGATGCCGAGGCGCTTGGTGGCGCCGAGCATGCGCCCGCGCAGGGCGCCGATGAGCGGCGCATCGAGCAGCACGATGGCGCGAAACAGCTCAGGCCGCCTGACCGCGGCGAGAAAATTCAGATAGCCGCCGAGCGAATGCCCGACGCCGAGCACCGGCGTGCCGCCGTATTCGCGCTCGAGCGCGTCGATCAGCTGCTCGACCAGGTGCGGCCAGCCCTCGCTGACCGGATAGCGCGGGTCCGTGCCGATCGCCTCGATCCAGCCGATGCGGTAGCGCCTGCCGAGCGCCTCGAACAGTTGGGCGTAGCACGGCGACGGGAATCCGTTGGCGTGCGAAAAATGCAGCGGCAGCTTGCTCAGACGTATTCTTTCGCCGCCGTGTCCGCGTCCACCGGGCGCCCGGCGAGGTAGCCCTGCAGGTAGTCGCAGCGGCAGGTCTGCAGAAACTCCATCTGCGCCTCGGTCTCGACGCCTTCGGCCACCACCTTGAGGCCGAGGGCGTGCGACAGCGCCACCACCGCAGCGACGATCGCCTTGTGGTCCTTGTCGCCCGGAATGTCGGCGATGAACGAGCGGTCGATCTTGAGCCTGTCGACCGCGAAGCGCTTGAGGTAGGCGAGGCTCGAGTAGCCGGTGCCGAAGTCGTCGATCGCGATCGATACCCCGAGCTGCTTGAGCTTGGCGAACGTCGCCGCCGTGACGTCGGTGTGCTGCATCGCCGTCGACTCGGTGATCTCCAGCTCGAGCAGGCTCGCGGGCAATCCGCTTTCCTGCAACGCCCGCGACACCGTATCGACCAGCGTCGGATCGCCGAACTGGCGCGCCGAGAGGTTGACCGACACCGGCAGGCCCCGGTCGATGCCGATGAAGGTGGCCCAGCGGCAGGCCTCGCGCAGCACCCACTCGCCGATGTTGAGGATCAGTCCGGTGTCCTCGGCCAGCTGAATGAACTCCGACGGCGGCACCAGCCCTCTCGACGGATGCTGCCAGCGCACCAGCGCCTCGTGCCCGGCCACGCAACCGCCCTTGAGCTCCACGATCGGCTGGTAGTGCACCCGCAGCTCGCCCTTCTGCAGCGCGCGCCGAAGATCGTTCTCCAGCGCCAGCCGCCGCGACGCGGACAGGTTCATCTGGTCGGTGAAAAACTGGTAGTTGGCGCGCCCCATCTCCTTGGCGTGGTACATGGCCGCGTCGGCGTTGCGGATCAGCGTCTCGGCGTCGCGCCCGTCTTCCGGGAATATGCTGATGCCGATCGACGGCGTGACGTGCAGCTCGCGCCCTTCGACCACGGTCGGCAACGACAGCTGCTCGATCACCTTCTGCGCCACGTGCGCCGCGTCGGTGGCGCGCTTGATCTCGGGCAGAACGACCACGAACTCGTCGCCGCCGATGCGGCAGATCGTGTCGCCGTCGCGCAGCTGCGCGACCAGGCGCTTGGCCACCTCCTTGAGCAGCACGTCGCCGACCGCGTGGCCGAGCGAGTCGTTGATGGTCTTGAAGCGGTCCAGGTCGACGAACATCACCGCAGTCTGCTCGCGATTGCGATAGCTGAGCGCGAGCGCCTGCGTCAGCCGGTCCTCGAGCAGGCGCCGGTTCGGCAGCCCCGTCAGGGCGTCGTGGTCGGCGAGGTGCTGAGCGCGCTGCTCGGCCTGCTTGCGTTCGGCAATCTGGCCCTCGAGCAGCCGGTTCGCGTCCGCCAGCTGCGCGGTGCGCTGGGTGACGGCCTGCTCGAGCGACTCGCGCGCGGCGTGCTCGGCGCTGATGTCGTCGTAGATCCAGATCGTGCCCTCGTGCGGCCGCGACGAGTCGATCGCACGGCCGACGATCTTGCACCAGATGAGCGTGCCGTCCAGGCGCTTGAGCTGGCGCTCGTCGGTCGATCGCTCGCCGCTCGCCAGCGCCTCGTAGCGCGACTCGCCCGCCTGCCTGTAGTCTTCCTCGCTGGGAAAGACGATCGCGGTGCTCTGACCGATCATTTCGCCCGGCGCGTAACCGAACATTTCCTCGAATCTCGGGTTGCAGCGCTGGTAGACGCGGTTCTTGACGAACGAGATGCCGACCGTGGCGTTGTCGAGGATCAGCTGCTGCTCGGCGAGCGCGCGGCGGACCCGTTCCTCGGTCTCGCGCCCGAGCGTGATGTCCTCGAACAGCCAGACGTAGCCCTTGGCCGCATTGCCGGGCTCGACTGCGCGGCCCGAGACCCGGCACCAGAAGCCCGCGCCGTCGGCGCGGCGCAGGAACTGTTCGCGCTGGTGCGAGTGCCCCTGGTCCAGCTCGGCGTAGGTCGCGCCGCGCGCCGCGTGCTCCTCGTCGGTGAAGTACAGGGCGCGCGCCGGGAGGTCTTGTCCCTCGCCGGGCGCGTAGCCGAACAGCTCCTCGAAGCGCTGGTTGCAGCGCTGCACCACGCGCTCGCGCACGAAGGCGATGCCGACCACCACGTTGTCGAGCAGCGCCTGCTGCTCGGCGAACAGTCGCGCGAGCTCATCCTCCGCGCGCCGCTGTTCGGTGATGTCCTCGACGGTCCATACCGAGCCTTTCTCCGGATGGCGCGAATCGACCGCGCGCCCGTCGGTACGGGTCCAGAAGGTACTGCCATCCTTGTGCCGGCGCAGCTGGACGCGGCGAAAGGTCTGCCCCTTGGCCAGATCGGCGTATGCGCCGCCCCCGGCACGAAAGCCTTCTTCGTCGGCGTACAGGATGCTGGTCGGCTTGCCGTCCATCTCGCCCGGGCCGTAGCCGTACATCTCCTCGTAGCGCCGGTTGCAGCGCACGATGTGGCGGTCCTTGATGAACACGATGCCGATCGACGCGCTGCCGAGAATCGCCTCCTGTTCGCGCAGCAGCCGGTTGACCTCGTCGCTGTGGCGCTTGCGCTCGGTGATGTCCTCGGCGATCCAGATCGTTCCCTGCTGGGTCTGGCTCGGATTGATCGCCTTGGCGATCACTCGGCACAAGAAGATCGACCCGTCCTTGCGCTTGAATTCCCATTCCAGGTCGAGCTGCTTGCCCTCCCGCAGCACGGGCACCGCGACCCGCCCGAGCTCGGCGTAGCTCTCGGGGCTGGTATATATGACCTCGCCCGGCTGGCCGATCAGCTCCCCGGGGCCCCAGCCGAGCATCTCCTCGAACCTCGGATTGCAGAGCGAAAACTT
>DATFMS010000023.1:0-7658 GCA_035266805.1 Burkholderiales bacterium | reverse complement strand
GCCGAACAGGTTGAAGACGTGCGTCGGGTCAGGCGCCGACAGGTCCTTGATCCAGCCGAAGAAGGGCGCGTGGCGCATCTCGATGGTGACGAACAGCACCTTGTACAGCGAGAAGAACACCGGGATCTGGATCGCCACCGGCCAGCAGCCGGCGAGCGGATTGATCTTCTCGGTCTTGTACAGCTCCATCATCGCCTGATTAAGCTTGGCGCGGTCGTTACCGTACATCTCGCGCAGCTTGGTCAGGCGCGGCGTGACAAGCTTCATTTTCGCCATTGACTTGTAGCTTGCGGCCGAGAGCGGAAAGAACACCAGCTTGACGGTGATCGTGAGCAGGATGATCGCCACCCCCCAATTTCCCGACAGGCTGTGATACTTCTCCAGCAGCCAGAACAACGGCCACGCGATGATCGTGAGCCAGCCGTAATCAACGACCAGGTCGAATCCAGGGGCCACGGACTTGAGCCGCTTCTGTTCCTGCGGGCCAGCGAATATCGGCACATCAACGCGGGCACTGGCGCCGGGGGCGACGCGGGGCGTGGCGACGATGAGTCCGGCAGCGAACAGCCCGTCGGGGAGCCGCTTCAGGTAATACTCGCGCGGCAGTTTTCCGCGCGGAACCCAGGCCGAGACGAAATAATGCTGCACGATGCCGATCCAGCCATCGTCAGCGTGCTTGGGATACTCCGCTTTTCCCTCCTCGACGTCGGAGAAGCTGATCTTCTTGAACTTCGACTCCGCGGTGTACATCACCGGGCCGAAGTAGGTGCGCTGTGTACGCGTCTGGCCCGGCGGGTCCTTGTCGTTGCGCACCAGCTGGAAGTAGGCGTCTGCCGTCACCGGCGCCGTCCCCTCGTTCTTGATTTCGAACGCAACGTCGATCAGGTAACGGTCGCGGTGGAACGTATACACCTTTTCCACCGACAGCCCGCTAGGCCCGTCGGCGGCAAGCCGCAGTTCCAGCTTGTCGGCGCCCGGACGCAGCTCGCGCGGCCCGGGCAGGATGCGCCAGATCGTGCGATGGTTCGGCAGTCCTTCGCCGATCAGCCCGCTTTCGGCCTCGTAGTTGTAGTCCCGCCCGAGCAGCACGAAATTCTTGTTCTCGTCGGCTTGGGCTTTGTGTTTCAGAAGCTCTAGGCGCTGTAGCGTGCCACCGACCGTGTTGATTGTGGCCAACAGGAGGTCGGTGCGCACCTGTACCGTCTCTCCCTGGGCGGCGGCCGCCTCGGTGCCCGGCACGCCGCCGGCTCGCGCCGGCGAGGCCGGCGCGGTCGACGCGGCGCTGGCGGCAGGCCGCGGCGTCGGCGTAGGAACGCCTTGGCGCTGCGCGGCCGGCGCACTGACTTGCGGCGGCGGCTGGCTCGCTTTTTCCCACGCGTCCCAAAGCAGGACCAGGGAGAAGCTGAAGATCACCAACAGAATCAGTCGTTGCGTATCCATTCAATAAACGCCGTTCGATTCAGCGTCGCGGCCCGGGAACCGGGTCGTGGCCGCCTGGGTTCCAGGGCCCGCAGCGACACACGCGTCGTGCCGCCAGCCATCCGCCGCGCAAGGCGCCGTGCAGGGCAAGGGCTTCCTCGGCGTACTCGGAGCAACTCGGGTAGAAACGGCAGGAGGGTGGCAGCAGGGGGCTGAGGAGGTATCTGTAGCCCCTTACCGCGAAACGCAACAGCGAGGAAATCATCGGTTCAACCTACTAAAAAGTTCTCGCAGTTGCAGCATCATTCGCGTGGACGGCTTGGCGCCATATGGCGGCCGCACCAGCACATCCAGCGCACCGAGGCTCTCCTGCTCGAGGCGGAAGGCCTCACGAATACAGCGCTTGATGCGATTGCGCTCAGTCGCCCGAGCTGAGTGCTTTCGCGTGACCAGGATTCCAAGACGCGGCGGGCCATCTTCGCGCCATCCCAGGTAGAACGTGTAACCGCCAATGCTACGGCGTTTGCCCTCTCGCAGCAGCCGCACAAACACCGCGCTCTGCGTAAGGCGCCGCTCCGCTCCGAGTCCGTACCGCCGTGCCCGCTTAGGCCTGCCGAGCACGCCTGCGAAAGGTCCTACAGCCCGAGGCGCTTGCGACCCCGCGCCCGGCGCGCACGCAATACTGCGCGCCCGCTGGCCGTACGACTGCGGACCAGAAACCCGTGGCGTCGTGCGCGCCGCGTCTTCGACGGCTGATAAGTACGCTTCATCGCTGCACCAATCCGAAAAAGGCGGGTATTAGAGCGTGCGCATATAGGCATTGTCAAATTAAGGGCTTCAGAAAGACATCCCTGTGGATAACTCGTCGCGAAAAAGGTAAGATTCCAGCTTCGCCGGCGAGCCACTCCGCTCGCCTCCGAGCCCGCCGCAACGAGCGCAAAAACGAGGCCGACAACGCAATGCAGAACCTGTGGGACGCGTGCCTGCGGCGATTGGAGCAGGAGCTCCCCGCGCAACAATTCAACACCTGGATCCGCCCGCTTTCGCCCGAGGGCGCCGCGGAGTCAGGCACGCTGACCCTGGCGGCCCCGAACCGGTTTGTTCTCGAACTCGTTCGCGAGCGCTTTGCCACGCGCATTGAGAAGCTCGCCTCCGAGGCGAGTGGCCGCGACCTGGGCCTGCGCTTCGTCCTTGCCCGCGGCACCGACCCCGCCCCGCGCCCCGCCTCCAGTGCAACGCGAGACGGCAACGAAGTGCCGACCATTCTGGAACGCGCTCGGCTCAACCGAGGTTTTACTTTCGACAGTTTCGTCACGGGCAAGGCCAACCAGCTCGCCCGGGCGGCAGCCATCCAGGTCGCCGAGAATCCTGGAATTTCCTACAACCCCCTGTTCATCTACGGCGGCGTCGGCCTCGGCAAGACGCATTTGCTCCAGGCCATCGGTAACCACCTCGCCGAGCAGAGGGCGCAGGCGCGCATTCGGTACATTCACGCCGAACAATACGTCACCGACGTGGTCCGGGCGTACCAGCAGCGGTCTTTCGACGAATTCAAGCGCTACTACCATTCGCTCGACCTGTTGCTGATAGACGATATCCAGTTCTTCTCCAACAAGGGGCGCACGCAGGAAGAGTTCTTCTACGCTTTCAACGCGCTGGTCGAGGCGCACAAGCAGATCGTGATCACCTGCGATACCTACCCGAAGGAGATTACCGGTATGGAGGAGCGGCTGATTTCGCGCTTCGGCTGGGGCCTCACCGTGGCGATCGAGCCGCCGGAACTCGAGATGCGAGTGGCAATCGTGCTGAAGAAGGCCGAGGCGGAGTCGCTCGCGCTTTCCGAGGATATAGCGTTCTTTATTGCCAAGCACATCCGCTCGAATGTGCGCGAGCTCGAGGGTGCCTTGAAAAAGGTGCTTGCCTATTCGCGATTTACGGCGCGCGAGCTCTCGCTGGACCTGGCGAAGGAGGCCTTGCGCGACATCCTGAACGTCGCCAACCGCCAAATTACCGTTGAAGGCATTCAGAAGACGGTCGCCGAGTATTTCAAGATCAGGATCTCTGACATGCATTCCAAGAAGCGAAGCCGTAACGTGGCCAGGCCGAGGCAGGTCGCCATGGCGCTTGCCAAAGACCTAACCCAGATGAGCCTGCCGGAGATCGGAGAGGCGTTTGGCAACCGCGACCACACCACCGTGCTTCACGCCTGCCGTACCATCGCGACGCTGCGCAAGAAAGACTCTGTCATCAATCGCGACTACCTCGTGCTCGAACAGGTACTCAAGGGATGAACAAGCTGTGCATGATCGCCGCGCAAATTGTGCATAAACGGACCGCCACACCAAAGTGCGCGGATCTATCCACATGACTGCACAGGCCCTCCACAGCTTTTACACGCCCAGAATGCGCCGCAACTGCCCGCGGCCAAGGGGTTTTTCGCTCTATCCCCAACAAATGGCCTATCTATTAACTATTACTAAGGTAAGAAAATGGTTCTAGTTAAAGCGAAGCGAGACGAACTCCTGGGACCGTTGTCCTCGGTTAGCGGGATTATCGAGCGCCGTCACACGCTTCCGATCCTATCCAACGTCCTGATGGACCGGAGCGCGAATTCACTCTCGTTCCTGGCGACCGATATCGAGATCCAGATTACTTCGAGCACGCGCCTCGAACAGCCCGGGGAAGCGCACGCGGTGACGGTTGGGGCGAGAAAGTTGGTCGATATCCTGCGCGCCCTGCCGGAAGGAGCGGAGGTTACGCTTCAGCAGCAGGATAAGCGCATGCTGGTCAAAGCCGGGAAGAGTCGCTTTACGCTTCAGACCTTGCCTGCGGAAGACTTTCCCCGCCTGTCCAAGCCGGCCGGAGACGTCGCGCGCTTCGCTGTCGCGCAAAAGGCGCTGCGAAGGCTGCTTGGCCTGGTTCAATACGCCATGGCGCAGCAGGACATCCGCTATTACCTTAACGGCCTGCTGATGCTGGTGGAGGATAGGCAGCTCAAGCTGGTCGCCACCGACGGCCACCGCCTGGCATACGCGTCGATGGCACTCGACGCCGATTTGCCGCGGCAGGAGGTGATCGTTCCACGCAAGACGGTGCTCGAGCTGAGCAAGCTTCTCGCTGACGACGAGGAGGAAGTCAGGATCGAGCTTTCAGCCACACAAGCTTCCTTCAGCTTCGGTGCGGTGGAGCTGGTCTCGAAGCTCGTCGATGGGAAGTTTCCGGACTACACGCGAGTGATCCCAACCCAGCACAAGAACACGCTTACGCTGGATAGGGAGGTGCTACGCCAAGCGCTGCTGCGCGCGGCAATCCTGTCCAACGAAAAGTTTCGCGGAGTGCGTTGGGTTCTTACCGATGGCAGCCTCAAGATCGTGTCCTCGAACGCTGAGCAGGAAGAAGCACAAGAGGAGCTCGAAGTCATCTATTCCGGGGACGCGCTGGACATCGGTTTCAACGTCAATTACCTGCTTGATGTGCTCAATAACGTCCCTGGCGCATCGGTCGAGTGCAGCTTCGGAGATTCTTCCTCCAGCGCGCTCCTGACCTACGCTTCCGAACAGGATTTCAAGTACGTTGTGATGCCGATGCGCATCTGATGGCGAACGAAAGACGAGGATAGGCAAGGTGGGAGAACCCGAGAGACTACTGCCTGACGCGAGCGAGTACGGCTCCGACAGCATCAAGGTATTGAAAGGGCTGGAAGCCGTTCGCAAGCGTCCCGGCATGTACATCGGCGACACGTCAGACGGAACCGGCCTGCACCACATGATTTTCGAGGTCGTCGACAACGCTGTCGACGAGGCATTGGCCGGCTACTGCGACGAGATTCTCGTAACCATCCACACCGACAATTCGATCTCTGTGCTCGACAACGGTCGCGGCATTCCCACAGGCATAAAGGAAGACGACGAGCTCAAGCGTTCGGCAGCCGAGATCGTGATGACCGAGCTGCACGCGGGAGGCAAGTTCGATAACAACACGTACAAGGTCTCGGGCGGTCTGCACGGCGTCGGCGTGTCCGTAGTCAATGCGCTTTCAGAATGGCTGCGGCTGACGGTCTGGCGCGACGGTTGCGTCCACCAAATGGAGTTTCGCGACGGAGTTGCGGTCGAACCGTTGAAGGTGACCGGGAGCACCGAAAAGCGCGGCACCGAAGTCCACTTCCTAGCTTCGCGTGAGGTATTCGGGAATATCGACTATCACTACGACATCCTCGCGCGCAGGCTGCGAGAGCTTTCGTTTCTGAATAACGGCGCCAAGATCGTTCTAATCGATCAACGTGCCGGCAAGGAGGAGAACTTCGCCTTCTCGGGTGGGGTGAAGGGCTTTGTGGAGTACATGAATCGCGCGAAAACCGTTTTGCATCCCAACGTTTTCACCGCCAGGGGGGACAGAGAGGGCATCACGGTCGAGGTGGCGATGCAGTGGAATGATTCCTACCAGGAGTCCGTGTTGTGCTTCACCAACAATATCCCGCAGAAGGATGGCGGTACGCACCTCACTGGACTACGCGCAGCGATGACGCGGGTGCTGAACAAGTACATCGAGGAAAACGACCTGGCGAAGAAGGCGCGAGTTGAAACGACCGGCGACGACATGCGTGAGGGGCTTGCCTGCGTGCTCTCGGTAAAAGTCCCTGAGCCGAAGTTCTCCTCGCAGACCAAGGAAAAGCTCGTTTCTTCCGAGGTTCGACCGGCGGTGGAGGAGGTTATTGCCGAGAAACTGCGTCAGTATCTCGATGAGCGGCCGGCCGATGCGCGGGTAATTACCGGCAAGATCGTCGACGCCGCACGCGCCAGGGAGGCGGCGCGGAGAGCGCGCGAGATGACGCGCAGAAAGGGCGTCCTCGATGGCGTCGGACTGCCCGGAAAGCTCGCTGACTGCCAGGAGCGCGACCCTGCCCAGTGCGAGCTGTACCTGGTGGAGGGCGATTCGGCTGGCGGCTCGGCAAAGCAGGGGCGCGACCGAAAGTTTCAGGCCATTTTGCCGCTCAAAGGAAAGATCCTGAACGTAGAAAAGGCGCGCTTCGACAAACTGCTTTCTTCGGCCGAGATAGCGACGCTCATTACTGCCCTAGGCTGCGGAATCGGAAAGGAAGAATACAACCCGGAGAAGCTGCGTTATCACCGCATCATCATCATGACTGATGCGGACGTGGATGGATCTCATATCCGCACTCTCCTGCTCACCTTCTTCTACCGCCAGATGCCGGAACTGGTGGAGCGCGGGCACATCTATATTGCGCAGCCGCCGTTGTACAAGGCAAAGCTGGGAAAGGAAGAGCGCTATCTCAAGGACGAGCACGAGTTGAACGCGTTCATGCTCAAGCAGGCTCTGGTCGACGCCGCGCTTTACCCCTCGGCGCAACAGGAACCGATTGCTGGTGAGCCGCTAGCGGAGCTGGCGAAGTCCTATCTTCTATCCGAAGCCGTGATCGAGCGGGTCTCCCGCTGGGTGGACCGGGACGTTCTTGCTGCGATGTTGCGTGGCGTCCAGGTCGATCTGTCCCGACGCGAGACGGCGGAAGCGTCGGCCGCGGCGCTGATGGCATCGATCCCGGGCAACGGGATTCACATAAGCGCCCGCTTTGACGAGAAGACGGAGCGCTACCAGGTCAGGATCGAGCGCACGCGTCACGGCAACATGCGGGTAAGCCATATCGACTCCGAGTTCCTGCTTTCAGGCGACTATGGGCAAATCCAGCAAACGGCGGAACTTCTTCGCGGCCTCGTTGGCGCGGGCGCTTACGTGCAGCGCGGCGAGAAGAAACACCTGGTGAAGGACTTCCCCGAAGCCATGCGCTGGCTGCTGGCCGAAGTGCAGAGATCGGTGAGCCTGCAGCGCTACAAGGGGCTGGGCGAGATGAACCCTTCCCAACTCTGGGAAACTACGATGGACCCTGCGATGCGTCGGCTGTTGAGAGTGCAGATCGAGGACGGCATTGCGGCAGACGAGATCTTCACCAAGCTGATGGGCGACGAAGTCGAACCTCGTCGTGCGTTCATAGAGTCGAACGCGCTCGGCGTGCGCAACCTGGATATCTAGCCTCGTTTCTTCTTGGCGGTCGGCTTTGCCGCCTTTTTGGCTGTTTTGCGTGAGGCGGTGGCAGCTGCCTTCTTTTCAGCGGTCGGCGAGGGCGCAGGTGTCGCTGCGGAGGCAGCTTTAGGCTTGCGGGGCTCGAACTCGAAGCCGACGCGGCCCTCTGGATTCTTGACCAAATAGGCCTTGAACGGGCGCCC
>DATFMS010000022.1:0-2524 GCA_035266805.1 Burkholderiales bacterium | reverse complement strand
ATCACCCTGTCGGCGCTCGCCGGGCGCAGCGGACACTACGGTCCGATCCGGCTCTGGGGATCGATCGGCTTCATCGTCGCCGTGCTGCTGGTCGGCGCCTGGCTCGACGGCCATGCCTCCGCCAGCCTGGCCGGAGTGCTTCTCGCACTCGCACTCGCGGCGCTCGCGGTCTCCGTCGCGCTTCCCGGCGGCGGCAGCGCTTCGCCACGCTCGGGCGACGATACCGGCGCAGCGGCCGGCCGGGCAACGCAGTCGGTGCGGCTCTTGATCGGCGCGGGGTTCTGCATGGCCGTCGCGCATGGCGCGCTGTACGCGTTCTTCACCCTGCACCTGCAGCGGCTTGGCTACAGCGGCAAGGCCATCGGCGCGCTGTGGACGCTCGGCGTGCTGGCCGAGATCGTGGTCTTTCTCTACCTTCCCGCGCTGTTCCGGCGCTTCACTCTTGCGGCCATCCTGCTCGTCAGCCTGCTCGCGGCCGTAGTGCGCTTCGCGGCGATCGGCTGGGCGGCGGGCTACCTTGCCGTACTCGTCGTCGCGCAGCTCCTGCATGCGGCCACGTTCGGCGCCTTTCACGCCGCATCCGTCGCGGCGGTGCACCGCCTGTTCCCCGCGGCCAGGCACGCGCGCGGTCAGGCGCTGTTCTCGAGCCTGGCATACGGAGGCGGCGGCGCCTCGGGCGCCTTGATTGCGGGCTGGGGGTGGGAAGCGGGCGGGCCTGCCCTGACGTTTTCGCTCGCCGCCGGCAGCGCCGCGATCGGTGCCTGGCTGGTGTTTCGGCTTGAGCCGGTGGAGCTCTACGACGCCTCGCGTGTGCGATAATTTACAGCTTCCATCGGATCACTTTCGCGCTCAAAGGCATGGCACAAACGCTTTACGACAAGCTTTGGAACAGCCACGTGGTGCACGTCGATGCCGACGGCACCGCGTTGCTGTATATCGACCGCCATCTGGTGCATGAAGTCACCAGCCCGCAGGCCTATGAGGGCCTCAAGCTGGCGGGACGCAAGCCGTGGCGCATCGGCTCGGTGGTGGCGACCGCCGACCACAACACACCGACGACGGGTTGGGAGGAGGGCATCGACGGCATCCGCGACCCGATTGCGCGCTTGCAGGTCGAAACCCTGGACAAGAACATGCGCGAGTTCGGCGCCAAGGTCTATTTCCCTTTCCTCGACAAGCGCCAGGGCATCGTCCATGTCATTGGTCCCGAGAACGGCGCCACGCTGCCGGGTATGACCGTGGTCTGCGGCGACTCGCACACCAGCACCCACGGCGCCTTCGGCTGCCTGGCGCACGGCATCGGCACCTCGGAAGTCGAGCACGTGCTGGCGACCCAATGCTTGGTCACCAAGAAGATGAAGAACATGCGCGTTCTGGTCGAGGGTCCGCTCGCACGCGGGGTCACGGCGAAGGACGTTGCGCTCGCGATCATCGGCCGCATCGGGACCGCCGGCGGCACGGGTTGCGCGATCGAGTTCGCCGGCAGCGCCATCCGCGCGCTGTCGATGGAAGGCAGGATGACTCTGTGCAACATGGCGATCGAGGCCGGCGCCCGCGCCGGCATGGTTGCGGTCGATGAGACCACCATCCAGTACCTCAAGGGGCGGCCTTTTTCCCCCGCCGGGCCCGAGTGGGACCAGGCGGTGGCCTACTGGAGCATGCTGCGCAGCGACCCCGACGCAAAGTTCGAGCGCGAAGTCGCGCTGGAGGCGCGCGCGATCAAGCCGCAGGTGACCTGGGGCACATCTCCCGAAATGGTGGTGCCGGTGGACGAGACCGTGCCCGATCCCGACAAGGAGAAGGATGCGGTCAAGCGCGAGGGAATCGAGCGCGCGCTCGTTTACATGGGGCTCAAGCCCCGCACCCGAATCAGCGATATCAGGCTGGACAAGGTATTCATCGGATCGTGCACCAACTCGCGCATCGAGGACCTGCGCAGCGCGGCGGCAGTCGTCAAGGGGCGCCACGTGGCGTCGAGCGTGCGCCTGGCGATGGTGGTGCCGGGCTCCGGACCGGTAAAGGCCCAGGCCGAACAGGAAGGGCTGGACAGAATCTTCGTCGACGCCGGCTTCGAGTGGCGCGAACCGGGCTGCTCGATGTGCCTGGCGATGAACGCGGACCGGCTCGAGCCCGGTGAACGCTGCGCTTCGACCTCGAACCGCAATTTCGAGGGACGGCAGGGTGACGGCGGGCGCACGCACTTGGTGAGTCCGGCGATGGCGGCGGCGGCCGCGATTGCCGGGCATTTCGTCGATGTGCGCTCGGGGTTCTAGCGAGAGGGGAGGAAGCGGTATGTATCGTGTACTCGTAGCGTTGACCTTGGCCGGTTCGTTTGTCCTTGCCGGCTGCAATACGATGGAAGGCCTGGGCAAGGATCTGCAGAAGGTCGGCAGCAAGATCGAGAAGAAGGCGGACGAGAAGAAGTGAGCACAATGCAGAAATTCACACGTCTCGATGGACTGGTCGCGGCGCTGGACCGGGCGAACGTCGATACCGACGCCATCATCCCGAAGCAGTTCCTCAA
>DATFMS010000021.1:0-7798 GCA_035266805.1 Burkholderiales bacterium | reverse complement strand
TGCTGGAATTCCTGCCACAGGCTCGCCAGGCGCAGCATCGGCTGGCTCATGCGCGCGGCGAACATCTGGAACGCGACCAGCATGCCGATGGTGAAGCCGTCGTTCCTCATCACCAGCAGCGCGCCGGCGCACAGGATCGAGAGCGTCATGACCTGCTCGAGCGCGTTGGCGGTGACGTTGTAGGTGTTGGAGAGCTTGCGGGTGGCGAAGCTCGAGGCGAGGTAGTTGGCGAGGATCTCGTCGTAGCGCTCCTCCAGCCGCGGCTCCATCTGCAGCGACTTCACGGTCTCGATGCCGGAGACGTACTCGGTGAGGAAGGCCTGGTTGCGCGCGCCGAGCAGGAACTGGCGGTTCAGGCGCGCGCGGAAGGTGGGGGTGACGCCCAGGCTCAGCGCCGCGACCAGGCCGAGCATGCCCAGGGCGATGAGCGTGAGCTGCCAGCTGTAGAAGAACATCATCGCGACGAAGACGAACAGGAACGGCAGGTCGAGCAGCAGCGACACCGAGGCGCCGGCGAGGAAGTCGCGGATCGTCTCCACCGCGTGCACGCGGGCGACGAGCACCCCGGTCGGGCGGTGCTCGAAGTACGGCAGGTACAGGCGCAGGATGTGGCGGAAGACCTGGCTGCCGAGCACCGCGTCAACCCGGTTGCCGGTGTGGATCAGGAAGTACTGGCGCAGCCAGGTCATGGCCGCGTTGAACAGAGCGAACATGAACAGGCCCACCGCGATCGCCACCAGCGTGCTCCCGGTCTGGTGGACGACGACCTTGTCGATCACGACCTGGGTCCCCAGCGGCGTGGCGAAGCCGACCAGCTGGATGAAGAGCGAGGCGGCGAGCACGTCGCGGCACACGCGCCGGTGCTTGAGCAACTCCTTGCCGAACCAGCGAAAGCCGAACTTGCCCGGCGCGTCGGCGCCGTCGCCGCCGGGCTCCGCCGCGCTCTCGTGGCGCACCAGCAGCGCGCCGGGCTCGAAGGTGGCGGCCGCCTCGGCGAAGGGCACGGTCGCCAGGGCCTGCGAGCCGGCCTCGAAATACAGCAGTCGCTCGGCGTCGCGCCGAACGAGGATCGCCGGCCGCGCCGTTTCCCCCTTCAGGAAGGCTACACAAGGGAACTTGGCGGCATCGAGCGCAACTTCTCCGGTGCGGAAACCGAAGGCCTGCAGGACTTCAAGCAGCTGGCGTTGCGGGTGCGGCGCCGGAAATCGCTGCAGAAGGAGACGGGGATCGAACGGAAGCCGGTTGATCCGGCACAGGCTGCCGACCAACCAGACGAACTCCCCCTCAGAGAGCGGAGCCTCCCCCACTTGCCGCGCCTCCCCAGGCAACCGCGCAGACGACTTCGCACATGAAGCTATCCGGTGGCCGATACACCGTCCAACGCCAAATTGTGATAGCTTGAATTCAGATCGCTGCCAACTTTTATCGGATCGTCCAACGCGCGATGGAAGTCAAAGAGCTGCGCTACTTCATTGCCGTGTACGAAGCGAAGAACTTCGTGCAGGCGAGCGCGCAGCTGCACACGGTGCAGTCGAACGTCTCGGCGCACATCAGGAAGCTGGAGCAGTCTCTCGGCGTGGCGCTGTTCGAGCGCCACCGCCGCGGCGCGCTGCCGACCGAAAAGGGAGAGCGCCTGTACCGCTACGCCAAGCGCGTGATCGCGCTGGTGGACGAGGCGGCGGACACGGTGCGGGGCAGGAAGGCGGCCTGACCCGGGCCGGATAAATCGACTCTGACCCCGATTATTCGTTAGCTGCGGTCGAGCTCGCGCTCCATTTCCTCGTCGCTCATCGGCTTGTCGTCGTCGTCATCGCCGCCTTCCTTCGCCTCGGCGGCGCGCTTGGTGACGAAGCGGGCGAAGAACAGGCCCAATTCGTAGAGCAGGCACATCGGCACCGCGAGCATGAACTGGGAGACGACGTCCGGCGGGGTGATGACGGCGGCGACGATGAACGCGCCGACGATGACGTAGGGGCGGAAAGAGCGCAGCTTCTCGACGCTGACCACGCCGACGCGCACCAGCACCATGACGATGATCGGGATCTCGAAGGTGATGCCGAAGGCGAGGAACATGGTGATGACGAAGCTGAAGTAGGCCTCGATGTCCGGCGCCGGGGTGATGCTCGCGGGCGCGAAGTGCTGGATGAAGGTGAACACCCGCACGAAGACGAAGTAGTAACAGAACGCCACTCCGGCGAGGAAAAGAAACGTGCTGCTGACCACCACCGGCAGCGCCAGCTTGCGCTCGTGCTCATACAGGCCCGGCGCGACGAACGCCCAGCCCTGGTACAGCACGTACGGCAGCGCCACCAGGAAGGCGACCAGCGCAGTCACCTTCATCGGCACCAGGAACGGCGTCACCACGCCGATCGCGATCATCTTGCTGCCCTGGGGCAGCGCGCGCATCAGCGGCACCGAGAGGAAGTCGTAGATCGGCCCGGCCCCGGGCCACAGGAACAGGGCGACGAACACCACCAGCACCGCGGCCACCGCGTGCACCAGCCGCGAGCGCAGCTCGACCAGGTGCGAGATGAACGATTCCTGGGTGGTCATTCGTGCTTGGCCGGCGCGGCAGGCTTGACCGGCTCAGCGGGAACCTCGGGCGCGGCGGCCGCCTCGGGCGCCCCAGGCGTCGCGGGCACGGCGGGCACCGCGGGCGGCTCGGGCGCAATCGACTTGTCCTCGACTGCGTCGGCGACCGTCTTGTTGAGGTCCTGCTCGGTCTTGCCGAGCTCGCTACGCACCGAGGTCTCGACCTCGGTGGCGGCCTGCTGCATCGAGTCGCGCATCTTGCGCAGCTCGTCGAACTCCATTTCGCGGCTGATGTCGGCCTTGACGTCCGCCACGTAGCGCTGCAGCCGCCCGGCCAGGTGGCCGACGGTGCGCGCCACGCCGGGCAGGCGCTCCGGCCCGATCACGACCAGCGCGACCACGCCGATCACCATCAGCTCGGTGAATCCGATATCGAACACGTCGGCTTTGTGGGGTCCGGAGATGAAAAGGGCGCCCGCTGGGCGCCCGTCAGAAGGTTCGGCGGGAAATGATCTAAGCCTTGCTCTCGGTCTTGCCCTTGACCTCGCCTTCGACCGTCTTGCCCGTGACCTGCGGCGCGGACTCGTTCTCGGCGCCCTTGTCGGCGGCGCCCTCGCGCATGCCGTCCTTGAAGCCGCGCACCGCACCGCCCAGGTCCGCGCCCATGTTGCGCAGCTTCTTGGTGCCGAAGATCATCATCACGATCACCAGCACGATCAGCCAGTGCCAGATGCTGAATGAACCCATAAAAACCTCCTATCTTCTCCGCTGGATCATGGGCCCGAGCGAATCCGGCCCTCCGATCACGTGCATGTGTAAATGATACACCTCTTGATGCCCCACCCGGCCGGTGTTGATGATGGTGCGAAAGCCGTCGCTTGCGCCCTCCTTGCGCGCCAGCTCGCCCGCCAGCGCCAGCATCTTGCCGAGCGCGCGGTGCTGCTCCATGCCGGCTTCGTACAGCGAAGCCACGTGCTGCTTGGGGATGATCATGAAGTGCACCGGGGCGAGCGGCCGGATGTCGTGGAAGGCGAGCACGTCGTCGTCCTCGTACACCTTCTGCGCCGGGATCTCGCCGCGCGCGATCTTGCAGAACAGGCAGTTCGGATCGTTCATCCCGGCCCCTGTTTCTTTTCGCGCGCGGCCTTCTCGTCGATTCCCGAGATGCCTTCGCGCCGGTGCAGCTCGGCGAGCACGTCGCCCGGCCCCAGGCCGTGCTGTGCGAGTGCGATCATGCAGTGAAACCACAGGTCCGCGGTCTCGCGCACCAGCTGCAGCCGGTCGCCGCCCTTGGCCGCGAGCACCGTCTCGGTGGCCTCCTCGCCGATCTTTTTCAGCACCGCGTCCGCGCCCTTCGCGGTCAGCCGCGCGACGTAGGACTTCTCCGGGTCGCCGCCCTTGTGCTGCTCGATCACGGCGGCGATGCGCTCCAGCGCTTCGTACAATCCAGGTTTCATTTCTTGCCGTAGATGAGCGAAGGATCCTTCTTCACCGGATCCGTCGTCACCCACCTCCCGTTGTCCAGCTTGCGGAAATAGCAGCTCTCGCGCCCGGTGTGGCAGGCGATGCCGCCGACCTGCTCGACCTTGAGCAGGACCGCGTCGGCATCGCAGTCCAGCCTCAGCTCGAGCACCTTCTGCACGTGCCCCGACTCCTCGCCCTTGCGCCACAACTTCGCGCGCGAGCGCGACCAGTACACCGCGCGGCCGCTGCTGGCCGTTTCGGCCAGGGCCTCGCGGTTCATCCATGCCAGCGTCAGCACCCGGCCGCTGGCGGCGTCCTGCGCGATCGCCGGCACCAGCCCCTGCTCGTTCCACTCGATCTCGTCCAGCCACGCCTCGCTCATAACCTGACCTCGATCCCGCGCGCCTTCATCAGTGCCTTGCACTCGGCCACGGTGTGCTCGCCGAAGTGGAAGATGCTCGCCGCCAGCACCGCGTCGGCGCCGCCCTCGAGCACGCCCTCGGCCATGTGCTCGAGTGTTCCCACGCCGCCCGAGGCGATCACCGGCACGCCCACCGCGTCGCACACTGCGCGCGTCAGCCCCAGGTCGAAACCCTCGCGCGTGCCGTCGCGATCCATGCTGGTGAGCAGGATCTCGCCGGCGCCCGCCTGCTCCATGCGGCGCGCCCACTCGACCGCGTCGATGCCGGTGGGACGGCGCCCGCCGTGGGTATAGACCTCCCAGCCCGCGCCGGCGTTCCTTCGCTTGGCGTCGATCGCGACCACGATGCACTGGTTGCCGACTTTGCCCGACGCCTGGCGCACCAGCTCCGGATTCTGCACCGCCGCGGTATTGATGGAGACCTTGTCGGCGCCCGCGTTGAGAAGCCGGCGCACGTCCTCGACCTTGCGCACCCCGCCGCCGACCGTGAGCGGGATGAAGACCCGCTCGGCCACCGCCTCGATCACGTGCACGATGATGTCGCGCTCGTCCGAGCTGGCGGTGATGTCGAGAAAGCACAGCTCGTCGGCGCCCTGCTGGTCGTAGCGCGCGGCGATCTCGACCGGGTCGCCGGCGTCGCGCAGGCCGACGAAGTTGACGCCCTTCACCACCCTGCCCGCGGTCACGTCGAGGCAGGGGATGACGCGCTTGGCGAGCGACACCGCGCTACTCCTTGCCCAGCGCCTTGTCCGCGGCTGCCTGCGCCTGCTTGAAATCGAGCTCGCCCTCGTACAGCGCGCGTCCGGCGATGGCGCCGATGATGCCCTCCGGCGCGAGCTTGGCGCATACGGTCTCGACGTCCTTCACGCTGTGCAGCCCGCCCGAAGCGATGACCGGCGTCTTGATCGCCTGCGCCAGCTTGAGCGTGGCGTCGATATTGATTCCACCCATCATGCCGTCGCGGCCGATGTCGGTGTAGATGAGCGCCTCGACGCCGTACTCCTCGTATTTCTTCGCCAGGTCGACCACGTCGTGCCCGGTCATCTTCGACCAGCCTTCGACCGCGACCTTGCCGTCCCTGGCGTCGAGGCCGGCGATGATGCGCCCCGGGAACGCGTAGCAGGCGTCCGACAGGAAACCGGGGTTCTTCACCGCGGCGGTGCCGATCACCACGTACTGCACGCCGGCGTCGATATAGCTCTCGATGGTGTCGAGGTCGCGGATGCCGCCCCCGATCTCGATCGGCAGCTGCTCGCCGACCGCGCCGATGATGGCGCGGATCACCTTCTCGTTTTTCGGCCGACCGGCCACGGCGCCGTTGAGGTCGACGATGTGCAACCGCCGCGCGCCCTGCCCGGCCCAGTGCCGTGCCATGGCGACCGGGTCTTCCGAGAACACGGTGGCGGTGCTCATGTCGCCTTGCTTGAGGCGCACGCAGCGCCCGTCCTTGAGGTCGATCGCGGGGATGATCAGCATTTGTGTGTCGGGCGGCGGCACGTCGCCGTGCCGCCTGGTTGCGCGGGGGGCGCTGGAAAAATCAGGGTTGCCAGTAAACGAAGTTGCGCAGGAGTTGGAGTCCGGCCGCTTGGCTCTTTTCCGGATGGAACTGTACGGCAAAGATGTTATCCCGCGCAACCGCGCAGGTAAAGGCCACGCCGTAGGTCGTCCGCCCCGCGCGCACGGCGGGGTCGGCCTCGTCGGCATAGTAGCTGTGCACGAAATAGAAGCGGCTGGCGTCGGCGATGCCCTGCCACAGCGCATGGCCTTGCGTTTGCACCACTTCGTTCCAGCCCATGTGCGGCACCTTCAATCGCGCACCGCTGACCGGATCGCGCAGGCCGGGCGCGAAGCGGCGCACTGTGCCCGCAATCACGCCCAGCCCCTGCACGCCGCCCTCCTCGCTGCGCTCGAAGAGCATCTGCAGGCCGATGCAGATGCCGAGAAAAGGCTTGTCGCGCGCGGCCTCGAGCACCGGCTCGACCAGGCCGCGCGCGGCGAGCTCGCGCATGCAGTCGGGCATCGCGCCCTGTCCGGGCACGACCACGCGCTCGGCGGCGCGGATCGCCGCCGCATCGGCGGTAACCAGCACCCCGGCCGCGGGCGCGACGCGCTCGAGCGCCTTTGACACGGAGCGCAGGTTCCCCATGCCGTAATCGACGACCGCGATTGTCAAATTACAAAGAGCCCTTGGTCGAAGGCACGCTCCCGGCCGTGCGCGGATCGGCTTCGGCCGCCATGCGCAGCGCGCGGGCGAAAGCCTTGAACACCGTCTCGCACTGGTGGTGCGCGTTGTCGCCGCGCAGGTTGTCGACGTGCAGCGTGACCTGGGCGTGGTTGACGAAGCCCTGGAAGAACTCGTGCGCCAGGTCGACGTCGAACTCGCCGATCAGCGCGCGCGTCCAGGCGACGTGGAACTGCAGCCCCGGGCGGCCGGAAAGATCGATCACCACGCGTGACAGCGCCTCGTCGAGCGGCACGTAGGCGTGGCCGTAGCGCCTGATGCCCGCCTTGTCGCCGATCGCCTTGGCGAACGCCTGCCCGAGGGTGATGCCGATGTCCTCGACGGTGTGGTGGGCGTCGATGTGCAGGTCGCCCTTGGCGTCGATCTCGAGGTCGAGCATGCCGTGGCGCGCCACCTGGTCGAGCATGTGCTCGAGAAACGGGATTCCGGTGGCGAGCCTGGCCGCGCCGCTGCCGTCGAGGTCGAGCCTGACGCGGATCTGCGTTTCCTTGGTGTTGCGGACGACTTCGGCGGTACGCATCGGGTTCTCAGAGCGCTTCGCGCAGGGCAGTCAACAGTATACGGTTTTCGTCCGGCGTGCCGACGGTCACGCGCAGGCAATTGGACAGCGCCGGGCTGTCGAGGTTCTTCACCAGCACCCCCTGGCGGCGCAGCGCCTCGTAGGTGCGGCCGGCGTCGGCGACCCGGATCATGAAGAAGTTGGCCTGCGACGGATACACGGTAACGGCCTTCAGCGCGCCCAGCGCGGCGCCCAGATCGGCGCGGTCGGCGCGGATGCGCGCAGCCTGCGCCTCGAGCACCTCGATGCGCTCGAGCACGTACAGCGCCGCCGCCTGCGTCAGGACGTTGACGTTGTAGGCCTGGCGCACCTTGTTGAACTGCTCGACCCATCGCGGGTGCGCGGCCAGGTAGCCCAGCCGTATGCCGGCCAGGCCGAGCTTGGACACGGTGCGCATCACCACCAGGTTGGGAAACTCGGCCAGCCGCGGCATGAAGCTCTTCTGCGCGAAGACGTGGTAGGCCTCGTCGATCACCACCAGGCCGCTGGCCGCGCGAAGGATCGCGAGCACGTCGTCCTCGCAGTAGAGAACGCCGGTCGGGTTGTTCGGGTAGGCGATGAACACCAGCGCCGGGTCGTG
>DATFMS010000020.1:0-16118 GCA_035266805.1 Burkholderiales bacterium | reverse complement strand
CGCTTCGCTTGCCGGGCATCGGCGGCAGGCACATTGGCGCGCGGCGGGAGTAGACCGGACACCGGACATGCTGCGCAGCGCGCCGGCGCGAGAGACGGTGGCGAAACTGGCTGCGCCGGGAGAAGGCGAAAACATCATCGCCGATTACGCGAGTCTGGGCCTGACCCTCGGTCGGCATCCGCTCGCGCTTCTGCGCGGCCACCTCGGCCGCCTCGGCATCCTCACTGCCGGGCACTTGTATTCGCTGCCGCACGGACAGGTCGCGCGTACCGCCGGGCTCGTTACCTGCCGGCAGCGGCCCGATACGGCGAGCGGCGTGATTTTCGTCACCCTGGAGGACGAGACGGGCTGCGCCAACGTGGTCGTCTGGCGCGATCTTGTCGAGCGGCAGCGGCGGGAGCTGCTCGGCGCACGGCTGCTCGGTGTACAGGGCGTGATCGAGCGCGAGGGCGAGGTCGTGCATCTCGTGGCGCGCCGGCTGTTTGACCACGATAAATTGCTCGGTTACCTTGCGGTGCACTCGCGCGATTTTCACTGACAATGCTAACATCGGCCGCAACCGATGGCCTCCTACGCAGAGACCCTCTGCCTGATCGCTGACGGACGCCGCCGCCGTCCCGCGCGCGGGTCGGTGGCGCTGGACGCGCTGTTCCGCCGTCTCGGTGCATGCCGGCACGAACATGAGGCAATTGCCACGGAAGACCGCATCTGGCACGTCTGGATGTACCACCCTCACCGTTCGGCCGCGCATGCCCTCGATCTGGCTGCGAGCGATATCGCTGCGCGCCGCTACGACATCGCGGAGACGCGACTGTCGCTGCTCCTGCGTCACCTTCCGGATTTCGCCGAGGCGTGGCACAAGCGGGCAACCTTGTACTACCTTCTCGGTCACGATGAGTCGTGCATAGAGGACCTGCGCCGCACGATCGAACTCGAGCCGCGCCATTTCGGGGCACTATGCAGTTTCGCGGAGATCCTCCTGGGCGAAGGCGAGTGGGAGTCGGCGCGATTCGCGTTTTCGGTCGCCCTTTCGCTGCATCCGTACCTCGCCAGGGCGCGTCAAGTGATCGATTCGAGCGCGCCCGACGAGCGCTCTGGTGGAGGATAACCCACTGACAGGAATTGACATTCAAGTATCTGAGTCATATGCGAAACGCATATAATTGTTGCCGAAACCGGCAACGCGGACGTATCGAAAGGATAGGCTCGCAATCTCGCCCAAGCGCAACTACAGACAAGAGCAAATCATGACCGACAGCGCCTACACCGTGGTGGTCGCAAAGGATCTCGCAGATCTCGTTCCGACATTCATGAACAACCGGAAGAAAGAACTGGAAACACTGCGTACCGCGTTGGCTGCGCTCGACTTCGAGCAATTGCGCCAGCTCGGACACCGCATGAAAGGGGTGGGGAACTCATACGGTTTCAGCAGGGTTTCGGACCTCGGGAAAAGCATCGAAGATGGGGCACATAGTGGAGACCGTGCCGTGCTGGATGCAGCCATCGTCGACTACGCGGAATACCTGGCGCGCGTGAATGTGGTCTATGAGTGACCTCGCCGCCGTGCAGCACGAGATCGGCGCACTATCCGAGTTTCGCGTCCTGGTCGTCGACGACGACCAGGACATGGCGAATTTTCTCGCTCACATGCTGCGCAAGGAAGGCATGGAAGCGGATGTGGCTGCCGAGGGTGGGGCAGCACGGGAGCGCGTCATGGCGTCGCCGCCGGATCTGGTCATGCTCGACGTCCAGATGCCCGGCCTCAGCGGGTTCGAGGTATGCAGACGACTCAAGGCCGATCCGTCGACTGCCCTCATCCCTGTCGTACTGATTACCGCGCTCGACGATTCCGAGAGTCGCGTGCGCGGTATCGAGGCAGGAGCGGATGACTTTCTGTCCAAGCCCGTAAGTCGGGAAGAGTTGCTGGCGCGGGTAAAGACCCTTCGCAGGCTGCACGAGACCAGGCGTGAGCTCGAACAGCGTCGTCTGGCGACTGAAATCGAACGCAAGGAAACCATCCACAAGGCGTTTTCCCGCTACATATCTCCTGGCCTCGCCGAGCGGATCATCCACGACCTTGGCGCAGAAGACGGACCATTTCAGGCCAACGCACAGCGAATCGAAGTGGTGGCGCTGTTTACCGACTTGCGCGGCTTCACCCGCATCACCGAGCGCAGCGAGGTGGGCAACGTGGTGGAAATGCTGAACGAATACTTCGCTTTCCTGACCGAGGCCACGTACCAGCGGCACGGGACAATCTTCAACATGGCGGGCGACAGTCTTCTGATCGGCTTCAACGTGCCCCTGCCACAAAAGGACGCTCCGGCGCGCGCCCTGCAGTGCGCGCAGGAGATGGTGTTGCGCTTCGCGCCGATCGGGCGGCAATGGGAGAGACGCTTCGGAGTTGCGACGGGCGTCGGGATCGGCATTTGCATGGGCGAGGCGATCATCGGCAACATCGGATCGCCGCACTACATGAGCTACACCATCATTGGCAACCCGGTGAACACGGCAGCGCGCTTGATGCAGTTGGCCGCCGCAAACGAAGTCCTGGTGTGCGGCGAATTCTTCCAGGCAATACGCGATCTGGTGCCGGAACAGGACGTCCGCGCCCGGGGCGACGTCGCTTTGCGTGGCAGGTCGGAACCGACCCCCGTCTTTTGCGTGGCGGGCCCAGGGTCGGAAGTCTGATGCGAATTCTCATCATCGACGACGATGAGGATCTGAGGAACCTTCTCGCGCATTACATCAGGCAGGAGTGGCCAACAGCCGAGGTGGACGAGTTCGATCCTCTCGTGCGCGACATGCCCGACGAGCAATTTCCGCTCGGCGATTACGACCTGATGATTCTGGACTACATGCTCGGCCGGGGCGACGGCCTGGAGTGGCTGCACGAGTTCAAGAAGCGCGTCGACTGCCCGCCCGTGCTATTCCTCACCGGCGCGGGCAACGAGATCATCGCCGTCCGGGCGATGAAGGCCGGTGCCAGCGACTACCAGCGCAAGCAGGAGCTGACCCGCGAGCGTCTGGTCAATTCAATTCGCGATCTAACCCACGATGAAGCCGAACGGACGCTTTCGCCGGACCTCGCCTCGAGGCTGGAAGGGCACATGCTCGGGGAGCGGGTTCGCATCTCGGGCTTCCGCATTCTGCGGCTCATCGGCGAAGGAGGGATGTCGCGTGTATATCTGGCATCGAGGGATCGGGACGACGAACCGCTCGTGGTGAAGATTCTGAGAAGCGAGGCGACGGCGGACAAGAACGCACTGGCGCGTTTCATGGAGGAATATTCGCTGGTCGAGCGAATCAATAGCCGCCACGTCGCTCGTATTCATAGCCATGGAGTATCCGAGGGCCACGCCTACCTGGTAATGGAATTCTTTGACGGTGGCGATCTCAATAAGCGACTCGGAGGAAGGGCCAGTGCGCCGCATGAGGCGCTGCGGATCTTCCGCGAACTGATGTTTGCGCTGGGTGACATACACGAGTGCGGCATCCTGCATCGCGACCTCAAGCCGCAAAACCTGATGTTCCGCTCGGACGGCAGCCTGGCGATCGTCGATTTCGGCATTGCCAAGCACGTCGACGCGATTGACCGCACGGGTCATGGTGAAATCGTCGGTACGCCGCGCTATATGAGCCCGGAGCAGGTTAGGGGAGTGGCGCTCGATCTACGAACCGATATCTACAGTTCCGGAGTGCTGCTGTACCAGATGCTCACGGGACGGCATCTGTTCGATGGCGAAACTGCCGTCGAAGTGGCGTTGCAGCACCTGAACACCCCTCCGCCAGCTTTATCGGAGAGCCTCTCGGAATATCAACGGTTGCTGGACAAGCTGCTCGAAAAGGACCGTGACGCAAGGTTCCGCAATGCGGACGAAGTGATAGGTTTCCTGGCGCGAAAGTTCCAGCAAGCCGGATCGGAGGAAAGGGCAAGCGCATGATGAAGAAGATTCCAGTCGACGAGCTTCAATTCGGCATGTACGTCAACGAGCTCGATCGCCCCTGGACAGACACGCCGTTCATGTTCCAGGGATTCTTCCTTCAGACGCCGGAACAGTTGGAGGTGTTGCGGCGCTTCTGCAAACACGTGCTCGTCGACACCGAACGCGTCGTAGAGCCAGAGAAGAAACGATTCGCTGCGGTTCCGCTGCGTTCCGCCGCACCGAAGTTGGCCGGCACCGGCAGAGTCACCTATTACACGACTGCGACTGTCGAGAGCGAATTCGCTCAGGCAGGGGAGAGCTACAAATCCTCCGAGGAATCGCTCTATTCGATGATCGAGAATATCCGCGAGGGAGAAACCCTTGATGCCGCGCTCGCCACGAGCGCCGCGCGAAGCATGTCCGACAGTATCAAACGCAATCCCGACGCGCTGGTGCTCTTCTCGACGCTCAAGGAACGCGAAGACCTGATCGACAAGGCGCTGCACATTTCGGTATACATGGTCGCCTTGGCGCGCTTCCTCGAAATGTCGGAAGCGGACCTGGAGCTGGCCGGATTGGTGGGTCTCTTGCTTGACGTCGGAAAGCTCAAGATTCCCAACGAGGTTCTGGCCAAGCGGGAACGGCTCACGCCGGAGGAGTACGTGCTGGTGCGCTCGCACGTCGTGCACTCGACCGAGATACTCAAGGTCACACCGGGAATCTCCCCGCAAGTCGTGCAGGGCGTGGCAATGCACCACGAACGCTACGACGGGTCGGGATATCCGAACGGCGTGCGTGGCGAGGAACTCGGCCTGATACCAGCAATAGCCGGCCTCGTCGACACCTTCGTCGGATTGACGTCCAAGCGTCCCTATGCCTCGCCGGTGGCGCCGTCCAACGCACTCAACATGTTGCATAAGTGGCGTGGCACAGCTTTCCACCCTGTTCTGGTGGAACAGTTCATTCGCTGCATTGGAATATTCCCGGTCGGCGCCGTAGTGGAGCTCAATTCCGGGGAAGTCGCCGTGGTTATCGCGCAGAATCTCGAGAAGCGGCTTCAGCCGCGGATCATGGTGGTACGCGATGCCGCCGGGAACCCGCTCAGACCGCAGAAGCTTCTCGATCTCTCGAAATCACCAAAGGTGAACGCCGAGGAGCCTTATCGGATTAAGCGCACTCTGGAGTTCGGTAAGGGAAACGTTACCCGCGCGGACCTGTTCCTCTAACTCTTCCTGCGGCGGGAGGTCTAGGGCAGCGCGTTCCAGAGCGCTTGCAGCTGCTGCGGCAGTTCCTTCGGCGAGAAGGGCTTAGAGATGGCGCCGAGCGCGCCGAGCGAGCGAAGTTCGTCCAGTTCGGTTGGGGTCGATTTCGCGGTTATGAACACGACGGGCAGATCCTTTGTTTGCGGATTTTCCTGCATCCGCCTGAACAGTGTCGGTCCGTCCATTCCGGGCATCATCCAGTCGAGCATGACGAGATCGGGTTTGAATCCGACAATCGCATCTATCGCGACCATGGGATCGCCGACGATCTCTACTTTCATCTTGCCGATGCGCTCGAGTGACATGCGGACAATTCTCTGAATGTCCTCGTCGTCTTCTACATAGCAGACGCGCTCGAGAGATTTGGTTGTCATTGAGCTGCTCCCAGTTGCTCCAAGTTAGAAACTGCCTTGTCGCCGAGCACGGGTAACTCGAAGTAGAAAGTGCTGCCCCCGCCCGGGCGATCCTCAAAGCCGATGCTACCGTGCATCAGTTCAATCAGCCGTTTGCAGATCGCCAAACCGAGGCCCGTGCCGCCCTTTTGTCGCGTGGCGGTAGAGTCCGCCTGCGCGAAGCGACTGAAGATCCGCGAGCGGAAAGCGTCTGGAATGCCGGGACCGCGGTCGTGCACCCCGACGCGAACCCGATCGCCGTCCAGTTTCAGGGTGACGTCGACCGCCCCGCCTTCGGGGGAGAACTTGGCCGCGTTGGAAAGTAGATTTGTCACCACTTGTACGAGCCGCTTCGGATCGGCTTCGACCTTTGCCGGCGCCAAATCTTTTCCTATCACAAGTTGCACATGGTAGCGATCCGCAAAGCCCTTGTTCAGGACCAAAGTGTCGCGCAGGAGCGAGTCGATCGATACGACTTCCGGCGCAAGAGTGAATTTGCCCGATTCAATCTTCTCGATATCGAGCAAATCGTTGATCAGGTCGAGCAGACGTTGTCCGTTGCGCTCGGCGATTGTCGTCAGCTCGGATACGTCCTTTTCGACATCGCCGAGGACGCCAGAGTTGATCAACTGCAGGGAGCCGATGATGGAGGTTAGCGGCGTGCGCAGCTCGTGGCTGAGCGTCGACGTGAATTCCTTCTTCAGCCGCTCGGCTTCGATCTGCTGCGTGATATCACGTCCTTGGGCGATGACGGAGATCACGTCGTCCTCGTCGTTGACCAGGGGGGTGAGGGTGAACTCGCACATGATGTCGAGCCCGTCGCGTCGCAGGCAACGAAGCCTGCTGAAGGTGGCGGGCTCGACGCCGGAGAGGAAATCGCGCCACCAGGATTCGTTGATGCCGAGCTCGTCGGCAGGAAAAAGCATTTGCAGTGCGTTTCTTCCGACCAGCTCGCCGAGCGCATAGCCGAAAAGGTTTTCCGCGGCGGGATTCATTTCGAGGACTGTGGCGTTGGCGTCGAACTCCAGTACCGCGATCGGCGCGCGCTCAGCGAACAGGGACAGTTTGCGTCCCGAGGCCTCGACTTCGCGACGGGCGTTGAGCAATTCCTGCAGCTGCTCTTCGATCTGCGCGGTCATCACCTTCTGTTCCTGGGCGACGCCGCGGTAGTCTTCGCGCGCCTTGAACCCCGAAGTGAAGACATGGTCGAGACGGTAGGCGACCACGACGTTCGCCAGGTAGAACACGGGCATTAGCAAGGCCAGTTCCACGAACATGCGACTGCCGGAATTGGCGAGGACGTAGGTGAAGGGAAGAATGATCCCGACGGCGTAGATAGCGTAGGTCCACCACACCGAAGCGAATAGCGCGATCCCGCCGGAGATCAGGCCGGCGAGAATGAAGGCAAGAAAAACCTGCTGGTTGTCGGTATGTGACGGGAAGATCACCGCGCTGGCGATGCCCCAGTTGACACCCGCGGCCAGAGCGCCGATCGCCATCCAGCGCAACCATTTCTTCTCGTCGTGATCGACGCGCTCCAGATAGGCGCGGTACAGCCCGTAGCGTGCCGCGGAGATGGCGATCGTGATCAGCCACCAGATGACCGTGAGGTCGCGGTAGAAGGATGTCCATAGCTCGACGGTGATGATGGCGCCGACGAACAGCGTAAGCAGAGTGCCGGGTACCGACTGGCGGTAGAGTTGCTCCACCCGGTCGGCAAGAATCTGGCGCGTCGGATCCGCGGCCGGTGCGTGGTCCGCAGGTACGGCGAATTCACCCGTGTAGGTGGTCGTTGGGGCGGCTTCGGTGCTCATTCGGGGCCATTGAGGCGCGCCCCGATTATAGCCGTCAGGCCAGTGCTCAGGCGCGGAAAATGACCGCCGTTACAGACTCTTGCCGTTGCGGATGACACCGACCGCGACACCCTCGATCGTCATTGAGTCACGACGCAGATCGAGCTCGATCGGGGCGAAATCGGGATTCTCGGGCAGCAGCTGCACCGTATGACCGCGCCGCCGAAAGCGCTTGACCGTCACTTCGTCGGACAGCCGCGCAACGACGATCTGGCCGCTGCGCGCTTCGTGGCCGCGGTGTACCGCCAGAAGATCCCCTTCTAGTATCCCGGCGTCGCGCATCGACATGCCGCGCACGCGCAGCAAGTAATCGGCGCGCGGGGTAAACAGATTGGGGTCGACCTGGAAGCGCCCTTGCAGGTGCTCTTCCGCCAGCATGGGGCTGCCTGCGGCGACGCGCCCGACGACGGGCAATTCCATCAGTTTTCCGTGGCGCGGGCCGGTCTTGTCGCGCACTCGTATGCCGCGTGAGGCGCCCGACGAAATATCAATTACGCCCTTGCGCGCGAGAGCGCGCAGGTGCTGCTCGGCTGCGTTGGCGGAGCGAAAGCCCATGGAGCGGGCGATCTCCGCGCGTGTCGGCGGATACCCGGACGCCTCGGTCAACTCGCGAATCAGCTGCAGGATTTCTGCCTGCCGGTCGGTGAGTGCGTCCATATGGGCGGCTACTGTTTCTCCATTCAGCACTGAGATTATATACAGTATCGGCAAGTATGCAAGCGCGTTGAATATTCGGCGCGAGTTACAATCCCGTCCCCGCGCCCCGGAATCGGCTCCGTGATCATCCAGTCGCTGCTCGACACCGACCTGTACAAGTTCACCATGATGCAGGTCGTGCTGCACCATTTTCCCGGCGCGCAGGTCGAATACAAGTTCAAGTGCCGCACCGAAGGGATCGACCTGGCGCGCTATATCGACGAGATCCGGGCCGAGGTCGACCAGCTGTGCACCCTTCGCTTCCGCGACGACGAGCTGGCCTACCTGCGCGGGATGCGGTTCCTGAAGTCCGATTTCGTCGACTTTCTCGGGCTGTTCCAGTTCAACCGGCGGTTCATCGACGTGGAGCCGCTGCGCGAACCGGCGGGCGAGATAGACATCACCATCCGCGGCCCGTGGCTGCACGTGATCCTGTTCGAAATTCCGGTCTTGGCGATCATTTCCGAGGTGTACTCTGGTCGCACGCAGCCGAGGTACGATTTGGACGAAGGCCGACGCCGGCTGCAGTCGAAAATCGATCTGGTGCGTACGGTCGATCCGGCATTGGAATTCAAGATCTCCGACTTCGGCACGCGCAGGCGCTTTTCGGCGCAATGGCACGAGGAGGCCCTGCAGACACTCAAGCGGGACGTGCCGGAGCACTTCGCGGGCACGTCGAACGTGTGGTTTTCGATGCGCAACGAGATGATTCCGCTCGGTACCTTCGGGCACGAGTACATGCAGGCCTGCCAGGCGCTTGGGCCGCGGTTGCGCGACTCGCAAGTGTTCGCGTTCGACACCTGGGCAAAGGAATACCGCGGCGACCTCGGGATCGCGCTCTCCGACACCTACGGCCTGGATGCTTTCCTGCGCGACTTCGACATGTATTTCTGCAAGCTGTTCGACGGCGCGCGGCACGACTCTGGCGATCCTTTCGAGTGGGGCGAGCGCCTGATTGCGCACTATCACAAGAACCGGGTCGACCCGCGCTCGAAGAACTTCATCTTCTCGGATCAGCTGTCGTTTCCCCGGGCGATCGAGATTTCGCGCCACTTCCACGGCAGAGTCAAAACGGCATTTGGCATCGGCACCAATCTCACCAATGACGTGGGCTGCGAAGCGTTGAACATCGTCATCAAGATGACCGAGTGCAACGGTCAGCCGGTGGCAAAAGTGTCCGATTCGCCTGGCAAAACGATGTGCAAGGACGAAGGTTACCTGGCGTATCTTCGACAGGTTTTCGGGCTCACGCCGCCGGTACCGAGATAGGCAAGGTCTGGAAGAATCCGCGCAACATCGACGCACCGCAATTGCGGTGCTCGCCACCTGCTTCGCGCTCAACATGTTCGGGCGCGGCATCAGCGATACCTACACGGTGTTCCTGCTGCCGCTGGAGCGCGAGTTCGGCTGGAGCCGCTCGCAGCTCACCAGCGTATATTCCCTTTATCTGCTGGTAAGCGGCTTCGCGGCGCCGCTGGTCGGGATGGTGTTCGATCGGCTCGGTCCGCGCTGGGTCTACGGCGCCGGGATGATCTTTCTCGGAGCCGCGTTCTTTCTTTCCGGAGGAATCTCGCACCTGTGGCAGTTCTACCTCCTGATCGGAGTCTCGGTCGGCGTCGGCGTCGGCCTGACAGGCATGGTTCCGGCCTCGGGGCTGCTGTCACGCTGGTACCGGGCGCGGCTATCGACTGCGATCGGCTTCGTGTTTTCGGCCGTCGGTATCGGCGCCGTCACGCTCGTGCCGCTGACGCAGTGGTTGCTCGATCGTTACGGCTGGCAACTCTCCTACCGCGTGCTCGGTGCGCTGCTGATAGGTCTCGTTCCGGTCGTTCTTTTCGTGCTGCCCTGGCACAGATTCGCCGCAGGGCATCCGGGGCATCGCGCGAATGTGAAGGAAAAATCGGCAGCAGGGGGCTGGACCCTGCGGGCGGCGATGGGCACGCGAATCTACTGGGCGATGGCACAGGCTTTCTTCTGCACAGCGGCCGGAATGTTCACGATCATCGTGCAGACCGTGGCGTTTCTGATCGACGTCGGCTTCTCGCCGCTCGCCGCGGCAACCGCGTTCGGCTTCGTCGGCATGCTGTCGGTGGTGAGCGTTACCGGGAGCGGCCTGCTGTCGGACCGGTTCGGCCTGCGACAGACGATTTCGGCCAGTTTCGCCGGAACCGCGACCGGCATCGTGATCCTGGCTGTGCTAGCCGGAGGCGCGTCGGCCGCGCTGCTGGTGGCTTACGTAATCGCGTTCGGCCTCTGCCAGGGCGTGCGCGGGCCGCTCATCTCATCGGTTTGCACCAGATATTTCGCGGGTCCCAGAGTCGCAACCATCTACGGCACCATATTCGCCACCAACGCGCTTGGCGCCGCGTTCGGCTCGCTCATGGGAGGGGTACTGCACGATCTCACGGGCGGCTATCGCACCGGGTTCGCGTTTGCGCTCTGCTTCATTGCGCTTGCCGCAGCGCCATTCTGGACCGTTCCAGCGCTGCGGAACTTTCGCTAGCTGCCCAGCAGTCCGGATTCGCGGGCTGCGCGCTCGAGCGCTTCGCGAAATGCGGGGTGGGCAATGGCGATCATGCGCCGGGCGCGCTCCGCGAGCGTCCTTCCGCGCAGGTCCGCGACGCCGTGCTCGGTGACGAAGACCCCGGCTTCGCTGCGCGGCGTGGCGACAGGACCGGCAAGCTTCGCCACCACGCGAGACAGTTTGCTGCCGACGCTCGACGGCAATACCACCAGTGAGATTCCGCCCGGCGACTGGTTTGCCGCCCGAATGAAATCGAGCGCACCGCCAACTGCGCCCACGTAACTGCCGTTGGCGACCTCGGCATTCACCTGCCCGGTCAGATCGACTTCGACCGCGGAGTTTATGGCGACGAAATTCGGCAGTTGCGCCAGCACTCTCGGGTCATGGGTGTGCTCGACCGAACGCAGCCACAGAGCAGGATTTTGGTGCGCGAACTCGAACAGCTTGCGTGACCCGAGGAGCAGCCCTCCGACGCTGCGGCCGGCGTCGATCGGCTTGCGCACATTGTTGATCACGCCGTTGCGCATGAGGTCGACGAGCGCGTCTCCCAGGGCGCCCGAATGCACGCCCAGATTGCGCCGCTCGCCCAGCGCCCCGAGCACGGCGTCGGGGAGCGCGCCGAGGCCGCATTCGAGCGTGGCTCCGTCCGGCACGTATGCCGCGGCGTGCGCGGCGATGCGTCGCTCGATCTCTCCAGGCTCCGTGCGCGGCGCGGACGCCAAGGGGCGCGACGTCTGCACCGCGAGATCGATATCGTCGGAACGCAGGACGCGGTCGCTGTACGTCCAGGGCACTTGATCGTTTATTTCGGCTATCACGCTGTGCGCGCTCTGTAGCGCCGGCAGCAGGTATTCGGCGGCCAAGCCGACGCTGTGCTCGCCGCTCGCGTTCGGTGGACTGACCTGGATCAGGACGACATCGGCGCGAATGCGCCCTTCACGAATCAAGGCGGCGAACTGCGAATACGGAAAGGGACAGATATCGAGCACGCCCGCGTCGGCCAGGGCGCGATTGCGTCCCGCGCCGCAATAGGCCGATAGCCTGAGATGGTCTGCGTGCTCGGGCCGGACGATACCGGAGTAGCTTATCCCCATGAACGGTCTCGCCCCGCTGAACTCGGCGCGCTGCGCTACCAGCGCCTCGACCAGCGTCTGCGGCTCTGCGGCGGCCTGCCCCCAAATCACGCCGTCTCCTGGGCGAATCAGCCCCGCAAGCTCGATCTCGCCCGGTGAAACGACGCAGCCCATCCGGCGATGCTAACATTGAGCGATCGAGCCAACGGGGGACGAGATGATCGATGCAAAGGCTCTCGACGTTCTATTCCGCGCTGCGCGCACGCAGAACGGCTTCATCGACAAGCCGGTGTCCGACGAGCAGCTGCGCCAGGTCTACGATCTGGCGAAGTGGGGGCCGACGACCCAGAACAGCCAACCGATGCGAATCGTTTTCGTGCGCAGCAAGGAAGCCAAGGACAAGCTTGCGCCGGCGCTCAGTGCGGGCAACCTGGAAAAGACCATGAAGGCGCCGGCCACTGCGGTCATCGCCTACGACTCCCGCTTCTACGAGCATCTGCCGCATACCTTTCCTAACAATCCGGCGGCAAAGAAGAACTACGAGGGTGATGAGAAGAAGGCCCTGGTCGAAAAGGTCGCACTGCGGAACAGTTCCCTGCAGGGTGCCTACTTCATCCTTGCCGCGCGTGCTCTGGGCCTCGATTGCGGCCCGATGTCCGGTTTCGACAATGGCAAGGTCGACGCGGCGTTTTTTCCGGATGGCAGGTTCAAGTCGAATTTTCTTGTAAACCTGGGGTACGGCGATCCCTCCAAGGTATTCGCACGCAATCCGCGATTCGAGTTCGATCAAGCATGCAAGATCGTTTAGAGGGCTATTGAATGTTTCCTGTCATCGACGCGACTGGGACTGCGCGCGAGCGCGGGCGTATTCACGGCGGCAGCGCGAAGCAACGCGTGGCGCATTCGGTTGCCACTTATGCGAGGCTATTCGCTTTCTGCGGCATCGACTGGGGCGATGCGCAGCGTCGCGCGGCCCCTTTTCGCGAGGCGATCGGCGCGCTCGGTGGCGAGTTGCTGGAGGAGATCGAAGGCATCGCCGAAGGCGCGGGGCGGCAGATCAACGAGATACTGGCGCTGAACGTGCGCACCGAAATCCTGCCTCCGACGTATCCCGGAGAGCCCGATCCGCGCTGGCGCGAGCTCGACGCGCGAAATCGCGCGAGCGGTGTGCCGGATTGGGGGGAATGCACGGCAATCGCGGTGCCGCGGTCCGCGAGCGCGACGGGTGGCACACTCTTGGCGCAAAACTGGGACTGGCTCGGCGCGCAACGCAACGCGCTAGTGGTGCTGCGCCTGCGACAGGCTGACGCACCGGCGTGCATTACGCTCACGGAAGCGGGAATGTTGGCCAAGATCGGCTTCAACGAGCACGGCTTCGGGCTGTGCCTGAACATTCTGCGCTCGAGCGCGGACGGCCGCAGGGTCGGGACGCCGGTGCACCCGCTGCTCAGAGCTTTGCTAGGCTGCAGAAGCGTCGACGAAGCGATCGGGATGGCGCGCGCGCTGAGCTTCGGGGCGTCGTCCAACGTTCTCTGTGCCGACGACTCGGGCGACGCCGCGAACCTGGAGTTCTCCCCGGCGGGATTGCAAGTGGTGCGCGGCAAAGGCGGGGCGTTGTGCCATACAAACCATTTTCTGTCCGCTGCGGGCGAGCAGGGCCAGAATGCGCTCGCCCCCAGCCTGTCGTCTGTGCCGCGGCTGACGCGGGCGCACGCGCTGGTCGAAAACCGAAATCGGATCGGCGTTACGGAACTGAAGCAGATCCTGTGCGACGAAAGCGACGGACTGCTGTCGATCTGCCGCCGCCCCGACCCGTCGCTGCCTGCGGAGGCGCGCATCGAGTCGGTCGCTTCCGTCATCATGGAGCTGGCGGCACTGCGGATGCACGTCGCACCGGATGTGCCTTCGCTCGTGGGCTTTGAAACCCTGGCGTTGACCGAAGCCGTTCCCGTCTAGCGGTCGAGCCCCATGTCATCGTAGGAGCGAGGGTCCGAAATCGGCTCGATGTGGCTGATCAAGGAGGCGTTGGGCACCAGCGCGCCGATGCGCGCTTCCACCTCTTCGGCGATCTGGTGCGCGTGCTTGACGGTCCATTCGTCGGGAACCAGCAAGTGAAAGGAAATGAAGCGCCGCGTACCCGCGTGACGCGTACGCACGGCATGGAACGCCACGCCGTAACGCTTGGTGTACTCCTGCAGGATCTTGGACACATCCTCGCGCTCGGACACCGGTATCGCGGCGTCGAGTAAGCCCGCAACAGACCGCCGCATGAGGCGGAATCCGGTCCACAGAATGTTGATCGCGACCGCGAAGGCGATCAGCGGATCGAGCCGCAACCACCCGGTAAGCGCCACCAGCGCCACGGCGATGAGGACTCCTGCGGAAGTCCAGACGTCGGTCAGCAGATGCCGGGCGTCCGCTTCGAGCGTGATGCTGTGATATCGCGCGCCGGCCCTGAGCAGGACTCGGGCGGTCCAGAAGTTGATTGCCGAGGCAACCACCGAGATCGCGATTCCGAGCGTGGGTGTCTCGAGCGGCCGCGGCTCAATCAGCCGCGGCAGGGCGGTGTAGACGATGCCCGCTGCAGCGAGAACGATCATTGCGCCCTCGATGCCGCTGGCGAAGTACTCGGCCTTTGAGCGTCCGAAGGGATGATCGGCATCCGGGGGCGCTGCGGCAATGCGCAGCATCCACAATGCGAGCAACGCCGCGGCCAGATTGACAACGGATTCGAGCGCATCGGACAGCATCCCGACGGATCCGGTCACCAGCCAGGCGGTAGCCTTCAGGGCGATGGTCGCCAGCGCGGCGCTGACTGAAAGCCAGGCGTAGCGCGTCAGGGAGCCGTCGGTGACGCCGGATGTCATAACAGGGCAGTGCGGGTTGAGCGAGGTCGATCGTCTCGGGTTGTGCAGCGCGGCAACGACTCTACTCCGATCCTGCTCAGAGAGAGAGATACTGATCGCGAACTTCGACGTCGGCCGCGAGCCCATGCATCGTGCCGGCATAGCGCAAGTTTCCCTTCTCGATGATGAAGGCGCGGTCCGCAACCAGTTGCGCAAAGTACAGGTTCTGCTCACACAAGAGCACCGTAAGCCGTTCGCGTTTCAGCTCGAACACGGTGTTCGCCAGTTGCTCGACAATCAGCGGCGCCAGGCCTTCCGACGGCTCGTCGAGCAGGATCGCTTTTGGGTTGCCCATCAGGGTGCGGGCGATGGCGAGCATCTGCTGTTCGCCTCCCGACATCCGGGCGCCGAGCCGGTTCTGCATTCGGCCGAGGTTTGGAAAAAGCTCGAACAGGCGGCGAGGGGTCCAGCGCGTGGACCTGCCGCGCGCCGCCTGTCGACCGACTTCCAGGTTCTGCATCACGGTCAGATCGGAGAATATGCGGCGGTCCTCGGGAACGTAGCCGAGCCCCAGGCGGGCGATCTGAAACGGTTTCAGCCGGTCGATGCGTCTGCCCTCGAAGCGGATCTCGCCACTCAGCGGCCGCAGCAGCCCGATGATCGACTTGAGGCAAGTGGACTTGCCGGCGCCGTTGCGTCCTAGCAGAACGGCGACCTCGCCCGCTCGCACATCGAGCGTTAGGTCGAATAGAACCTGCGCCAGACCGTAGGCCACGCTCAGGCGCTTGACCTCAAGCATCGGCAAAGCGGGTGCCGAGGTAGACCTCGCGCACCCTGGGGTGGGACCGCACCTCCGCGGGGCAGCCTTCGACAATCAGCTCGCCTTGATTGAGCACCAAAATGCGTTCGGCGTGATTGAACACCACATCCATATCGTGCTCGGTGAACAGCACCGCGATTCCATCGCGCCGGGCGAGGTCGCTGGTGAGGCGCATCAACTCGCCGCGTTCCTGTGGCGCCATGCCCGCCGTCGGTTCGTCCATCAGCAGCAGGCGAGGGCGGTTGGCCAGCGCGATCGCCAGCTCGACCCGCTTCAGGTCGCCGTAGGCGAGCACCGCGCAAGCGCGCGCCGCCTGGTCCAGAACGCCTACCCGCTCCAGCAGCGCGTCCGCCTCGTCGACGTGCGTCCTGGTCGCGAGCGATAGCAGCGAGCGCAATTGCCGATGGTGCGACAGCAGGGCCGTCTGGATATTCTCGCGCACCGTCATCGAGCCGAAGGTCGCCGTGATCTGAAACGTGCGCCCGACTCCCAGGCGCCAGATCTGTCGCGGTTTCAGGCCGGCGAGATTGCGTCCCGCGAGCTCGACCGTACCCGCGTCGGGGGTGAGCTGGCCGTTGAGCATGTTGAAGCAGGTGGTTTTCCCGGCGCCGTTGGGGCCGATCATCGCCAACCTCTCGCCCGGCGCGATCTCGAAGCTGACGTTCGCCACCGCCCGCACCCCGCCGTAGGACTTCGACAGGCGCGTTACTTTCAGAACGGGAGGGC
>DATFMS010000019.1:0-14859 GCA_035266805.1 Burkholderiales bacterium | reverse complement strand
GCCGACGGCAGGACGTCGTCCATGCGCCAGCCATTGGTGCTGCCGACATCCATGAACTCGATGAAACGCACGATGTGGCCGGAGCCGCGGAAGCGCCGCGCCATCGGCGCGATCTCGCCGTCGTTGGTGCCGCGCTTGACCACCATGTTGATTTTGATCGGGCCCAGGCCCGCGGCGGCCGCGGCGTCGATTCCCGCGAGCACCCTCGCCACCGGGAAATCGGCGTCGTTCATGGCCTTGAACAGCGCGTCGTCGAGCGAGTCGAGGCTGACCGTGACGCGCTTGAGGCCGGCGTCCTTCAGCCGCTGCGCCTGCTTGGCGAGCAGCGAGCCGTTGGTGGTCAGCGTGAGATCGACGTCGAGCTCGGCCAGCATCGCGATCAGGCGGTCGAGGTCGCGCCGTACCAGCGGCTCGCCGCCGGTGAGCCGGATCTTCTTCACCCCCAGGCCGACGAAGGCGCGCGCCAGGCGCGCGATCTCCTCGAAGGTCAGGATCGCGCTGTGCGGCAGGAACTTGTGCTCGTTGTCGAACACCTCGCGCGGCATGCAGTACACGCAGCGGAAGTTGCAGCGGTCGGTGACCGAGATGCGCAGGTCGCGCAGCCCGCGCCCGAGCGTATCGGCGAGCGGCGCGCCGTCGTAAGGCGGCGCCGGGCGCCGCTCGGATCCGGCGGCGCGGATCGGGATAACCTTGTCCTGCATGGTGTCTTTGCCAACGGTAGCCAAGGAAAAATCTTAACAGAGCCGGCCTGCGCTATAGTCCATTCATGCAACGACCCGAGTTGAGCGTCGCGGTTGTCATGCAGCGGCGCAAGCTGGACAACCCCTGGCAATCCGAGCTGTGGGAGGTGGCCGGGGTGCTGGTGCCGTACCACGGCCCGGACGAGCCGCGCCTCATCGTCGAGCATGAGCAAGCCTCGCAGTGGCTCCATCCGGGCCTCAAGCTGCGGTTGTACCGCGACGAGGGCGAGGGCTATTACATGAACATCACCACCGCCGAGCCGCGCGTGTTCGTCATGTGGCGCGCCGAGGGCGGCCAGGCCGTGCCGCAGTTCGTCACCGCGAGCTCCAACGAGGCGAGCGGCTGGATGGACAGCGGCGAGGAGGTCGGCTCGGTGCCGATGCCGCGCGACGTGGCGCGATGGGTGGCCGTGTTCGTGCGCGACAACTACCGTCCGGAGCCGAAGAAGAAACGCATCCGGCCGCAGTCGTTCAAACACCCGGCCGACCGCGCGAAAGGCTGATGGCGCAGGACAACGAAAATCCGCTGGCGCGCTGGTCGCGCCTGAAACGCGAGTCGGCGCGCGCCGCCGAGGCGCCGAAGCCGGCGCCGGGTGCGGCGGAGGCGCCGCCGCCCGAGCTGCCGCCGCTTGATCAGCTGGGGCCGGACTCGGACGTGAGCGCCTTCATGGACGGGCGCGTCGACGACGCGCTGCGCAGGCTGGCGCTGAAGAAGATCTTCGGCGACCCGCGTCTCAACGCCGCCGACGGGCTCGACGTCTTCTCCGAGGATTACTCGAAGCTCGAGGACCTGCCGCAGGAAATGGTGGCGAAGCTCGAGCACCTGCGGCGCACTCTGCGCCGTCCCGAGCCCGAGCAGGAAAAGGAAGCGGAGCCGGAACGGAAGCTAGCGGAAGAAGTCGAAGCCGAAGTAGAAGATAAGACGGAAGACAACGAGAACGACGGAGAAGCGCCGCAAGATGTCGCTCGAAGGCAAGACACTTAAGCTCTGCAACTGCAACGGCACCCTGCCGCTCGACGCCAAGGCGCTCGCGGCGGCGCTCAAGCAGGGCGCGCCGCTCACCGTGCACGGCGAGCTGTGCCGCAAGCAGGCGGGCGCGTTCCAGGCCGCGCTCGACGATCCGCAGCTCGTGGTCGCGTGCACGCAGGAAGCGGCGCTGTTCGCCGAGCTGGCGCAGGCCGCGCAATCGAAAGCGGAGCTGCGCTTCGTCAACATCCGCGAGGCCGCGGGCTGGTCGGCCGAAGGCCGCCGCGCGACGCCCAAGATCGCGGCGCTGCTCGCGGCCGCCGCGCTGCCAGAGCCCGAGCCGGTGCCCGCGGTGGAGTACAAGTCCGGCGGCCAGCTGCTGGTGATCGGTCCCTCCGCCGCCGCGCTCGACTGGGCGCAAAGGCTCTCGGCGCAGCTCGACGTCAGCGTGCTGGTCACGCGCGGCGAGGGCGGCGAGCTGCCGCTCGAGCGCAGCTACCCGGTCTGGTCGGGCAAGCCGGTGCGCGTCGCCGGCTGGCTCGGCGCGTTCGAGGTCGAATGGACCCAGGACAATCCGATCGATCTCGAGCTGTGCACGCGCTGCAACGCCTGCGTCGCCGCCTGCCCCGAAAACGCGATCGACTTCACCTACCAGGTGGACCTCGACAAGTGCAAGTCGCACCGCGCCTGCGTCAAGGCCTGCGGCGCGATCGGCGCGGTCGACTTCGGGCGCCAGGACCGGGCGCGCAAGGAGCGCTTCGACATGGTGCTCGATCTCTCGCCCGAGCCGCTGCTGCGCACGCCCGAACTGCCGCAGGGCTATGCCGCGCCGGGCGCCGACCCGCTCGAGCAGTCGCTCGCCGCGGCCGCGCTGGCGCAGCTGGTGGGCGAGTTCGAGAAGCCGAGGTTCGTCGTCTACAAGGAGCGCATCTGCGCCCACAGCCGCTCGGGGCGCACCGGCTGCAACCGCTGCATCGAGGTCTGCTCGACCGGCGCGATCAGCGCCGACGGCGACTACGTCAAGGTCGAGTCGCACCTGTGCGCGGGCTGCGGCGGCTGCGCGACCGTGTGCCCCTCCGGAGCGATGGGCTACGCCTATCCGCGCCTGCCCGACATGGGGCGGCGCCTGAAGACGCTGCTCGGCACCTACCGCGAGGCGGGCGGCACCGACGCCTGTCTGGTATTCCACAACATGGAGGACGGCCGCGCGCTGGTGCAGGGCGTCGGGCGCCACGCGCTGCGCGGCGGCAAGGGGCTGCCGGCGCGCGCGATCCCGGTCGAGGCCTTCCACATCGCATCGATCGGCATCGACCTTCTGCTCGGCGCGATCTGCTACGGCGCGAGCCAGGTGGCGGTAGTGTCGACGGGGCGCGAGGCCGAGGCCTACGCCGCCGCGCTCGAGGAGCAGATGCGCCATGCCCAGACGATCCTCAACGCGCTGGGCTACGCCGGCAGTCACTTCGAGCTGATCCACGCCGAGGACACCGCCGGCCTCGAGCGCGCGCTGTGGGCGATGCAGCCGGCCAAGGGCGTGTCGGCGCCGGCGGGCTTCAACCTCGCGGCCGACAAGCGCGGCGCGCTCGATTTCGAGCTCGACCACCTGGCGCGGCACGCGCCGGCACCGCAGGAGCAGATCGCGCTGTCCAAGGGCGCGCCGTTCGGCGCGCTGACGGTCGACAAGCAAACCTGCACCCTGTGCAAGGCCTGCATCGGCGCCTGCCCTGAAGCCGCGCTGCTCGACGCGCCCGAGACGCCGGCGCTGCGCTTCATCGAGCGCAACTGCGTTCAATGCGGGCTGTGCGCCGATACCTGTCCCGAGGGCTCGATCTCTCTGCTGCCGCGGCTGCTGCTCACGCCGCGGGCGAAGGAGGCGGTGACCCTGAACGAGGCCGAGCCGTTCAACTGCGTGCGCTGCGGCAAGCCGTTCGGCACGCGCCAGATCGTCGACAACATGCTCGGCAAGCTGACCGCACATTCGATGTTCGCCGGTGGCAGCGCCCTGCGGCGGCTGCAGATGTGCGCCGATTGCCGTGTGATCGACATGATGGAAACGAAGGACGAGCCTTCGATCCTCGACTACACGGGTCGCAAATGATCCAGGACGCGGTGCCGATGCAGTTCTCGCCGACGCTGCCGCCCGAGGAGGCGGCGCGGGCCAATTTCTATGCACTGCTGGCGCGGCTGTTCTACGGGGCGCCGGACTCCGCTCTGCTGGCGGCGCTTGCCGGGGCCGACGAAATCGTAAGCGAGGGATCGAGCGACGCCGACGATCCCGGGCTCGCCCTCGCCTGGCGCGACCTCTCGCTTGCCGCGGCGGCGGCCGACCTGGCGGCGGTGGAGGAGGAGTACCAAAACCTCTTCGTGGGTGTGGGCAAGGCGCGGATTCCGATCTACGCCAGCGCCTATCTCGCCAAGAGCGCGGTCGATGCGCCGCTGGTCGAGCTGCGCGATTTCCTCGCCAGGCGGCAGATCGCGCGCCGCACGTCGGTCCACGAGCCCGAGGATCATATCGCCGCGCTGTGCGAGCTTATGCGCTACCTCATTGCAGAGCAGCAGGCGCCGGTCGAGGAGCAGATGGCGGTTTTCGATCAGTACCTGCACCCTGCCGTGAAACTGTTGTGCGATGCAATATGCAAGCTTGATGAAGTGAAGTTTTATCGCAGCGTCGCGAGTTTTGCAGAATCGTTCTTCGATGTTGAATATGCCGTGTTCCGCATGTAACAATGTGCAAGATCCTGCGAGACTACTGAAGACGCAGGGCGCCTGTGGTCAGCTCGCTGCAGGCGCTGCATATAACAACGATGGAGGCGACCATGAGCGCATCGAGCCCACGTCTTTCACGCCGCAATTTCCTGCTTTCGGTTGGTGCCGGCGGTGCCGCCACCGCGGCGGCGATCGTCGCCAAGACAACTTCAGAAGCTCCGCCCGCCGTCTCCGGTACGGGCAAGCGTGCGGGCCGCGGCTATCACGCCAGCGCGCACGTGAACAACTACTACCGCACCACCAAGGTCTGAGGAGGCCGCAATGCTGCTGACCAGAAAATCCGGCTCCGCCGGGGTTCCGCAGTCGCGCCTGGCGCGCGGGCTGTCGGGCGTGATGGTGAAGACCATGGACCGGCGCGCGTTCCTGCGCCGCTCGGGCGTGACGCTCGGCGCCGGCGCGGTTGCCTCGCAGCTGCCGTTCAACATGATCGGCAAGGCCGAGGCGGCGATGGAGCCGGGCGAGAGCGGCAACATCGAGATCAAGCGCACGGTCTGCACCCATTGCTCGGTCGGCTGCGCGATCGACGCCGTGGTGCAGAACGGCGTCTGGGTGCGGCAGGAATCGGTGTTCGACTCGCCGCTCAACCTCGGCGCGCACTGCGCCAAGGGCGCATCGGTGCGCCACCACACCATGACCGAGGACTCGCATCGGCTGAAGTACCCGGTCAAGCTCGAAGGCGGCAAGTGGAAGAAGGTTTCCTGGGACCAGGCCTACGACGAGATCTCGCAGAAGCTGCTCAAGATCCGCGAGGAGAGCGGCCCCGACGCGCTGTTCATCCTCGGCTCGTCCAAGCACAACAACGAGCAGTCCTACCTGCTTCGCAAGTGGCTCGCGATGTGGGGCTCGAACAACGTCGACCACCAGGCGCGCATCTGCCACTCGACCACGGTCGCGGGCATCGCCAATACCTGGGGCTACGGGGCGATGACCAACTCGTACAACGACGAGCAGAACTCCAAGTGCCTTTTCTTCCTCGGCTCCAATGCGGCCGAAGCGCATCCGGTATCGATGCTGCACACGCTGCACGCCAAGGAGAACGGCGCCAAGGTGATCGTCGCCGACCCGCGCTTCACGCGCACCGCGGCGCACGCCGACAAGTTCGTGCGCATCCGCTCGGGTTCGGACGTCGCGTTCCAGTTCGGCATCCTGTACCACATCTTCAAGAACGGCTGGGAGGACAAGAAGTACATCCACGACCGCGTCTACGGCATGGACCAGGTCAAGGCCGAGGTGATGGCGAAGTACACGCCGCAGGCGGTTGAAGAGGTCACCGGCGTGCCGGAAAAAGAAGTGTACGAGGTCGCCAAGATGCTGTCGGACAACCGGCCCGGATTCATCATCTGGGCGATGGGTCAGACGCAGCACACCAACGGCAACAACGTGACGCGCGCGAGCGCGGTACTGATGCTGGCGCTCGGCAACGCAGGCATTACCGGCGGCGGGGCGAACATCTACCGCGGCCACGACAACGTGCAGGGCGCGACCGACATCGGCCCCAACGCGCAGTCGCTGCCCGGCTACTACGGGCTGTCGGCCGGCGCCTGGAAACACTGGGCGCGGGTCTGGAACGTCGACCTCGACTGGCTCAAGAAGCGCTTCAAGTCCGAGGCCATGATGGGCAAGTTCGGCTTTACGGTCTCGCGCTGGGCCGACGCCGTGCTGGAGAAGCCCGAGAACATCGACCAGGACACGAACGTGCGGGCGGTGATCTTCTGGGGCCACGCGCCGAACTCGCAGACCCGCGGCCTGGACCAGGTCGAGGCGATGAAGAAACTGGACATGATGGTGGTGATCGATCCTTACCCCTCGGCCAGCGCGTCGATGTTCGCCATGACGCGCCAGGACGGCGCCTACCTGCTGCCGGCGGCGACGCAGTTCGAGACCTACGGCAGCGTCACGGCGTCGAACCGCTCGCTGCAGTGGCGCGACAAGGTGGTCGAGCCGGTGTTCGAGGCGCGCACCGACCACATGATCATGTACCAGCTGGCGCAGAAGCTCGGCTTCGCCGACCAGTTCGTGGGCAAGAAGGACGGCAAGCAGAACATCAAGCTGGTCAAGGGCAAGGGCGGGATGGACGAGCCGCAGATGGAGAGCACGCTGGAGGAGGTCAACAGCGGCACCTGGACCATCGGCTACACCGGCCAGTCGCCCGAGCGGCTCAAGGCGCACATGCGCAACATGCACGTGTTCGACGTCAAGACGCTGCGCGCGCGGGGCGGCAAGGACAAGGAAACGGGCTACGACCTGACCGGCGATTACTTCGGCCTGCCGTGGCCGTGCTGGGGCAACCCGTCGGTCAAGCACCCGGGCACGCCGAACCTGTACGACACCTCGAAGGCCGTGATGGACGGCGGCGGCACCTTCCGCGCCCGCTACGGCGTGGTGCACGACGGCGTCAATCTGCTGGCCGAGGACGGCTCGCACTCGGTCGGCAGCGAGATCACCACCGGCTACCCCGAATTCACCTCCGATATGCTGAAGAAGCTCGGCTGGTGGGACGACCTCAGCGACGCCGAGAAGGCCGAGGCCGAGGGCAAGAACTGGAAGACCGACCTCTCGGGCGGCATCCAGCGCGTGGCGCTCAAGCACGGTTGCGTGCCTTTCGGCAACGCCAAGGCGCGCGCGTCGGTGTGGAACTTCCCCGACCCGGTGCCGCTGCACCGCGAGCCGCTGTACACCCCGCATCCGGACCTGGTCGCGAAATGGCCGACGTATCCGGACAAGAAGACCCTGTACCGGCTGCCGGCGCTGTTCAAGACCATCCAGGACAAGTCCGTCGCCGACAAGGACTCCGAGAAGTTTCCGCTGATCCTGACCAGCGGCCGGCTGGTCGAGTACGAGGGCGGAGGCGAGGAAACGCGCTCCAACCCCTGGCTCGCGGAGCTGCAGCAGGACAACTTCGTCGAGATCAACCCGAAGGCGGCGGCCGACCGCGGCATCCGCGACGGCGAGTACGTCTGGGTCCATACGCCCACCGGCGCCAAGATCAAGGTCAAGGCGCTGGTGACCGAGCGCGTGGCGACGAGCACGGTGTTCGTGCCGTTCCACTTCTCCGGCTGGTGGGAGGGCAAGGACATGCTGCCCTACTACCCGGAGGGCGCGCACCCGATCGTGCGCGGCGAGGCCGTGAACACGGCGTGGACCTACGGCTACGACGTCGTCACCGACATGCAGGAAACCAAGGCGACGCTTTGCCAGGTCGCGAAGGCATAAGGAGAACGCCATGGCCAGAATGAAATTCCTGTGCGACGCCGAGCGCTGCATCGAGTGCAACGGCTGCGTGACGGCCTGCAAGAACGAGAACGAGGTGCCATGGGGGGTCAACCGCCGGCGGGTGGTCACGGTGAACGACGGCGTGGAGGGGGCGGAGAAGTCGATGTCGGTCGCCTGCATGCACTGCTCGGATGCGCCCTGCATGGCGGTGTGCCCGGTGGATTGCTTCTACAAGACCGCCGACGGCGTGGTGCTGCACGACAAGGACCTGTGCATCGGCTGCGGTTACTGCTTCTACGCCTGCCCGTTCGGCGCGCCGCAGTTCCCGCAGGCGGGGGCCTTCGGCCTGCGCGGCAAGATGGACAAGTGCACCTTCTGCGCCGGCGGGCCCGAGCCCGACCGCAGCGAAGCCGAGTTCAAGAAGTACGGCAGGAACCGGCTCGCCGAGGGCAAGCTGCCGGCCTGCGCCGAGATGTGCTCGACCAAGGCGCTTCTGGGCGGCGACGGCGACACCATCGCCGACATCTATCGCCAGCGCGTCACGGTGCGCGGCAAGGGCGCGGAAGTCTGGGGTTGGGGCACCGCCTACGGCCCGCCCAAGGGCGGGCAGCCGGCCGCCGGGAGCAAGTCATGAGCGCGCGCGCGGTGGTGGTGGCTTTCGTCGCGGCGCTCGGACTGGTCGCGCTCTCGGGTTGCGGCGAGAAGCCGCAGGCGTCCTCCTTCAAGCAGGGCAAGTACCAGGGCAAGCCTGACACGCCACCCTGGGACAACGCGCCGCTCGCCTATACGGACACCAACAAGTGGACCAAGGGCGACCAGAAGAGCTGGACCGACGAGATCAAAACTCGCAACAAGCACCAGAACGAGTACGTGCGCATCGGCGACTAGCGCCAGCCCCCGCGGCCAGGAGGACGAGATGAAAAAGCTATACAAGCTGTTGGGCGCGCTGCTGGTGCTGGCCGCGTTCGCCGTACCGGGACCGGTGCTGGCGCAGGATTCCGGCTCCAAGGCGCAGGCCCAGCGCAGCGTCGAGCAGCCCGGCAACAACGCGCCGGTGTGGCGCGACGTGAAGTCCGGCGCGAAGAACACCACCACCCTGCCGCAGAATCAGGGGGCGGTTCTGATCCAGTCGCAGCTGCGCTTTCCGGGGCAGAAGGCCTTCGCCACGGCGGGTGAAGCGTGGCGCAACTTCCGCAACGGCCCGCTCGTCTTCTACGGCGGCTGGCTGCTGATCGTGGCCGCGGCGGTGATTCTGGTCTTCTACCTGGTCAAGGGCGCGATGAAGCTCAAGCATGCGCCGACCGGCCGCCTGATCGAGCGCTTCAACAGCCTGGAGCGGATCGCCCATTGGTCGACCGCGATCAGCTTCGTGATTCTCGCGCTGTCGGGGCTCACCATCCTGTTCGGCAAGTTCGTGCTGCTGCCGGTGATCGGCTACACCCTGTTCGCCTGGCTAAGCGCGTTGGCCAAGAACCTGCACAACTTCGTCGGCCCGTTCTTCATCCTCAGCCTGCTGCTGACGATCGTCGTGTTCATCAAGGACAACTTCTGGCATTCGAGCGACGCCCAGTGGATCGCCAAGGGCGGCGGCCTGCTCAGCGGCAAGGAGGTTCCCTCGGGGCGCTTCAACTTCGGCGAGAAGGGCTGGTTCTGGATCGGCGTCGTTCTGCTCGGGGTGATCATGAGCGTCACCGGGCTGATCATGCTGTTCCCGAATTTCGACCAGGTGCGCGAGACGATGCAGCAGTCGAACGTGATCCACGTCATCGGCGCCGTCGTGTTCATCGCGCTGTCGTTCACCCACATCTACCTCGGCACCATCGGCATGGAGGGCGCCTACCAGTCGATGCGCAGCGGCTACGTCGACGAGGAGTGGGCCAAGGAGCACCACCAGCTCTGGTACGAGGACGTCAAGGCGGGCAAGATCCCGGCGAAGTCCACCGGCGCCGCAGCGGCGGGAGCGCCGCAGGCCCAGCACTGAGGGCCCGGCCGGCCGCAGCGAGAAGGGCGCCCGCGGGCGCCTTTTTCGTTTGCGCTACAGGCCCTCGGCCAGGATCAGCTTCGACCTGGAGGCCTTCTTGCGGATCGCCAGCGCCGGCGCGTACTCGGGCGATTCGTACCACTTGCGCGCCTGCTCCAGGCTGGGGAACTCGAGGATGACGAAGCGCGGCGGCGCCCAGCCGCCCTCCCTGGTTTCGGTCTTGCCGCCGCGGGTCAGGAACTTGCCGCCGTACTTCTGCACCGTCGCCGGCACCATCTTGCGGTACTCCTCGTAGGCGGCCGGGTCGGTGACTTCCACCTCGGCGATGACGTATCCGGGCATGACATTGCTCCTTTGGAAAGGAGGCAGTTTAGCGCGGCTCGGGCAGGCAGACGTGCAGGCCGTTGCCCGCGTCGATGACCCGCACCGCGACGCCGTACATGCGCCGCAGGGTATCGGGCCGGATCACCTCGCGCGGCGCGCCGACCTCGAGCGCGCGCCCGTCGGCCAGCAGCAGCGCGCGCTGGGCGCAGAGGAAGGCGTGGTCCGGATCGTGGGTCGAGAACAGCACCGCGATGCCACGCCCGGCCAGCTCGCCGATACGCTCCAGCACGCGGAGCCGGTTGCCGAAATCGAGGCTCGCGGTGGGCTCGTCCATGACCATCAGCAGCGGCTCCTGGGCGAGCGCGCGCGCCACCAGCGCGAGCTGGCGCTCGCCGCCGGAGATCTCGGTGAAGCGCTGGTGCGCGAGGTGAGCGATCCCGAGCGAGTCGATGGCGTGCTCGGCCACTTCGCGGTCGCGGGCGCCCGGCGCGGCGAAGGCGCCGAGGTGCGCCGTGCGGCCCATCAGCACCATCTCGCGCACCGTGAACGCGAAAGTGCCGGCGTGCGCCTGCGGCACGTAGCCGACGCGGCGCGCGACTTCGGCGCGCGTCAGCGTTTCGAGCGGCGTGCCTTGCAGCCTGACGGCGCCGCCGTGCGGCGGCAGCAGCCCGAGCAGGGTGCGAAAAAGCGTCGTCTTGCCGCCTCCGTTCGGCCCCAGTACGCACATGACCTCGCCTGCGGCGAGGGAGAAGCCGACGCCTTTTCCGACGATGCGTCCGGGGAAGCCGAAGGCGAGCGATTCGACCTCGAGCATCACCAACCGCGCCGCGACAGCGCGAACAGCCAGAGGAAGAACGGGGTGCCGATGAGTGCCGTCAGCACGCCGGGCGGAATCTCGATCGGGGCGATCGTGCGGCACAGCGTGTCGACGGCCAGCAGAAATGCGGCGCCGATCAGCATCGAAAGCGGCAGCAGGCGGCCGAAGTCCGGTCCGACGACAAGGCGCGCCGCGTGCGGAATGAGCAGTCCTACCCAGCCGATGATGCCGCTCACGGCCACCGCGGCCGCGGTCATGAGCGTCGCGGCGGCGACCACCACGCTGCGCAGGCGCCTGGTGTCCACGCCGAGTGCGCGCGCTTCGTCGTCCGGCAGCGCCAGCAGGTTCATGCGCCAGCGCAGCAGCAGCATCGGCGCGAGCCCCGCCAGCGCGAACGGCGCCGCGACCGCGAGATCCTGCGGCGCGGTCGTGGAGAGGCTGCCGAGCAGCCAGAACGTGATCGCCGGCAGCTGGTTGTAGGGATCGGCGAGATACTTGAGCAGCGCGATCGCCGAGCCGAGCAGGGTGCCGATCACCACCCCGGTGAGCACCAGCGCGAGCATCGGCTCGTGCCCACGCATGCGCGAGCCGATCCAGTACACGAGTCCCACCGCGGCCAGGCCGCCGCCGAAGGCGAACAGCTGGGTTGCGAACACGCCGAGCGAGAGGAAGATCGCACCCACCGCACCGAGCGCCGCGCCGGTCGACACGCCGAGGATGTCGGGCGAGACCAGCGGGTTGCGGAACATGCCCTGGTAGGCCGTTCCGGCGGCGGCGAGCGCGGCACCCACCAGCAGCGCCGCCAGCACGCGCGGGCCGCGCACCTGCATCACCACCGACTCGACGTTGGGCGCCAGCGTGTCGTGCGCGGCGCCGAGCTTGGCGGCGAGCAGCGTTGCCAGCTCGCCGAGCGAGACCGGGTAGCGGCCGACGGCGAACGCAAGCGCGGTGAGCGCGGCGAGCGCCGCCAACGCAAGCGCATAGGCCAGCGTCGCGCGCCGCATCAGGCCCAGCCGACGCTGTGGCGGTCGATCGCGACGGCTTTCACCAGCGCATACACCGGGCGTCCCGGTGCGAGTCCGAGCGCCGCGACCGACTTGCGCGTGACGCGCGCGAGCAGGAGCGTGCCGGCGACGTCGATCTGCACGTCGATGCTCGCGCCCGCGCCCTCGCCGAGCGCCTTGAGCGTACCGGGGAGCACGTTGAGCATGCTGATCGCCTCCGGCCGCACTGTGGCGAGCGAGACGTCGCGCGCGCGGATTCGAACGCGCACCCGTTCGCCGACCAGCGCATCGACGTCGGGCGCGTACAGCGCGCCGCCGGCGAAATCGAGCCGCGCCAGGCCCATCTCGAGATCCTGCTCGCCGACATGCGCTTCGATCACCGCGCCGCCCTCGAAGCGGCCCAGGTAGGGGCGCAGCTCCATGCGCGCCATGGTCTCGTTCAGCGGCCCCGAGTCGAGCGCGCGGCCCTCCGACATCACCACGATCGTGTCGGCGATCCGCACCACCTCGTCGAGCGAATGGCTGACATAGACGATCGGCACGCGCACTTCGTCGCGCAGGCGCTCGATGTAGTACAGGATCTCGCTCTTGCGCGGCGCGTCGAGCGCCGCGAGCGGCTCGTCCATCAGCAGCAGGCGAGGGTCGGCGAGCAGCGCCCGGCCGATCGCGACGCGCTGCTTTTCGCCGCCGGAAAGGTCGTGCGGGCGGCGCTCGAGCAGCGACGCCAGCCCGAGCAGCTCGGTCACCTTTTCCAGGGAAACCGCTCCGTCGCCGTGCGCGAAGCGGCGGCCGTAGAGAAGGTTCTGGCGCACCGTGATGTGCGGCAGCAGGCGCCCTTCCTGGAACACGTAGCCGATGCGGCGCCGGTGAACCGCGACGTCCACGCCCGCCGCGGCGTCGAACAGCGGCTCGCCGTCGAGCGCGATGCGGCCGCGCTCCGGGCGCAGCAGGCCGGCGATAGCGTTCAGGACGCTGGTCTTGCCCGAGCCGGAGCGGCCGAACAGGGCGGTGACCCCGCCGTCGCTGGCGAAAGCGGCCTCGAGCGTGAACGCGCCGAGGCGCTTGCCGACGGAGACTTCGAGCTTCATGCGCCGTGGGCGCGCCGGCGGGCGCGGCGCAGGAGCACTTCCGACACCACCAGCGCGCTGAGCGAGAGCGCGACCGCCAGCACGCACAGGCGCAGCGCCTGGGCGTCGCCCCCCGGCACCTGCGTCAGGCTGTAGATGGCAAGCGGCAGGGTCTGGGTTTCGCCGGGGATGTTGGAGACGAAGGTGATGGTGGCGCCGAATTCGCCCAGGCTGCGCGCGAACGAAAGCAGCATGCCGTTCAGCACCCCCGGCAGGATCAAGGGCAGGGTCACGGAGGCGAACACCGCGAGCGGCGGCGCGCCGAGCGTCGAGGCGGCGGCTTCGAGCCTGCGGTCGACGGCCTCGATCGACTGGCGCATGGCGCGCACCGCGAGCGGCAGCCCCATCACCGAGGCGGCGAGCGCGGCGCCGGTCCAGCGGAAGGCGAACACGATTCCGAGGTGCTCGGCCAGCCAGGCGCCGAGCGGGCCGTTGCGCCCCAGCAGCACCAGCAGCAGGTAGCCGATCACCACCGGCGGCAGCACCAGCGGCAGGTGCACGATGCCGTCGAGCAGGATCTTGCCCGGGAAGTCGGCGCGCGCGAGCAGGTAGGCCAGCGCGAGCGCCACCGGCAGGCTGCAAAGCACGCCCCAGAAGGCGACCTTGAGGCTGAGGCCGAGGACCTCGAGTTCCGCGGGAGTCAGGAGCACGCCGTCAGTTTAACGGGGTAAAGCCGTGCTTCCTGAAAACGGCGCGCGCCTGATCGCTTAGCAGGTAGTCGGCGAAGCGCCGCGCGGCGGGCGGCGCGCCCTTCAACAGCACCATCGGGTAGACGATCGGCGGGTGCAGCGAGGCGTCGAAGACCCCGATCACGCGCACGCCGGGCTCCTCGCGCGCGTCGGTCGCGTAGACCACGCCGAGCGGGGCCTCGTCGCGCGCCACCAGCGCAAGCGCGACGCGGACGTTTTCGGTTGCGGCAATGCGTCCGCGCACCGATTGCCATACCCCGAGCGACTCGAGCGCGGCCTTGGCGTATTTGCCGGCCGGGACGTGATTCGGGTCGCCCATCGCCAGGCGCCCGCGCTTTCCCAGCCAGCGGGCGAGCGGCATGCCGGGCTCGATGCGCGCATGCGAGGCGGTCGAAGCCGGCGCGACCAGTACCAGCCGGTTGCCGAGCAGGTCGCGCCGCGTTCCCGGCTCGAGCAGGCCGCGCCGCTCGAGATAATTCATCCAGTCGCGGTCGGCAGAGATGAACAGCGCCGCCGGCGCGCCGCGCTCGATCTGCTTCGCCAGCGAGGAGCTGCCGGCGTAGGAGATGACCGGCCGCGGGCCGGTGAAGCCCAGGGCCGCGTCGTCCAGCGCGTTGCGCAGGCTCGCCGCGGCGAACACCAGCAGCCGCTCCTGCGCCTGCGCCGCGGCGCTGGCGAAGGCGAGACAGAACGCCGCGAGCAACGCCACGAGCCGCGCGCTCATGCGCCGCCCCGCGCGTCGATGGCGCAGACCTCGCCGGCGCCGCTCACGTCGTAGCCGACGAAGCCGCGCGCGATGCGCTTGAAGGCGCGGCCCGCCAGCCCGGCGCGGAAGCGCTCGAGCGGGGCGTCGTCGACGTTGCGCGCCCTGACCGCGAACCAGTAGCGTTCACGCTGCAGCGGCACGAACTCGAGCCCGAAGCGCGCTGCGGCGGCGTGCACGCCGAAGCCCGCATCGGCCCGCCCGGCGGCGACGCTGACCGCGACCGCCAGGTGCGTGAACTCCTCGTCGCGGTAGCCGCCGATGTCCGCCGCGTCGATGCCCTGCTCGGCCAGCAGCTGGTCGAACAGCAGCCGGGTGCCGGACCCGCGCTGGCGATTGACGAACAGCAGCCCCTTGCGCGCGAGGTCCGCCAGCGCGCGAATCCGCTTTGGGTTACCCGGCGCCAGCATCAGGCCCTGCTCGCGCTCGGCGAAGCGGATCAGGCGGTCGCGGCGCGCGCTCAGGCGCGCG
>DATFMS010000018.1:0-8700 GCA_035266805.1 Burkholderiales bacterium | reverse complement strand
CGAACGAGTCGACGATGCCGTAGCTGTAGTAGCGCTTGTCGAAGATATTGTCGAGCGCGGCCGACAGTCGCCACCCGGCGACGCGATGACTCAGCTTGAGGTCAGCCAGGGCGTAATCCGGCATCAGCCCGGGGAAGGCGTTCGCCTGGTCGTTGTCGTAGCGCTGCCGGCCGACGTAGCGCGCCGTAGCGACCAGCTGCGTGCGCGGCGCCACACGCCACGCCGCCTGCAGGTTGGCCAGCACCCGGGGCACCAGCGGCACGTCCTTGCCGGCAACATCGACCCCTCCGTACACCCCGGTCCTGAATTTCGCGCTCTGCAGCACGAGGCTGCCCGACAGCTCCACGCGGGCGGCAACCCGCGCCTCGCCGAACAGCTCGAAGCCCGTACGCCGCGTCGGCGAAAGGTTGGTGTTGGCGCCGAACGGGACCACGATCGGGCTGAAGTAGATCTCGTTGTCGAGATCGATCGCGTAGGCGCTGGCGCGCAGGCGCAGGCCGTCGTCGCGGTACTCCAGGCCCGCGTCGCGGTGGCGCGCGGTCTGCGGCTCGAGCAGCTCGCCGCTGGCGGTAAAGCCGTCTTCGTCCACGGTGGCGACGCGAAAGCTGCTGCCGAGCCGGCCGAAGGCGGTCCAGCTTTCGCTCAGCGCGACCTGAACCCCGAGCTCTCCCGCGTGCGGGCTGCGGGTTTGCTGCTGGTCGCTGCCGAGGAATCCCGTCTGGGCGAGATGGGTCGACACCCGTTGCCTGCGCCAGCCGAGCGTGAGCTTCACCGGCGGCGCGACCTGCGCGCTCGCCTGGAGGTAGAAAGCGCTGTTGTCCTGCGACGCGGTGGTGGTCGAGCTCGGCGCCGAGATCGACGCCGGGTCGGCGGCGAAGGCGCGGTCGAAATCCCAGCGGCTCAGATCCACCCCGAGCACCATGCTGGTCGGAATCGACGCCTCGGACGTCCAGCGCAGCCGCGGCGCGAAGCTCAGGCTGCGCAGCCTGGCTTCATGGTACGAAGCCAGGCTGACGTAATTCGCGCGCGAGAGCTGGTCGCGGTAGCCGAGATCGGCCGCCAGTTCGACGCCGCCGAACCGGCGGCTGCCGAGCAGCGTCGCGAAATTGCCGTCGCGGGCGGACCAGTCGTTCGGCGTGTCGGTTCCGCGCGGGTCCGACGCGAGCTGGTTCTGGTCGCGCACGCCCGGCAGCCGCAAGCGCTGGGCGTCGGCGCCGAACTTGAGCGCGAGCTTGCCGTCGCTGCCGCTGAAGCGCACGTCGCCGGCCACGTTGTCCTGGCGCACCCGGTTGTTCGCGCGGTAATTGTCGCTCTCGAAATGGCTCGCCGAGACGAGCGTGCCGAAGCGCTCGCCGGCAAGATTGAGGCTCGCCCGCGCATCAGCCGTGCCGTACGCCCCCGCGCCTGCCAATACCGACGCGCCCTTGTGTTCGGCCTGCGGCGACCTGGTGACGATGTTGATGGTGCCGCCCGCGGCGCCGCCGCCGTAGAGCACCGAGCCCGAGCCGCGCAGGATTTCGATGCGCGCGATCGACTGCAGCGGGATGGCGGAGAGCTTGGTCGAGCTCAGGTCGTTCTCGTTCAGCCGCACGCCGTCGAGCAGCACGAGCGTGTTCTGGTCGCCTGTAATGCCGAAGCCGCGCAGGTCGAGCTGCAGGTCCGGGGAGCCCGAATTGTTGCGCGCATACAGGCCGCCGAGGTGGGTGAGCACCTCGGGCAGAGTGCGTGCGGTGTCGCGCGCGATGTCGCGCGCGGTGATGATCGTCATGCCCACCGGGGCGTCGAGCCGGCGCTCCGGGAAGCGCGTGGCGGTGACCACCACCGCGTCTTCGTCCTCTTGGGCGTGTGCAGAAACGGCGAGCAAGGCAAGCGCGACGGCGCAAAGACCGGTGGCGAAAGAACGCATGGCAACCCTCCCTGGCGTCGACCCCGACGCCGTCAAGTCGGTTGAAAAGCGCTTCCAAGGCCGGTCTCCGGACTCGCAAGTCTTGGCGCCCCGCCTTCCCGCGCGAGAGAGACTCGCGCAGTGGCATGCTGGGACGCCCGCACTTGCTTACCGTTGCGGGGGCAGTACAGGCATTGCGGTCCGGCCAGCCGGCCGCGCACCTGTTTCCCGTTTCATCCGCGGCGCGGGGGACGCGCCGCGGACACCTTGCAGCGAAAGTATTATAGCGGCCCGATGAAGCGCCTGGTCTTGATCGCCGTCACTGTTTTCGCTCAGCACGCGCAAGCGCAGGTCAGCGTGCGCGACGACTACGGCCGCACGGTCGAGCTTGCCGCGCCGGCGGCGCGCATCGTCAGCCTGGCCCCGCACCTCACCGAGCTGCTGTACGCCGCGGGCGCCGGCGACAAGGTCGTGGGCGCCATCGCCTACAGCGACTACCCGCCCGCGGCGCGCGCGCTGCCGCGCGTGGGCAGCGACGCCGGCATCGACCTCGAGGCGGTGCTCGCGCTCAGGCCCGACCTGGTGGTGGCCTGGCCGAACCCCGGCAGTGTGCGGGCGATCGAGCGCCTGGCTTCGCTCGGGCTCGCCGTCTACCGCTCGGAGCCGCGCAGCTTCGACGACATCGCGCGCACGCTCGAGCGCCTGGGTGCGCTGGCCGGCACTAAAGCGGCGGCCGACGCCGCCGCGCGCGCGTTTCGTGTCCGGCTCGCGCGGCTCGAGTCGAAGTATTCCGGACGCGCGCCGGTGCGGGTGTTCTACCAGGTGTGGGGCCGGCCGATCGTGACCGTGAACGGGGCGCACCTCATCAGCAAGGTGATCCGCCTGTGCGGCGGCAAGAACGTGTTCGCGCGCTTGCCGCTCATCGCGCCCGAGGTCGACCGTGAAGCGGTGCTGCGCGCCGACCCGCAGGTCATCGTGGCAAGCGGCCCGGACGGTGAGCGGCCTGCCTGGCTGGACGCCTGGAAGGCTTTCCCCGGCCTCGCCGCCGCGCGTGACGGGCAGCTGTACACCATCCCGCCGGACCTGATCGAGCGCCAGTCCACGCGCATCCTGGACGGCGCTGCGCGCATGTGCCGGATCCTCGATGCGGTGCGCGGCGGCGGGCGCTAGAAGCGCTCCAGGCGCGCCGTATAGCGCTCGACGATGAGCCGATAGAGTCGCTCGCCGATCTGCACGTGGGCGAATTCGGGCTCACCGAGCGCCACCGCGTCCGCCGCGCCCTTTGCCCTGAAGCCGAAGGCACGGCCGGCGATCAGCTCGGCCAGCAGCCGCTCGAGCTCGGGCGCCGAAATCGCGTCGCCGGATTTGTCGACTAGTTCACAGATCCTTCCCCGGGCGGTACGACCTTCGACTCGCAGGCCCATGTCAGGCTCCTTAGCAATGATCAGGAAACACATGCAAAACCGGGTGTTATTTCTTGACGCAGCTTGAATTTTGCAACATAGTTTACGCGTGGAAGCCGAGTTCAACTCGCTCGAGGCAAAGGTTGCCCAGTTCGTCGCGCTCTGCGAGCGACTACGGGCGGAGAACATCCAATTGCGCCAGGAACTACTGTCGGCCCGCAACGACGCCAGGCGGCTGAACGAGAAAATCGACGGCGCCAAGGTGAAGCTCGAGAAGCTGGTGTCGCGGCTCCCGGGATAGCGCACGGATGGCGGACGGCGCTAAAACGATCGATGTCGAGCTGCTGGGACGCATTTACCGCGTGGCCTGCAACGACGGCGAACGCGAGGCCCTGATGCAGGCGGTGGCCTACCTCGACGGCAAAATGAACGAAATCAAGGTCGCGGGCAAGGTTGCGGGCGGCGAGCGCATTGCCGTAATGGCCGCCCTGAACATCGCGCACGAACTGCTCTCGACCAAGCTCGGCGACGGCTACGACGTCGGCCAGGTCAAGGGTCGCATTGCGGCCCTCGAAGGCAAGCTCGATGCCGTCCTCGCGCAACAGGAAAAACTGTTCTAGCGTCCGGCGTTACAATACGGATATCGATCGACGCCCCCTGCTGTGTTCGATCGGGCTCATATTTTCCGAACCGATAGCTTCCTTAGGTTGCGGCCCATGGGTCACTGTTGCGATCGTCCCACGCTCGCGTGCCGGACGAACCTGATGTGACCGGTAAGCAACCACCCTGATTAGCAGGGTTCGGGAGCCGAGCCCACCGGCACAAGCGGGGGGCACCCCCAACGAGAAGATGAAATACTGGCTTATGAAAAGCGAGCCCGACGAGTGCTCGGTCGACGACGTGCTCGCCGCGCCGGGCCGCAAGACGCCCTGGACCGGGGTGCGCAACTACCAGGCGCGCAACACGATGCGCGACGCGATGTGCGTCGGCGACGGGGTGCTGTTCTACCACTCGAGCTGCGCCGAGCCGGGGATCGCCGGGCTGGCCGAGGTGGCTTCGGCCGCGTACCCCGATCCCACCCAGTTCGAGCGCAAGAGCCCTTACTTCGACCCCAAGGCGACGCGTGACGCCCCGCGCTGGTTCAGTGTCGACGTGCGCGCGACGCGCAAGACGCGTCTGGTGCCGCTCGCCGAGCTGCACGCGCACAAGGCGCTCGCCGCAATGGCAGTCCTGCGGCGCGGCAACCGGCTCTCGATCACGCCGGTGAGCGCCGCCGAGTGGCGCTTCATCGAAGGACGACTGCTTTGAGCACGCTGCAGAACGACGCGCTGTTGCGCGCCCTGGCGCGCCAGCCGACCGAGCACACGCCGATCTGGCTGATGCGCCAGGCCGGGCGCTACCTGCCCGAGTACACGGCGACCCGCGGTCGCGCCGGCAGCTTCCTCGCGCTGGCCAGGAGCCCTGCGCTCGCCACCGAGGTCACGCTGCAGCCGCTGGAGCGCTTTCCGCTCGACGCCGCGATCCTGTTCTCCGACATCCTCACCGTGCCCGATGCGATGGGCCTGGGGCTTTACTTCGCCGAGGGCGAAGGCCCGCGCTTCGAGCGCCCGCTGCGCGACGAGACCGCGATCGGCGCGCTGTCTGCGCCCGACCCCACGCGCGAGCTGCGCTATGTGCTCGACGCGGTGCGCGAGATCCGGCGCGCGCTCGCCGGCCGGGTGCCGCTGATCGGCTTCTCGGGCATCCCGTATACGCTGGCCTGCTACATGGTCGAGGGCTCGGGCAGCGACGGCTTCGCCGCGCTCAAGACCATGCTCTACTCCCGCCCTCAGCTGCTGCATCGCATCCTCGAAGTGAACGCGCGTGCGGTGACCGACTACCTGAACGCGCAGATCGAAGCCGGCGCCCAGGCGGTGATGCTGTTCGACACCTGGGGCGGCAACTTGAGCCACGCCGGTTACGAGGAGTTCTCGCTCGCCTACTCGCGGCGTGTGATCGCCGGCCTGAAAAAGGAAAACGAGGGACGTCCGGTGCCGAGCATCCTGTTCACCAAGGGCGGCGGACAATGGCTCGAAGCGATCGCGGCCAGCGGCTGTGACGCGGTGGGGCTGGACTGGACGGTCGATCCGGCGCGCGCGCGCAGGGAGGTCGGCGCCCGCGTCGCGCTGCAGGGCAACCTCGACCCGAGCGCGTTGTTCGCGCCGCCCGAGTCGGTGCGCGCGCAGGCGCGCGGGGTGCTCGATGCCTTCGGCAGCGCGCCCGGTCACGTCTTCAACCTTGGCCACGGCATTTCGCAGCACACCCCAGTCGATTCAGTGGCCGCGCTGGTGGACGAAGTGCGCACTTACAGCCGTAAGCTGCGGCGACAGCGGGCCTGAGGATTCGCTCGGGCCGCTTGACTTATTCACAAAATTCGGATTTCCCTCTCGTGGCAGGGTGATTTCTTGCCCTCACTGGCAAGGGGCTTGCAACCGACTGCTTTTAAAAGCTATTTCTTCTTCTCTCTGGCGCACGGGAAAATCCTGGCTGCGCTGCATCGGCCAGGTTACGTCTGCATGACGGCCTTACCCACATATTTATCCACAGCGGTTTGTGGATAGGAAAATTTGCCTTTCTGGCGCAATGAGTACGCACATCATCTCAATATTTCGATTCAACTCCCGAAGGTAATTGCTTGCCTGCGCGGGAACTTTATTGGGCTCAATTCGGACGTTCCCAGTGGCAATGAAGATCCTGCGCGTCGCGCTCGACGTTCCGCTCGCCACCCTGTTCGACTACGCGCTGCCCGAAGGGGCCGCGGCCGACGTCGGCGACCGCGTGGTGGTGCCGTTCGGCGCGCGCCAGCGCGTCGGCCTGGTCATTGAATGCGCGCCGCACAGCGCCTACCAGGCCAGGCTCAAGCCGATCACCGGCGTGCGCGACGACGCGCCGCGCCTGGGCGGCGACTGGCTCGAGCTGATCCGTTTCCTCGCCACCTACTACCAGCGTCCTCTGGGCGAGACCGCGATCGGCGCGCTGCCGCCGCGGCTGCGCTCGCTCAAGCCTCTGCCGCGCGCCGTGCGGCATGCGCCGGCCGATCAGGCCGATGCTTGCGCCGGCGGCGCGCGCTTCGTCGCCGTGCATACGCTCAGCACGGAACAACAGGGGGCATTCGCGCGCATTCGGGCCGCGCTGGGCGGGTATCGGCCGTTCCTGCTGCACGGCGTCACCGGCAGCGGCAAGACCGAGATCTACCTGCACCTCGTCGCCGAGGCGCTGGCGCGCGGCGCCCAGGCGCTGGTGCTGGTGCCCGAGATCGGCCTCACCCCTCAGCTCGAAGCGCGCTTCCGGCACGCTTTTCCCGACGAACGCATTGCGCTGATGCACAGCGCGCTGCAGGACACCGCGCGAACCGCGGCCTGGCTCGCCGCCGCGCGCGGCGAGGCCCGGATCGTGCTCGGCACCCGCCTCGCGGTACTGGCGCCGCTGCCGCGGCTCGGGCTGGTAGTGGTCGACGAAGAGCACGACACGTCTTTCAAGCAGCAGGAGGGACTGCGCTACTCCGGACGCGATGCGGCGGTGCTGCGCGCCAAGCTGGCCGGCTGTCCGGTGGTGCTCGGCACCGCCACGCCGGCGCTCGAGACCTGGTTCAACTGCAGCGCCGGCCGCTACGAACGGATTGCACTCGATCACCGCGCCGCGCCGGGCTCGCGGCTGCCTGTGGTGCATACCGTCGATCTGCGGCGCGAGGCGGCCGAGCACGGAATCGCCGCCAGCCTCGCCAGCGCGATCGGCGAGCGCCTGGCGCGCCGCGAGCAGAGCCTGGTGTTCATCAACCGCCGCGGCTACGCCCCGGTGCTCGGCTGCGAGGCCTGCGGCTGGGCCGCGGGCTGCGCCCGCTGCAGCGCGCGAATGGTGCTGCATACCGCCGACCGGCGGCTGCGCTGCCACCATTGCGGCGCCGAAGAGGCGATCCCCCGCGCCTGCCCGACCTGCGGCAACGCCGACCTGCGCCCGATGGGGCGCGGCACCCAGCGCGTCGAGGAAACCCTGACGGCGATGTTTCCCGCGGCGCGCCTGGTGCGCATCGATCGCGACAGCGCGCGCCGGCGAGGGGAGCTCTCGCGCACGCTCGAAGGGGTGCGCCGCGGCGAGGCCGACATCCTGGTCGGCACCCAGCTGCTGGCCAAGGGGCACGACTTCCCTGACCTGACGCTGGTCGGCGTGCTCAACGCCGACCACGCCCTGCTGTCGACCGATTACCGGGCCGCCGAGCGGCTGTTCGCCACGCTGGAGCAGGTCGCGGGGCGCGCCGGGCGGCGCGAACGCCCGGGCGAGGTGCTGATCCAGACTCGCTACCCGGGGCATCCGCTTTTCGCCGCGCTGGAACGCCACGACTACGCCGGCTTTGCCGCCTCGCAGCTCGCCGAGCGCGAGTCGGCGGGCTTCCCGCCGTTCGTCGCCGAAGCCGTGCTGCGCGCCGAAGCGAAGACCCTTGCCGCGGCGCTCGCGTTCCTGCGCCAGGCGGCCGAGCTGGTCCCGGTGCCGCCGGAGGTGCGAGTCTACGATCCGGTGCCGAACGTGATCACCCGCCGCGCCGACCTCGAGCGCGCGCAGCTGCTGCTGCAGTCGCGCTCGCGCCCGGCGCTGCAGGAGTTCCTCCACCGCTGGTCGGAAAAGCTGTTCCAACAGGCGCCTCGCGACATACGCTGGCACCTGGACGTCGATCCGATCGAGTTCGACTAGCGACCGGTATAATTCGCGCCTTTTCCCATGGACGACCCCAAAGACATTCTGAGGCGCATTCTCGAGCACGGCGTGCGCGCCGTTGCGCCGGAAGCCGAAGGGGTCGAAATCCATCTCGAGCGGCCGAAGAACCCCGAGCACGGCGACTACGCGAGCAACGTCGCGCTGCAGCTCTCGAAGCAGCTCAAGCGCAAGCCGCGCGAAATCGCGCAGCTGATCATCGCCGCCACCACGAGCTCGTTCGACGACGGCAGCCTCTTTCCGCCCGAGATCGCCGGCGCCGGTTTCCTCAACTTCCGCCTCAAGCCCGCCGCCAAGCTGCAGGTGGTGCATCGCGTGCTCGCCGAGGGCCCGGACTACGGCCGCGCGCGGCCGGCGCGGGCCGAATCGCTGCAAGTGGAGTTCGTCTCGGCCAACCCTACCGGGCCGCTGCACGTCGGCCACGGCCGCGGCGCGGCCTACGGCGCGAGCCTCGCCAGCCTGCTCGAATTCGCCGGCTGCCGCGTGGCGCGAGAGTTCTACGTCAACGACGCCGGGCGCCAGATGGATATCCTCGCCTTGTCGGTCTGGCTGCGCTACCTGCAGGCGCGCGGCAGCGTGGTGCCGTTCCCGCAAGACGGCTACCGCGGCGACTACGTGGCCGGGATCGCGGCACGCCTCGCCGAGGCGCACGTGGCGCGCTTCGTG
>DATFMS010000017.1:0-19768 GCA_035266805.1 Burkholderiales bacterium | reverse complement strand
CATAGGGTAGCCTTTCACGGCGTCGGTGCCATGCGCCACCACCGCGTCGACCGAGCGCAGGCGCGTGCGGGGCTCGCGCAACGGCCCGGCAGGCAGCAGGAAGCCGTTGCCGAAGCCGCGGGCGTCGACGACGCAGATTTCGAGGTCACGCGCGAGCCGATAGTGCTGCAGGCCGTCGTCGAGCACGATGATGTCGACATCGGGATGCTGGTGACGCAAGGCCTCGCACACGCGCACCCGGTCGGGACCGACCCACACCGTGCAGCCGCTGCGCCGCGCAAGCAAGATCGGCTCGTCGCCGACCTCGTCGGGCTCGGAGGCGATGCTCGCTTCACGCGGCGCTTCCAGGCGCGCGCCGTAGCCGCGCGAGACGATGCCGGGCGTCCAGCCGTGATCCTTGAGGAACTCCACCAGCCACAGCACCAGCGGCGTCTTGCCGCTGCCGCCCGCAATCAGGTTGCCGACCACGATCACGGGCACGTCCGCGCGGTGGCTGCGGAAAATCCGCAGCCGGTACAGCAGGCGGCGGACGAACACCACGCCGCAAAAGGCGACACTGGCCGGCCACAGCAGCCACGCCAGGGCGCCGCGGCGGTACCAGTACCGGCTCAGGGTGTGCGCGCCGGGCGGTTACCCGCCCGGGCCGCTTTGGGTGGTGAACGTGATTCGCGTCAGGCCGGCGACGCGCGCCGATTCCATCACGCGGATCACAGACTGGTGGGTCGCCTTGGCGTCGGCGCTGATCACGACCACCGGATCTTTGAGGGTGCCGCCGGCGCGCCGCAGCGCGTCGGCGAACTGCTCGATGCCGGAAAAAACCACCGGCGTATGGTCGATCACGTAGTTGCCCTGCGCGTTCACCAGCACCGAGATCTCGTTCGGGCGTTCGCGCTGCTTTTCGGCATTCGCGGTCGGAAGATTGATCTTCAGCTCGGTGTACTTGGAGTAAGTCGTGGTGATCATGAGGAAGATCAGGATCACCATCATCACGTCGATCAGCGGAACCAGGTTGATCTCCGGCTCCTCCTTGGCGCGACCGCGCTGGAAGTTCATGCCCTCTCGCCGTGGACGATGTCCACCAGCTTGGCGGCGGACTGCTCCATGCGCACCACGAAGCCGTCGACCTTGTTCTTGAAGTGGCGGTAGAAGATCAGCGACGGGACCGAGATGCCGATGCCGAACGCGGTGTTATACAGCGCCACCGAAATCCCGTGCGCGAGCTGCTGCGGGTTGGTTCCGGTCGGCGACTGGGAGCCGAAGATTTCGATCATCCCGATCACGGTGCCGAACAGCCCGAGCAGCGGCGCGGCGCTGGCTATCGTGCCGAGAGTGGTGAGGAAGCGCTCGAGGTCGTGCGCCACCGCGCGCCCGGCTTCCTCGATCGCCTCCTTCATCACGTAACGCGAGCTCTTGAAGTTGCGCAGACCCGCCGCGAGCACCTGGCCAAGCGGCGAATCGACCGCGAGCTTGTCGATCACGTCCTCCGACAGCCCTTGGCGCCGGTAAACCGCCACCACCTGCTCGAACAGACTGGGCGGAATGATCCTGGCGTCGCGCAGGCTGACCGAACGCTCGATGATCAGGGCGACCGCGATGACGGAGGCCAGCAGCAGAAACCAGATTGGCCAGCCTGCGTCGTGGATGATCGCGAACACCCCTTCTCCTCGCTCATGGTCAGGCTCCGGAGCGCGCACTTTAGCCAAAGCGCCGCGCTGCGGCAAGATGATGCGGCGGCGCAAAAACGCGTGCCTGTCGGTCAGCCACGACATCTGCGCACGCAAATTGAGTGTGCCGGACAATCAGTCCGCAGACCTGATCTCGTTATCCACAAAAGCTGTGGATAAGTTTGTGGATTGTCGTTGAGCAGTTCAAAACGTGAGACTTGCGTCGTCCCCGAAGTCGGGTGCGATCAATTTTTGAGCAGCAATTTCCGCCTCCATTACAGCGCGTTACGCGACAGAATCGGGTTCCGCGCGCTCGCTGCGCGTAGCTGGGCGGCGCAATATCGCAGGTGTGGATAGGTGTAAGCTGGCGCTAACCTTCGCAACCGCTCACATGCCGACGCCAAACGGCGAATTTGCCGCCATCGAGAGCGCACACGCGGCGCCGGTCAGCGTGTCGCAGCTGCTGCGCAGCGTGCGCGACACCCTCGAGCGCCGCTTTGCCCTGATGTGGGTGGCGGGCGAGATCTCGAATTTCACGCGCGCCGCTTCGGGACACTTGTACTTCACCCTCAAGGACGACGACGCCCAGGTCGACTGCGTGATGTTCCGCGGCCGCGCCGCGTATCTCGACTGGACGCCCAAGGAAGGCATGCGGGTGGAGGCGCGAGTGCTGGTGACGCTGTACGAGCCGCGCGGCCGCTTCCAGCTCAACGTCGAGACCATGCGTCACGCGGGGCTCGGGCCGCTGTACGAGCGCTTCCTGCGCCTGAAGGAGCAGCTCGCGCGCGAAGGCCTGTTCGACCCCGCGGCAAAGCGCGAGCCGCCCGACCATCCGCGCGCGATCGGCGTGATTACCTCGCTCGCGGCGGCGGCGCTGCGCGACGTCCTCACCACGCTCGCGCGCCGCAATCCGTCGCTTGCCGTGATCGTGTATCCGGTTCCGGTGCAGGGCGAGGGCGCGGCACAACGCATCGCTGCGATGATCGGCACCGCCAACGCGCGCGCCGAGTGCGACGTGCTGCTGCTGGTGCGCGGCGGCGGCTCGCTCGAGGACCTGTGGCAGTTCAACGAGCAGGCCGTCGCGCGCGCGATCCGCGCCTCGCGCATCCCGCTGGTGGTGGGCGTCGGCCACGAGACGGATTTCACCATCGCCGACTTCGCCGCCGACCGGCGCGCAGCCACGCCGACAGCGGCGGCCGAGCTGGTCAGCGCGCCGCGCGCGGAGCTGCTGGCACGCGTCGCCGAGCTCGCGCTGCGCGCCGGGCGCGAATCCCTGCGCCGCATTGGCTACGCGATGCAGACCGTCGACGGCCTTGCGCGCCGGCTGGTGCACCCGGCGGATCGCATCCGCTCCTCGCGCCAGCTCGTCGCCCAGCTCGCCGCGCGCCTGGCCTCCGCCAACGCGCGACAGCTCGATGCCGCGGCGGCCCGCCTGGAGCGACTGCGCACCGGACTCGCGGGCCTCGATCCGACCGCGGTCCTGGCGCGCGGCTACAGCATCACGCGCAACGCCGCGGGCGACGTGCTGCAAGACGCCGGGCGCGTCGCCGAAGGCGAGCGCCTGGTCACCACGCTGTCCAAGGGTTGGATCGAGAGCGAAGCGCGGCGCAGGGGATCCTGATCGCCCGGCGTGCGATCGATCAGCGCGCCCCGATCAGGCGCGCCGCCCGTGCAACATCCTTCTTCCTGACCCAGAAGATGGCGCCGTAGCGCCCCTTGCCCGCCGTCACCGCGTCGAGCGCGACCAGCCCGATGCGCGCCTGCGACAGCTTGCCGAGAATACCGGTCAGCGCGCCGACCCGGTCGTCGCCCTGCACCAGGAAGCCGGTCTTGCGCTCCGAGACCTTGAGCCCCGCCTTCTTCGCCGCGCGGCGAAACGCCGCGCTGTTCTCGGGCACGAAGTCGACCTGCGCCCCGCCGCGTTCCGGGAACCCGGTAAAGGCGAGCAGGTTCACGCCCGCCGCCCGCATCGCCTCGAGCAGCTTCGCGCCCGCTCCGGCGCGGTTCGGCACCTTGGTCGAGAAATAGTCCACTTTGCGAATTCGTGCTGCCATGGCTCCTCCTTGCTTGCGTGTCGCCCGCATCCGGCGGGCCGCTCCTATCGTAACTCTGATTCGAGGCTGCGATGCGATAATGGCCGTTCGCCGCACCGTGACCGCTGAACGCATGGGACACCGACTGACGAAGATCGCCACCCGTACCGGAGACGCCGGCGAAACTGGCCTCGGCGACGGCACGCGCGTGGCCAAGGACAGCGCCCGGATTCGGGCGCTGGGCGACATCGACGAGCTCAATTCCGCGCTCGGCGCGGTGCTGGCCGAGGACCTGCCCGACGCCCTGCGGGCGGCGCTCGAGCAGGTTCAGCACGACCTGTTCGACCTCGGCGGGGAAGCGAGCATCCCGGGCCACGCGATGGTCACCAAGGCACACGTCGCACGGCTCGACGCCTGGCTCGAAGAGTGGAACGCCCAGCTGCCGCCGCTCAAGGAATTCATTCTGCCGGGAGGCTCGCGCGCCGCCGCCGCCGCGCATCTCGCCCGTGCCGTGTGCCGGCGCGCCGAGCGCAGCCTGGTCGCGCTGGGTCGGCGCGAAACTGTAAGCGCGCACGCGCGCCAATACCTCAATCGCCTCTCCGACCTGCTGTTCGTGGCTGGGCGGGCATTCAACCGCCACGCCGGCCGCGGTGACGTGCAGTGGCGCCACCAGAAGAAGCGGGTCTGAATGGTCGGCGCGGCGGACCCCCTTGCCATGTTGCTGGCGGCGTGCGGGCGAGGCGACCGACAGGCCTTCTCACGCCTGTACCGGGACAGCTCGGCGAAACTGTTCGGCGTCGCGCTGCGTATATTGAGACGAGAGGACTGGGCCGAGGAGGTGCTGCAGGACTGCTATGTCAGCATCTGGCACCACGCGCAGGACTACCACCCCGGGCTTTCCGCGCCGATGACCTGGATGACCAGCATCGTGCGCAACCGCTGTCTGGACCGACTGCGCAAGCCCAGGCTTGAAGTGAGCGACAGTGACGGCGAGATGATCGACAATACAATCAGCGACGAGCCGGGACCACTCACCGTGCTCGAGCAAAGCAAGGACGCGCAGGCGCTCGCACGTTGCCTGCAGACGCTGGAGGCGCGGCAGCGGCAGGCAATTGCGCTCGCCTTCTACGAGGGGCTGTCGCACACCGAGCTGGCGAGCCACCTGCGGCAGCCGCTCGGGACGGTCAAGACATGGGTGCGCCGCGGCCTGCTGCGGCTTAAGGCCTGCCTGGCCGAGGCCGCCTGAGGCGAGCGAACGACCAATGCGCTACCGCGACAAACCGGAACTGCAGGAAAGACTGGCGGCGGAGTACGCGCTCGGCACCCTGCGCGGGCCGGCGCGCGCGCGCTTCCGGCGCTGGCTAAAGGAAGACGCCGCGCTGGCGCGCCGCGCCGCGCAGTGGGCGGCGCGGCTCGATCCGCTCGCGCAGTCCGTGCCGCCGGTGCCCCCCCCGGCGCGCCTGTGGCGCATGATCGAGACCCGCGTCGGTGCGGCACCGGCCGGCGCCGGCCTGTGGCATAGCCTCGCCTTCTGGCGCGGCCTCGGACTCGCCGCGACCGGGGCCACGGCCGCATTGCTGCTCGCACTGGTCACGGTCGGCCCCGGCGCGCCGCAACCGGCGCCCGCGCCGGTGGTGCTGCGCGTGCCCTCGAACGAGATGCCCGCGACCTATCTCGCGGTGCTTTCGGATCCGAAGACGCACAAGCCGATGCTGGTCGCGGCGGCGGGCCGCACCTCCGACCAGCTGTGGGTCAAGACGCTCGATCCCTCGATAAACGTACCGGACAAGACTCTCCAGCTATGGGCCGTCATGCCCGCGGGACAGCCGGCAAAATCCCTCGGCATGGTAGGCAAGGGCCAGAAGACGATGCTGCCATTGCACGCGGCGGCCGATCGCTCGCTCGGCGACGTGCCGATGCTCGCGGTGAGCCTCGAGCCGATGGGCGGCTCGCCCACCGGCGCGCCGACCGGGCCGGTGATGTACAGCGGTCCGTTCGTCAAGGTCTGGTGAGCCGCAGGATAAACCGATAAGCGCACGCCGTGCTCGCAGCGACCGCGCGCGGAGCCAGTACAATAGCTTCACCATGCGCAATACGGCGCCCACGGTCAAGGCTCTGGTGTTCGACGTCTTCGGCACCGTGGTCGACTGGCGCGGGTCGATCATCGCCGAGGGGCGCCGCCTTGGCCGGGCGCACAAGCTGCGCGTCAAATGGCCCGAATTCGCCGATGCATGGCGCGCCGGCTACCGCCCGGCGATGGCCCGGGTACGTTCCGGCGATCTGCCGTGGACCACGATCGACGCCCTGCATCGAATCATCCTCGACGAGCTGCTAAAGCAATTTGGCATCAGCGGCTTGGCGGACGCCGAGATCGAGGACTTCAATCGTGCCTGGCACCGCCTCAAGCCCTGGCGCGATGCGCGCAATGGGTTGCGCCGGCTCAAGCGTGATCACGTCATCGCGACGCTGTCCAACGGCAACGTCGCCTTGCTCACCAACATGGCGAAGTCGGCGGGCTTGCCGTGGGACTGCATTCTGTCCGCGGAGCTGTTCAACCACTACAAGCCCGACCCCGAGGTTTACCGCGGCGCGGCGCGCCTGCTCGGGCTGGCAGATGACGAAGTCATGATGGTTGCGGCGCACAAGGACGACCTGTTCGCGGCCAAGTCCTGCGGGCTGCGCACCGCGTTCGTGGCGCGCCCGCTCGAGCACGGGCCCAAGGCGCGCGTCGACGTACAGCCCGAGCCCGCGTTCGACTTCAACGCCAGCGATTTTATCGACCTCGCCACCCAGCTGGGAGCCTAGCGAGCATGGCCAGCGCCGACAAGGCCGCCTCACACCACCGCGTTCTCATCGTCGATGACGATGAAGCCACCCGCCTGCTGCTGGCGCGAATCCTGAGCAGCGAGCTGAGCGTCGAAGTGCAGCTTGCCGGTACCTGCGAGCAGGCGCTGCACCTGTCGGAGGAATACGCCTACGACGCGATCCTGCTCGACCTGCTGATGCCCGGCATCGGCGGCCTCGAGGTGCTGAAGGAGGTTCGAGCCCAGCCGCCGAACAAAGCGACGCCGGTCGTCATCGTGACCGTGGTGTCGGACCCGACGACGCGGGAACAGTGCATGAGCGCGGGCGCCAACGCATACCTGGTGAAGCCGATCGAGCGCGGGACGCTTGCGGCCACCGTCAAAGCGCAAATCGCCGGACGCAAGCGCGCTGCGCGCGCCAAGCGCTGAGCCAGCGACAAAGGAGAGAGGGCATGGCCGAGATCAGGATCTACAACCCAGATGCGCTCGGCAAGCCGCTCGGACAGTACTCGCACGTAACCCGGGTCAAGGCTTCCGAGTACCTGTTCATTGCCGGCATGCTGGCCGCCGACCGCGACGGCAAACTGGTGGGCGCGGACGATTTCGACACGCAATGCGGCCAGGTCTTTCGCAACATCGAAGCGGCACTGCATTCGGCGGGCGCCGGCTGGGGCAACGTGGTGCAGTTCACGACTTATCTCGTACACTCGCAGGACATCGCCAAGTTCATGTCTTTTCGTCTGCGCGAGTTTCCGCGCATGTTTCCGAGCGGGGCCTTTCCACCCAATACTCTGCTGGTGATCGACAGGCTGGTCGCCGAGCCCTTCCTGGTCGAAGTACAGACGGTCGCCGCGCTCTGAGCGCCGCCCTAGCCGCTTACTGGACGCACGCGCGCGAGGTAGTCCTCGAGCTGCTGCGCGAGATCGCTCAGGGCACGCGTGTCTTCGCCGCCCGCCGTGCGCTCGACCTCGCGCCCGAGTTCCGAAACCCGCTCGAAGCCGTAGCTCGATCCGCTGCCGCTGAGGTTATGGCCGACGGACCGGGCCGCGCTCAGATCGCCCGCGGCCGCGGCCGCTCGCAACGCCTGCGCGTGAGTGCGGCAGTTGGCGAGAAAGGTCGGCACGAGGTCGGCCAGCCCCGCGTCCACCGTCACCACGATCTCCTCTTTGCTCATCGACCTTCGCCTCGAGCGGCAAGCTGCTCCGATTCTAGAGGAATCGTCTCCCCGCGCGGCCGGGACCTTGACGGGAAATCGACAGCCCCTGTCGGTGAGCCGTCGCCTGCCGCCGGCCCGCGGCAGGACGGTTGCCGGGCAGACGCTGAAATGCGGCGCGGCGGAAAATCTGTCAGAAACCGTCAGGCCGAAAAGCGGGCACGGCATATGCCTAACTCTGGTCATGACCAAGCCAGACAAGACCTTCACCGTGCTGATCGTCGACGATCACGAGCCGACACGGCTGCTTATCGGGCGCATCCTCAGCCAGGAGCTCGGGGTCCGGGTCGTTCTCGCCGGCACCTGCGAGCAGGCCCTGCACCTTGCCGGCGAGACGGTCTACGACGCGGTCGTGCTCGACCTGCTGATGCCGGGGGTGGGCGGCTTCGGGGTGCTCAAGCGGCTGCGCATGGAATCGGCCAACCGCGCCACCCCCGTGGCCGTGCTGTCGGTGATGGCGGACGAGGAATCGATCCTGCGTTGCAAGGTCCTGGGAGCGAACACCTTCGTCGCCAAGCCGGTAGAGCGCGAACGCGTCGCCGAGGCAGTCAAGGAGCTGCTGCCGAGCTACGCCGCGCGCGTGCACGCCAGCAGCTGGCACCATCCCGAAAAACGCGTTTAACACGACCACTCCGGCACACAGCGCAGGTCGCGCGGTTCGTTCTGCTCGCCTGCACCCTGGCGCTCGCCGCGTGCGGCAAACCGCCGCAGCTCGAGCACCTGGCGCCGGATGACGTGGTGCTCGCGTTCGGCGACAGCCTGACCTACGGCACCGGCGCGAGCGAGCAGGAAAGCTATCCCGCCCAGCTTGCGCAGCTGATCGGCCGGCGAGTGGTGGGCTCGGGCGTTCCGGGCGAGGTCACCGCACACGCGCTCGAGCGCCTGCCCGGCGCCCTCGACGAGTACACCCCGCGCCTGCTGCTGCTGTGCATCGGCGGCAACGACTTCCTGCGGCGCCTGGGCAAGCATCAGGCGGCGGCCAACGTGCGGGCTATGGTCCGGCTGGCCAAGGCGCGCCATATCGAGGTGGTGCTCATCGGCGCCCCCGAACCCGGCTTCACCGTCACGCCGCCGGAGTTCTACGCCGAGATCGCAAAGGAATTCTCGATTCCCTACCAGGGCGACGCGATCGGCGACGTACTCCGGCACGCGGACCTGAAGTCCGACCCGATCCATCCCAACGCGAAAGGCTATCGCGTCATCGCCAAGCGCCTGGCGGAACTTCTCAAAAAGAGCGGCGCGCTGACACCGGAAAAGTGAATTCAGACGGCCGAATGCGGTCCCAGTTCCATTGGGAGGTGCAACGTGCAGGCACGCGTCATTGTTTTCCCCCTCGTCGCCGCACTGGTGGTCCTGACGGCTGCCGCGGCAGCGCAGGCGGCGGAGATTTCCGTCGTCAAGCCGACAAACGACGAAACGATTCACAGCAACCAGGGCAAGCTCACGGTTCAGCTGCGCCGCGCGGGCGGCCCGCCGGGTGCAGGTGTACGGCTCGTGCTGGACGGGGCGGTACTGCCGAAAGTCTACCGCGCCAACGTCATCAAGCTTGAGGGCATCGACCGCGGCAGCCACGTCTTGCAGGCGGTGCTTGCCGACGCCGAAGGCAAGCGCCTCGCCGCCTCGACGCCTGTTACCTTCCACATGTGGCAGGCTTCCCGCTTGTTTCCCAGCCGAAAGTGAGCTAGCGGGGCCGCGTCAGCGCGCGAAGACGCGCCAGGTCTTCGGGGCGGTCTAGGTCCCACAGCGTGCGCAGCCTGCGCCAGCGCCAGCCCAGGCGGTCGAGCTCCTCGGCAGTGCGTGCGAACACGCCGGGGCCGCCCCAGGCAATGCGCTCGAACAGGCGCCGCGACACGCGCCGCAGGCCGATCAGCGGATAGCCGCCATCCTCGGCCGGCGCGATCACCGCGTCGCAGCCGCCGCTGAGCGCTGCCGCGGCGCGGCGCAGGTCGCTCGCGCGCAATGCCGGACAGTCGGCGCCAACCAGGATGACTGCACGGTGCCTGCGCAGGCCATGGGCGATCGCATTGAACATGCGCTCTCCCAGATCGTGGCCGCGCTGGCTCCGCAGAACGATGTTCAGTTTCCTTGCGCACTGCAGGAAGAACGCGTGCCGTGCACGCGGCGCACCGTGCAGCTCGACCGGCCCGCAGCGCGCCGCTTGCGCGACGCGCAGCGTGCGGTGTGTAAGTCGCCTCTGCAAGCGCGCGGCGCCCCACTCCCCCAGGCGTGGTACCAGGCGGGTCTTCGCGCGCCCGGGCTGCGGCGCGCGCGCAAAGACGATTACCGCTGCGGTACCGCGCATCAGCGGAAGCGCTCGGCGAGACGCCCGGGATCGGCGCCGAAAAAGTAAGCCAACCGCAGGTGCCACATGAGGGCGATGGTTCGCAGCGCGCCGCGCGCCTCCCAGCGCCGGGCGGAAACGAGCGCACGTGCGCGCAGGCACGCGGGCGCGCCGAGGCGGCGCAGCCGGACAGAGAGCTCGACATCCTCCATCAGCGGGATCCCGGGGTAGCCGCCGACGGACTCGAACGCCTCGCGGCGGACGAAGATCGCCTGGTCGCCGGTGGCGATGCCGGTAAGACGCGAGCGCAGGTTCATCATCGTGCCGACCAGCCGCAGCAGCGCGCGGGGGCTGTCGAGCCTCACGTCGAAGCGCCCCCAGCTGCGTGCGGCGAGGGCCTCGAGCAGCATGCGATCCGCGCCTTGCGGCAGGCGCACGTCGACGTGCAGGAACAGGAGCGAGGCGCCGCTCGCCACGCCTGCGCCCGCGTTCATCTGCAGCGCGCGCCCGCGCGGCGCCGCCAGCACCCGGTCCGCGAGCGCTCGTGCAAGCTCCGGCGTGCCGTCGTCGCTGCCGCCGTCGACCACGACCACTTCGTGGCCGCGCGCACGCAGAGGCGCGAGCGCCTCCAGGCAGCGCACGACGCCCGCCGCTTCGTTCAGCACCGGGATCACGATTGTGATCCGCTGCGCTATTTCATTGCGTCGTTCAGTGACCAATCGTAATCGAGAAAAACAAGCGTGAACTCGCCCGCGGCAATCCGCGCCCGGGCCGCTGGATCGTCGGCAAGCAGCGCGGCATGGCGCGCCAAATAGTCCGGCGGCCAGTCGTCCTCGTACCAGTCGAAGATCTTCGACACTTCGAGCCTCCCCGAGGCGGGGTCGTAGCGGTTGCGGCTACGGTCCGACAGGAAGCGCCGCGCCTGGTCCTCGAGCTGCGCTTCGAGCCGCGCGCCGACATAGGCTTCTTCGCGCAGCATCGGGCAACCGACCGAAGCGCAGTTGAGCGCGAAGTGCACCCGCGGCTCGTCGTAGGCGCCGGGCTTGCGCAGCATGCCCTGCTCGATGCCGTCGAGCGAGGTCCGCTGCCCCAACAGTGTGAAGAAAGCGTCCTTGAACGGATTGCCGAAGAACCTACCGAAGTCCCACACCGAGCGCAGGTCGGGGTATCGGGTCAGCACCTTTTGCACCATGTGCGCGTTGTAGGCGTTGATCAGGAACGCCAGCCGCTCGGGCCGCGGCCAGCCCTCGAACTGCGACCGAGTAACCGCGGCAAGCGAGGAGACATAGGCTTCGAGCGCAGCGCGATCGGCCACCAATTCCGTATAGCGGACGCGCGACGCCCTCGCACCGTCGAGCACCACCACATGCCGCTGCAGCAGTGCAGTCCAGGCCGCATGCGAATGGTCGAAACCCTGCGCCGCCGCCGGCGCCGCGGTCAGCGCGAGCGCAAGCACCGCCAGCCGGACCTTCATCCGCCCCGCACCCAGCGGTGGAAGCGCTCGACCGCGCGCAGCAACCCCTGCGGCGCGTGGGCCTTCTTCCACACGCCGGCTGCATACTTGTTCGCTTCGGCAAGGGTCGGATAGATGTGGATCGTGCCGAGGATCTTGTTCAAGCCGAGGCCGTGGCGCATGGCGGCGACGAACTCGGCGATCAGGTCGCCGGCGTGCGCGCCGACGATCGTCACGCCAAGGATGCGATCCTTGCCCGGGACGGTCAGCACCTTGACCACGCCGTGCGCCTCCTCGTCCGCGATCGCCCGGTCGAGATCGTCGATGCCGTAGCTCGAGACTTCGTACGCCACCCCGCGCTGCCTGGCCTCGGTCTCGTTGAGGCCGACGCGCGCCACCTCGGGGTCGGTGAAGGTCGCCCACGGAATCACAGAGTAGTCGGCGCGGAACTTCCACAGGCTGCCGAACAGGGCGTTCACGGCCGCGTACCAGGCCTGGTGCGCGGCGGTGTGCGTGAACTGGTACGGCCCGGCGACGTCGCCACAGGCGTAGATGTTCGGGTACCGCGTCTGCAGGAACTCGTTGGTCTCGATCGTGCGCTGCCGGCTCACGGGAACCCCCAGCGCCTCGAGCCCGTAGCCCTCGGTGTTCGCCACCCGCCCTACCGCGCACAGCAGCGCGTCGAACGCGATGCGCACTTCGCCGCCGTCGTGCTCGGCGATCAGGATCTTTTCCCCGTTCTCCACCCGGAACGCCTTTGCTTTGTGGCCAACCAGCACCTCGACGCCTTCGGCCCCGAATTTCTCCATCACCATCGCGGAAATCTCGGGATCCTCGCGCATCATGATGCGCGGCAGCATCTCCACCTGCGTTACCTTCGCGCCGAAGCGCGCGAAGCACTGCGTGAGCTCGCAGCCGATCGGGCCGCCGCCGAGCACCACCAGCCGGCGCGGCAGCTCGCGCAGCTGCCAAACGGTATCTGAGGTGAGACAGCCGACTTCTTCGATGCCGGGGATCGGTGGCACGAACGGGCGCGCGCCCGCGGCGATCACGATCGAGCGCGTGGTGAGGCGGCGCGTTTCGCCGCCGGCGAGCATCACCTCCACCTCCCAGGGCGAGACGATCTTCGCTTCGCCCTGCAGGCATTCGACGCCCAGCCCGGTGTAGCGCTCAGCGGAGTCGTGCGGCTCGACGGTGCGCACCACGCGCTGCACGCGCTCCATCACATCGGCGAAGTCGAACTCGACGCTGGCGGATTTCAGGCCGTACTGCGGCGCGCGCCGGATCTCGCTCAGCACTCGCGCGGTCTTGATCAGCGCCTTGGACGGCACGCAGCCGGTGTTGAGGCAGTCGCCGCCCATGCGATGCTTTTCGACCAGCGTAACCCCGGCGCGCACCGCGGCGGCGATGTAGGCGCTGACCAGGCCTGCCGAGCCGGCGCCGATCACCACCAGATTGCGCTCGAAGCGCGCCGGCCGCTTCCATCGCGCATAGACCCGCCGCGCCTTGAACGCGTCGACGACCTTCTTCGCCAACAGGGGAAACATGCCCAGCAGAACGAAGGCGCCGAGCAGTCCAGGAGACAGAATCCCGGCCGGCGACTCGATCGCCGCCAGCTGGGTGCCGGCGTTCACGTACACCATCGTCCCCGCCAGCATGCCGAGCTGGCTCACCCAGTAGAAGGTGGTGGCGCGGATCGGCGTCAGGCCGAGCGCCAGATTGATGACGAAGAACGGCACCGCGGGAATCAGTCGCAGCGTGAACAGGTAGAACGCCCCCTCGCGCTCGATGCCTTCGTTTACCGCGCGCAGGGCGTGGCCGAAACGCTGCTGGACCCAGTCGCGCAGCAGGAAGCGGCTGGCGAGAAAGGCGAGCGTGGCCCCGATGCTGGAGGCGAAGGACACGATCACGGTGCCCCACAGCAGGCCGAAGATCGCCCCCGCGATCAGCGTCATCAGCGCCGCGCCGGGCAGCGAAAGCCCGGTGACCACGACGTAGACGAGGAAAAAGCCGAGCGCGGTCTGCCAGGCGTGCGATGCGTAGTAGCCCAGGATCACGGCCTGCTGCGCCTTGATGTTGTCGAAGCTCAGATAGCGGTGACCCCCGGCGGCGAAGAACGCGGCTACCAGGACGATGATCAGGACGGCGACTGCGACCCGCGATCTGCTCATGTCACCATCTCCCCGAGTCGCAGTGCGTGCTCCGGTGCGTAGCGCGGACCACGCACGATGCGCTGGTAATACGAGCGGTGAGCGTCGGACCCCGGCGGCCACTGCGCCACGAACGCGCGCTCCCAGGCCGCGGCGTCGTACTCGAGCGCCACTGCCTCGAGCCACAGTCCGCCGACTCGCACCCGGTACGCCGCCCCCGCGCCCGGCCTGACCGAGATGCGCGTCGCCAGACCGAAGCGCGTGTCCGCGAAATTCGGCATCCCGGCCGCGCCATTGTTGATGATTGCGCTGTCCGCGTCGAGCAGCTGCAGCACCGGCAGGCAGCTGTGGCTCGAAGCGAACACGCGCACGCCGGCGCGGACGCAGGCCTCGCCCGCGGCCTGCGCCCCGGCCGCGCTCGCGAGCAGCTCCTGCGAGAAGCCCCAGCCGGCGAGCGACTCGGCGTCGCCGTGCACCACGCCGACACGCTCGCCGCCGACCTGCGCCACCAGGTGCATCGGCAAGGCGGCGAGCGCAGCGGTGGCGTCGGGCACTCCGCGGGCGGTCTCGCGCAGGCGCTCGATGATGCGGTTCGAGCGCGCAACGTCCTCGTCGCCGACCCATTCGGGATAGCCGCAGCCGCAGCCCGCACCCGCAGCGGGACTCGCCAGCTCGGTTTCAACGTTGCCGCGCGTCGCGTAATGCTCGAGAACGCCGCGGTTCACGTGCAAGAAAGTGTCGGCGTCGACGTCGAACCAGTGGAAGTCGCCGTTGAACACCAGCGCCTTGGGGCCGATTTCGGCATCGTAGAGCCCGAGCAGTTGCTCGAGCGCAAACCGGTTGCCATAGAGCCCGCCCGCGACCCACAGCGTATCGGCCTGAAGCGCCGCGGGCGCCGCCAGCGCTTGCGCACCGTAGCGGTAGCCGAGCGGACAGAAACGGCCTGGCCGCGGCTCAGTCATGCAGCGCGCCGCCGCACGACGACCCCTGCCCGGCGGTGCAGCCGTAGCAGTGGTCGCGCACCGAGATCGGATTGCCGCGCAGATCGTGCCCGATCAGGTCCGACAGGTGCGCCCGTTCTTTTCCTTCCACCTCGAGCGGCAAATCGAGCATCTGGTTGAAATCGCAGTCGTAGACGTGGCCGCGCCAGTCGACCGAGATCAGCGAGCGGCACATCACGGAATCGAGGTTCTCGCTGCGGTGCGCGCCGTGCAGGAGCGTCATGTAGTCGTTGAACTGGCCCTTCGACACCAGAGTCGAGCCGAAGCGCTGGATCGGCATGTTGGCAAGCACGTACAGACGCGTGAACACTATTCCGTAGCGCTCGCCCAGCTCGCGCCTGTAGTCGGCCTCCAGCGGCACCTGCGGCGGCGGCAGCGCGGGACCCTGAGGATTGTAGACCAGGCTCAATTCGAGCCCGCTGCCGGCGTGCCCGTAGCCGAGCGCATTCAGGCGCGCGAGCGCGCGCAGGCTGCACTCGAACACTCCGCTGCCGCGCTGGCGGTCGACGTTCGCCTCCTGGTAGCAGGGCAGCGATGCGATCACCTCGACGCGCTGGCCGGCGAGGAACCCGGCCAGGCCCTCCTGGCCCGGCTCCTCGAGGATCGTCAGGTTGCAGCGATCCATCACGTGCACCCCAAGCGCGCGCGCGCGCCGCACGAGCTCCCGGAAGTGCGGATTGAGCTCGGGCGCGCCCCCGGTAAGATCGAGCTTCTTGACGCCGGCGACCTCGATGAACGCGAGCACGTCGGTGATCGTCTCCGACGACATCTGCTCGGTGCGGTTGGGGCCAGCGTTGACGTGGCAGTGCAGGCAGCTCTGGTTGCAGCGGTAGCCGAGGTTGACCTGGAGCGTCTCCAGCCAGCTGCGCCGGATCGCCGGGAACCGGTAGTGCTGCATCAGGGGGAGGGTGGCGTGCATTTGGCGTCCTAGTCGATGTCGCTCTGACTCAGTCGCACGGGCGCGCGCAGCCTTACAGCCCTGCTCCGCCCTGGCGCCCGCTCACAGGCTGCCGACGCTGGGCTGCGATTTCTCGTCCAGCAGCTCGAGCAGGCGCATGCTGGTCGCGCGCAAGCGCTGCGACAGCATCAGTACCAGCTCCATCAGGATTTTGGCCCCCAGCATCGGCTGCTCGACGATAATGCGTGCCAGCCGCTCGCGGTCGAGCACCGCGATAAGGGTGGGCTCGATCGCCATGCAGGTCGCGAAGCGCGGCTCGCCGTCGATCATCGACATCTCGCCGAGCGTGCGCCCGGCCTCAACCTCGGAGATCACCTGCGGCGTGTTCCAACGGTCGCGCTTCTGCACCTCGACCCTGCCCTCGATGATCATGAGCATGAAGTCGCCGCCTTCACCCTCGCGCATGATCTCGACACCGGGTTCGGCGCGATAGACGTCCATGAAATGCGCCAGCAGCCGGACTTCGCCAGACGAGAAGTTCTCCAACAGCCGGCAGCGGGGAATCAGGGCATGAATCCGGTCGGCGAACTTCGCCGCGTCGCCGAGCGCCTCGAGATGCGCGAGTAGGTGGGAGCGATCCGCGGTTCCGCCGGCAATGGCCATCGGGCCATTATGCCGAAAAGCTCAGGCGATGAGCCACAGCACCGTGGCGAGCCAGCCGACGACGGCAGCCGTGAGCGCCGGGTCGCGCAGCAGCTCCGACGACGGATCGCCGCCGCCGCCCCGGTAGCGCAGGCGAAAAAGATAACGCAGCGTGCCCAGCAGCACCCACGGCACGGTCAGCACCAGCCGGCCCGTGCCGTGCAGCTCGGCCGTTTCCGGGGCCAGGGTGTAGAAGACGTAGGCGGCGATCATGCCGGCCGCGCACGCTGTTATCGCGGCGTCCAGAAAGCGGATGCTGTACGCCGCCAGCACGGCGCGATGCTGGCCGGCGTCGCCGGCCAGCCGCTCGAGTTCCGCGCGACGCTTGGCGAAGCCGAGAAACAAGGTCAGCAGCATGCCGCAGGCCAGCAGCCAGTTCGAGGGTACGATGCCGATTCCCGCCGTGCCGGCGAGCAACCGCAGCATAAAGCCCGAAGCGAGCGCCAGCACGTCGATCACCGGCACGTGCTTCAGGCCCAGCGTGTACGCGGCGTTCAGCGCCAGATAGCCGGCCACCGCCGCGGCGACGCCCACTGAAGTCAGCGACGCCGCCGCGAGCCCCGCCAGGGCGAGCAGCACAGCGAGCGTCAACGCTTCGGCGACGCTTATCGCCCCCCTCGCCACCGGTCGAGTGCGCTTCTCGGGGTGGCCGCGATCCTGCTCGGCGTCGATGCAATCGTTGAACGCATATACCGCGCTCGAGGCCAGGCAGAAGGCAACAAACGCCGACAGCGCCAGCGCCACCGTATGCGCGTCGTCCCAGCCGTGCCCGAACACGAGGCCGGCGAGCACGAATCCGTTCTTGACCCACTGATGCGGCCGCAGCAGGCGCACCAGGTCGCGCGCGCGCAGCATCAATTCCTCCAGCCGCAGTCGCCGCTGCCAAAGTAGCGCTCGCAGAAATAGCAGCGCCCCGGCGGCAGCCAGCCCGGCCGGCGATAGTAGTGATCGCGCACGAACTTCAGCACGCCCTGGCGATAGGCTGGGTAGTCGAAGCCCTGCCCGAGCACGGCGTAGAAGGTAACGCCGCGGACCGTGAACGTGCGCACCTGCATGCTGCGGAAGTACGGCCGGTACTCGCCATGCGGCGGCGGCGAGGGCCGCAGCACCAGGATGTCGGTGCCGTCGAGCTTGCGGAAATCGGTCAGGATGTCGTCGTGGCGCGCGTGCGACGAGCCAGGGCCGAACAGGATCACCCTGCGGCCGGCGTAGAACTCGTAGCTTGCCGCCGCCGCGTAGCTGCTCGCGGCCAACCGATAGCGCTTTTCATACGGCTCGATCTCCTTCAGCACGCCGCGGACGTCGACAAAGGCGACGATGACCGGATACTTGTTTGTCCAAAATTTCCATGTCTGCACCGGCAAGTTCGCGATGACCACGATGGCCGCCGCATGCAAGGCGACGAACCAGGCAAAAAAGCGGGCGCTAGACGCGAGCGGCCTGCGCCCCGGCAATAGCGCCAGGCTCGCGATGAGGGCGGGCATGAACGAAAGCATCCAGTGCAGGCCTATCTCCTTTCGCAGCGACACCAGCGCGAACACCGCGAACGGTACCGCCCACGCCAGCAGCAGCGCGCGCGCCGCCGGCAGTGCGGCGCTCTCGCGCAGCTGCGCGCGCTGCCTCCACGCCCAGACCAGCGGCGGCGCGGCGAGGTAGGCCAGCGACAGCAGGTAGAGCGCGGGCGTGACCAGCGACCAGGCGGCGTCGGACTGCCGGTTGACGGCGTTGAACATCAGGTTGCACCAGCAGGCTTCGTAGTTCCAGTACAGATTCTCGAGCGCAAACGGCAGCGCGCCGAGAAAGACCAGCAGCGGACCCGACCAGCGCCGCGCCGCACCCGGCGACGCGACTGCCCAGGCGAAATAGCCCAGCCCGAGCAGCACCGCGAAGTACTTCGAGAGGAAGGCGAGCCCGAGCAAGATGCCCGAGGCCAGGAACACCCACGCTGCGCCGCGCTGCGCGGCGCGCGCGAACAACAGCACCGACGCCGTTGAAAAGAAGATCAGCGGCGTGTCCGTCGTGATCAGAACGTTGACGAAGTTCAGCGGCACCAGCAGCACGCACAGCGCCGCCAGGTTCGCGCTGTCCTCGTCGCGGCCGAACCAGCCGCGCAGCGCCGCTCGCAGCATCAGCGCCAGCGCCGGCGGCAGCAGCGTAACCGGCAGCCGCAGCGCCCATTCGGCTTCGGACCAGCGCAGGATAAGCGCGAGTAGCCAGCCGACCATCGGCGGATGGTCGTAGAAGCCGAGGTCCGGATGACGGCCCCAGAGCACGAAGTACGCTTCGTCGCCGCTCAGAGGCAGAACCGCCGAGAGCCAGAAGCGGAACGCGAGCGTCGCGACGAGTGCGATGCCGAGCCAGCGTCGGGTGGAGATTTGAATCAAAGGAGTCGGCTGCGCGCGCGGAAAGCGGCGATTATAGTCGCCGCCGCGCGCGCTTCACGATGCCGCCGCGCGCACCAGCAGCGACGCGCCGGCGACGACCAGCAGCAGATAGACCGCGCGCACCACTGCCGCGGCCGGGATCGCCGCGTGCAGCCGGTTGCCGATCAGCAAACCGGCGATCATGGCGGGCGCGAGCAGCAGCGCGCTGCCGATGAGCCCGTCCTGCGACAGCAGTCCGGTGGCGCCGAACAACACCAGCCGCACCAGCGACGAGAGCATGATCATGGCGGCATTGGTCGCCCGCAACTCGCCCTTGTCCCGGATGCGCCCGCTGTTGAAGATCGCGAACAGCACTCCGCCGGTGCCGAACATCGCCGACAGCGCGCCGCCTGCGAGGCCGATCGGCACCGACCATGCACGCGCAAGCGAAAGCGGAGCACCGCGCCGCCTCAGGCCGTAGGCGGCGTACGCGAGCACGAACAGGCCGAGGCCGCCGAGCAAACGCTGCTCGGAAACCCGGATCAGCAGCGTCAGCCCGAGCGCCATGCCCGCCAGCATGAAAGCCGCGAGCCAGCGGATCTCGTCGTAGCGGATGCCGCGCCGGAAGCGCGCGCCGAACAGCGCGAACGCGCCCAGATCCATCAGCAGCATGAGCGGCACCGCGAACTTGAGCGGCAGCATCTGCGCCAGCAGCGGCATGGAGAGCACGGTCGAGCCGAACCCGGTCATACCGTACACGACGTAGGCGCCGAGCACGATCAGCGCCGCGGCGCCGATCACCTCCGGCGAGAGAGCGTCCAGGACTCAGTCCTCGACCGCGGCGGGGTCGCGCAGCGCGCCTGTCTCGCGGCGCTTCGCGACGGCCTGCGCCAGGCGCGCGAGCAAGGCCACCGACGCCTCCCACCCCAGGCAGGCGTCGGTGATGCTCTGGCCGAAGGTCAGCGCCCGGCCCGGCTTGAGATCCTGGCGTCCCTCGACCAGGTTCGACTCGACCATAACGCCGATGATGCGCCCGTCGCCAGCGGCAACCTGCGCCCCGGCCTCGGCGCACACTTCGAGCTGGCGCCGGTAGTCCTTGCGGCTGTTGGCGTGCGAGCAATCGATCATCAGGCGCTCGGCGAGCCCGGCGTTGCGCAGCTCGTCGCACGCGGCCTTCAGGCTGTCGGCGTCGTAGTTCGGCTGCCG
>DATFMS010000016.1:0-3683 GCA_035266805.1 Burkholderiales bacterium | reverse complement strand
CGCTTCGCCGCCCACCAGGATGCGCGTGTAGCTTCCCGGCACGTCGGCGAACTTGGCGCTCGCGGCGGCGTCGGCGACGACGTGGCGGATCGCGCCGCGCTCGATGCGGTCGGCGAGGTCGGCCTGGGTGAGCTGCGTCGTGGCGGGGCTCACCAGCGCGCCGAGCTTCATCGCCGCCAGAGTGATCTCCCACAGCGGCACCACGTTCGGCAGCATGACGAGCATGCAGTCGCCGCGCTTCACGCCGGCTGCGCGCAGGAAGTTAGCGACGCGGTTGGAGCGCGCGCTCATTTCCTCGAAGCTCGCGCGCGCCTCGGCGCCGCCCTCGCCGACCACCCACAGCGCGGTGCGCGAGTTGCCGCGCGCGATGACGTCGAAGTAGTCGAGCGCCCAGTTGAACTTGGTGAGCTGAGGCCAGCGGAACCCCGCGTAGGCCGCCGCATAGTCTTCGCGCTTCGCGATCAGGAAGTCGCGTGCTTGCAGGAAACTCTCGGTCGCGTTCATCTTTTCTTACTCCCGCCGGGCTCGTATCGAAGGGCCGATCTTATTCGCCCTGCTTGTGCATGCGAAAGCGGCCCGGATAGAGATGCGCGGTCAGCGCAAGCATGCCGTCAGCCAAACCGTTCGCGGGCTAGGCCCGGCTCTTGGCCTGATGGTCGCGCAAAGCAGCGCCGCCGCCAGGATCAGTCGTTTCATGTCGTTCCCTCCCCAAGCCTCAGCTCCGCTTAAGATTGCCTCGCTAAAGTGTAGCGGCACAACCCGGAATAAAGGAAACCCGTTGAATCGCTCGCAATGCATTGGCGGCGCGCGCCGCCTGCTCGTTCGCGCCCTGTTGGGTGTGCTGGCGCTCGGCCTTCCGCTCGCCGCGCGCGCGGCGGCCGAAGGACAGGTGCTGCGCGCCACCCTCGGCAATGGCCTGCGCGTGGTGATCGTGCGCAACACCCTCGCCCCGGTGGTCACCACCGAGCTCGACTACCTGGTCGGCTCGAACGAGGCGCCGGCGGGCTTTGCCGGCATGGCGCACGCGCAGGAGCACATGATGTTCAGGGGCAGCCCCGGGCTGTCGCAGCCCCAGCTGGCCGAGATCAGTGCCGGCATCGGCGGCGACTTCGACGCCGACACGCAGCAGACGGTGACGCAGTACTTCTTCACCGTTCCGGCGCAGGACCTGGAGGTCGCGCTGCACCTCGAGGCGACCCGCATGCGCGGCGTGCTCGACGACGAGGCTTCCTGGAAGCGCGAGCGCCCCGCGATCGAGCAGGAGGTGGCGCAGGATCTGTCGAACCCGCAGTACCTGATGTACACCGATCTGCTCAAGGCGGCGTTCAAGGGCACGCCGTACGCGCACGACGCGCTCGGCACGCGCGAGTCGTTCCAGCGCACCACCGGCGCGATGCTCAGGCGCTTCCACGACGCCTGGTACGCGCCGAACAACGCGGTCCTGGTGGTGGTCGGCGACCTCGATCCCGGCAAGACGCTGGTGAGCGTCGAGCAGCTGTTCGGTCCGATCCCGCGCAAAGCCCTGCCGCCGCGCCCCGCGATCCGCCCGCAGACAGTCGCCGCGCAGACCCTGCGCCGCGACACCGATCTACCCTACGGCCTGGCGGTGATCGCGTTCCGCATGCCGGGCTACCGCGCGCCGGACTTCGCCGCGGCCGAGGTGCTCGCCGACGCGCTCGCGAGTGCGCGCGGCAGGCTCTACAACCTGGTGCTCGAGGGCAAGGCGCTGAAAACGGACTTCTCGCTCGACATGCTGCCCGAGGCGGGGCTCGGCTTCGCGACCGCCGCGTTTCCGCGCGGCGCCGACGGCGACCGGCTGCTCGCTCAGATGCGCAAGCTGCTCGCCGGGATCGCCGCGCACGGCGTTCCCGCGGACCTCGTCGCCGCGGCCCGGCGCGGCGAGCGCGCGCAAGCCGAGTTCGCCAAGAACTCGATTCCCGGCCTGGCGCACGCCTGGTCGCAGGCGGTGGCGGTGGAGGGGCGCAACTCGCCGCAGGACGACGTGCAGGCGATCGAGCGGGTGACGCCGGCCGAGGTGAACCGCGCGGCGCGGCGCTACCTCGACCTCGGCCGCGCGATCGACATGGTGCTCACGCCGCACGTCTCGGGCAAGCCGGTGTCCGGGCACCGCTTCGGCGGCAAGGAGTCGTTCGCGCCCGAAAAGGCGGCCCGGGTGCCGCTGCCCGGGTGGGCGCGCAGCGCGGTGGAGCGCGTCAAGGTCCCGCGCTGGACGCTGCGGCCGGTGAGCGAGCGCTTGCCGAACGGCATTCGCCTCATCGTGCAGCCGGAATCGATCAGCGACACCGTGAGCGTCTACGGCCACATCCGCGGCCGCGCCGCGCTGGACGTGCCGCGCGGCGAGGAGGGCGTCGACGACGTGCTCGACGAGCTGTTTTCCTACGGCAGCACGTCGCTCGGCCGGGCGCAGTTCCAGCGCGCCCTGGACGACATCGGGGCGAGGGAATCGGCAGGCAAGGACTTCGAATTGCAGGTGCTGGCCGCGGACTTCGAGCGCGGCGTCGAGCTGCTGGCGCAGAACGAGCTGCATCCCGCCCTGCCGCAGAAGGCGTTCCGCATCGTGCGCCGGCAGGGCGCGGCGAGCGTCGCGGGCGAGCTGCAGAGCCCGGGCTTTCTGACCGGCAGGGCGCTCAAGAAGGCGCTGTTTCCCGCCCACGACCCCGAGCTGCGGCACGCGACGCCGCACAGCGTCACGGCGCTCTCGCTGCGCCAGGTGCGCGCCTACTACCGGCGCGCGTTCAGGCCCGACCTGACGACCATCGTCGTGATCGGCAAGGTGACGCCGCGGCAGGCGCACGCGGTGATCGGCAGATACTTCGGCGCCTGGAAGGCGCACGGGCCGAAGCCGCCGGTCGAGCTGCCGCGGGTGCCGGCGAGCCGCGCCTCGGCGGCCGTGGTGCCCGACGACAGCCGGGTGCAGGACGAGGTGGTCCTGGCCGAGACGCTGGGGCTGGACCGCTACGATCCGGACTACTACGCGCTCGAGCTCGGCAACCGGGTGCTCGACGGCGGCTTCTACGCCAGCCGCCTCTACCACGACCTGCGCAAGACGACCGGCCTGGTCTATTACGTCGGCTCGGGCTTCGAGGTCGGCCGCACGCGCGCGCTGTACATGGCGCGCTACGCCTGCGACCCGGCCAACGTCTCCAGGGCGCGCGCGATCATGGAGCGCGACTTGCGCGCGATGCAGACCGAACCGGTCGACGCGCTCGAGCTGCGGCGGGCGAAGTCGCTTGCGCTCAACGCGATCCCGCTCTCGCAGGCGAGCGTGGACGCCGTGGCCGGCGGCCTGCTCCATCGCGCGCGCCTCGGCCTGCCGCCGGACGAGCCGCGCCGCGCCGCGCGGCGCTACGCGAGCCTGAGCGCGGAGCAGGTGCGAGCGGCCTTCGCCAGGTGGCTGCGGCTCGACGACCTGGCGCAGATCACGCGCGGTCCCGCGCCGCATTGACCCGCGGCCGCGCGCTCCCGGCGCGGCCTAGTTCGGGATGATCAGCACCTGCTTCGGATAGATCAGGTCCGGCTTGTCGATCAGGTACGAGTTGGCGCGCAGGATGTCCGGCCAGCGGTAGGCGTGGTGGTAGAAGAACGCCGCGATCTTCGACAGCGAATCGCCGTTCTGGACCGTGTAGATGCCGCGCGCGCCGGTCAGCCGCGCGACCTCCGAC
>DATFMS010000015.1:0-4257 GCA_035266805.1 Burkholderiales bacterium | reverse complement strand
TGCTCGAGATCGTGGCCAAGGAGAAACCCTTCGGCGTTATCGTGCAATACGGCGGTCAGACGCCGCTCAAGCTGGCGCGCGACCTTGCCGCCGCCGGGGTTCCGATCATCGGCACCAGCGCCGACATGATCGACGCGGCCGAGGATCGCGAGCGCTTCCAGAAGCTGATCGACAGGCTGAAGCTGCGCCAGCCGCCGAACCGCACCGCGCGCTCGGCCGAGGAGGCGATGAAGCTCGCCGACGAGATCGGCTACCCGGTGGTGGTGCGGCCGAGCTACGTACTCGGCGGACGGGCGATGGAGATCGTGCACCAGCAGGTCGACCTGCAGCGATATATGGAAAACGCGGTGCGCGTCTCGAACGATTCTCCAGTGCTGCTCGACCGCTACCTGTCGGACGCGATCGAAGTAGACGTCGACTGCGTCGCCGACGGCAAGGAAGTCTTCGTCGGCGGCGTGATGGAGCACGTCGAGCAGGCAGGGGTGCACTCCGGCGACTCCGCCTGCTGCCTGCCGCCGCACTCGCTGTCCACCGAGATCGAGCGCGAGCTGCGCCGGCAGACCGAGATGCTGGCCCGCGCGCTGGACGTGGTCGGCCTGATGAACGTGCAGTTCGCGATTCAGCGCGACGTGGTCTACGTGCTGGAGGTGAATCCGCGCGCCTCGCGCACCGTGCCATACGTGTCGAAGGCGACCGGGCTGCCGCTGGCCAAGATCGCGGCGCGCTGCATGGTCGGCGAGCCGCTCGCCGCGCAGAACATCGGCGGCACGGCGCGGCCGCCGTATTTCTCGGTCAAGGAAGCGGTGTTCCCGTTCGCCAAGTTCCCGGGCGTCGACACCATCCTCGGCCCCGAGATGAAGTCGACCGGCGAGGTGATGGGCGTCGGCCGTAGCTTCGGCGAGGCTTTCGTCAAGTCCCAGCTCGCCGCGGGCGTGAGGCTGCCGACAGGCGGACGGGCATTCATCAGCGTGCGCGACGGCGACAAGCCCGCCGCCGCGGCGGTGGCGCGAGAGCTTGCGGCGCTGGGGTTCACCATCCTCGCCACCCGGGGCACGGCGAACGCGATTGCCGCGCAGGGCGTTGCGGTGAGCGCGGTGAACAAGGTCGCCGAAGGGCGGCCGCACATCGTCGACATGATCAAGAACGGCGAGGTGAGCTTTATCGTCAACACGGTCGAGGACACGCGCACCGCGATCTCGGACTCGCGCTCTATCCGCACCACGGCGCTGGCGCAGCGGGTCACCTACTACACGACCATTGCGGGGGCCAAGGCGGCGTGCGCGGGCATGAAGCATCTGGCCCAGCTCGAGCCCTACCGGTTGCAGGACTTGCACGCCCAGCTGACGGCGACCGCCAAGGTCGCGTAACATCGGGCCATGGCCAAGACACCGATCACCAAACGTGGCGCCGAGCTGCTGCGCGCCGAACTGCAGCGCCTGAAGACGGTCGAGCGGCCGAGCGTGATCAGCGCGATCGCGGAGGCGCGCGCGCACGGCGATCTTTCGGAGAACGCGGAATACGACGCGGCGCGCGAGCGCCAGGCTTTCGTCGAGGGCCGCATCGCCGAAATCGAGGCCAAGCTGGCCAACGCGCAGATCATTGATCCCAAGCTGCTGGACGCCGAGGGGCGCTGCGTGTTCGGCGCCACCATCGACCTGGAGGAAGTGGGCGGCGAAGCCGTGACCTACCAGATCGTGGGCGAGGACGAGGCCGAGATAAAGGAAGGCCGCATCTCGATCAGCTCGCCGATCGCGCGCGCCCTGATCGGCAAGGACGCGGGAGACGTAGTCGAGGTGCGCACCCCGGGCGGCGTCAAGCGCTACGAGATCGTCGACGTTCACTACGTCTAGCGCCGTGCGGCGGATCAGGGGCGGTGGCCAAATCCAGTAAAGCCTGGCTCCACCGCCACGTCAGCGATGCCTACGTGCGTCAGGCCAAGGCGACCGGCTATCGCTCGCGCGCGGCCTACAAGCTGCTGGAAATCGACCAGAAGGACAGGCTTCTGCGGCCCGGAATGAGGGTCCTGGACCTGGGCGCGGCGCCGGGCGGCTGGTCGCAGGTGGCCGCCCGCAAGGTCGGGCCGCGCGGGCGCGTGGTGGCGATTGATCTGCTTGAAATCGCCCCCATTTCACACGTTACGGTGCTTGAGGGCGACGTGCGCGAGCCGCAGGCGCGCGCGGCGGCGCTCGAGGCGCTCGGCGGCGCAGCCGATCTGGTGCTGTGCGACCTGTCGCCTAACCTGTCGGGGATTGCCGGGGTGGACCAGGCCCGCGCGGCCGAATTGGCGGGGTTGGCGCTGGAATTGGCTTGCGAAGTGCTGAAACCATCCGGCGCGCTGCTGGTCAAGGTATTTCAGGGCGAGGCGTTTGACGAAGTGCTGAGCGGGGTCAAGCGGGCGTTTCAGGCGGTGGCGGTGCGCAAGCCCGGCGCGTCGCGCGGCGAGTCGCGCGAGACTTATTTGTTGGCGCGCGGCCCGAAGCCGCGCTGAGGCGGGGAAAGTCCCCTTTTTGCATTGCGGAATAGGCGCTAAAATGATTGATGGACGGGCGCCGCGGCGCGAAGGAGTAAGTCTTTGAACAACATGCTTAAGAACCTGGTCATCTGGCTCGTCATCGGGCTGGTCCTTATGACCGTGTTCAATCAGTTCAACACCCGCCGTGCGGTGCAGTCGCCGATGGAATATTCGCAGTTCCTGGACGAGGTGAAATCGGGCCAGATCGCCAAGGTGACGATCGAGGGGCGGCAGCTCAAGGCGACCACGACCGACGGCAAGCGGGTGGTGAGTTATTCGCCGGGGGACATCTGGCTGGTATCCGACCTGCTCAAGTACGGGGTCAAGATCGAGGCCAAGCCCGAAGAGGAGCCTTCGCTCCTGATGAACATTTTCGTCTCCTGGTTCCCGATGCTGCTGCTGATCGGGGTCTGGATCTTCTTCATGCGCCAGATGCAGGGCGGCGGCCGCGGCGGGGCGTTCTCGTTCGGCAAGTCGCGCGCGCGCATGCTCGACGAGTCGACCAACACGGTCACCTTCGCCGACGTCGCCGGCTGCGAAGAGGCCAAGGAAGACGTCTCCGAACTGGTCGACTTCCTGCGCGACCCGTCCAAGTTCCAGAAGCTGGGCGGACGCATTCCGCGCGGCGTGCTGATGGTCGGCTCGCCCGGGACCGGCAAGACGCTGCTCGCGCGCGCCATCGCAGGCGAGGCGAAAGTGCCTTTCTTCTCGATCTCGGGCTCCGACTTCGTCGAAATGTTCGTCGGCGTCGGCGCCGCCCGGGTGCGCGACATGTTCGAGCAGGCGAAGAAGCACGCGCCGTGCATCGTGTTCATCGACGAGATCGACGCGGTCGGGCGCCAGCGCGGCGCGGGACTCGGCGGCGGCAACGACGAGCGCGAGCAGACGCTCAACCAGCTGCTGGTCGAGATGGACGGCTTCGAGGCCACTGTCGGCGTAATCGTGATCGCGGCCACCAACCGGCCAGATGTCCTCGACCCGGCGCTGCTGCGGCCGGGACGCTTCGACCGCCAGGTGGTGGTGCCGCTGCCCGACATCCGCGGCCGCGAGGAGATCCTCAAGGTCCACATGCGCAAGGTTCCGCTCGCGCCCGACGTCAGGGCCGAGATCATCGCTCGCGGCACCCCCGGCTTCTCGGGCGCCGACCTGGCCAACCTGGTAAACGAGGCGGCGCTGTTCGCCGCGCGCCAGAACAAGCGGCTGGTGGACATGGACGATTTCGAGCGCGCCAAGGACAAGATCATCATGGGCGCCGAGCGGCGCTCGATGGTGATGCACGAAGACGAGCGCCGCAACACCGCTTATCACGAGTCGGGGCACACAGTGGTGGCGAAGCTGCTGCCGAAGACCGACCCGGTGCACAAGGTGACGATCATTCCGCGCGGGCGCGCGCTCGGCGTGACCATGCAGCTGCCCGAGCAGGATCGCTACAGCCAGGACCGTGACCGGCTGCACAGCATCATCGCGGTCCTGTTCGGCGGGCGCATCGCCGAAGAGCTGTTCATGAGCCAGATGACCACCGGCGCTGCGAACGACTTCGAGCGCGCCACCGAGCTTGCGCGGCGCATGGTGACCCAGTGGGGCATGTCGGACGAGCTGGGGCCTATGGTGTACGGCGAAAACGAGGGCGAGGTGTTTCTCGGGCGCTCGATCACCACGCACAAGAACGTTTCCGAAGCGACGCTGCAGAAGGTCGACAGCGAGATCCGTCGCATCATCGACACCCAGTACAAGCTCGCGCGCGG
>DATFMS010000014.1:0-8558 GCA_035266805.1 Burkholderiales bacterium | reverse complement strand
ACCAACATCGCCAGGTGCTGCAGGATGATCGAGACGCCGATGGCGGTGATCAACGGCGCCAGGCGCGGCGCGCGCCGCAGCGGCCGGTACGCCAGCCGCTCCATGGTATAGCCGACCAGCACGCACACTGGAATGGCGCATCCGGCGCCGATCAGGACCACGACCAGCGGCGGCAACCCGCTGCCGGCCAGCGCGTTGATCACGGTGAACGCCACCATGGCGCCGATCATCACCACCTCGCCATGGGCGAAGTTGATTAGTTGGATGATGCCGTAGACCATGGTGTAGCCGAGCGCCACCACCGCGTACACCGCGCCCAGCGTGAGGCCGTTGATCAGCTGCTGGATGAAGATATCCATGCGCGGCAGAGCCTAGCAAACTCCGCGTCGCCCGCCAAAACGGAAACGGCACCCGCAGGTGCCGTTTCGTCGCTGCATCGCTGGCTTGAAGCTTACGCGCCGCCCATGCTCTTCAAGAACTGGTCGAAGGGCACGGTCCTGCCAGCCTTGACCACCGCCGCCGGCTCGACCTTGCCGTTCTTCATGACGAAGATCGTGATCTCGGCGTCCTTGCGGTCGCCCTTGGCGTCGAACTCGATGGTGCCGGTCGCTCCCTTGTAGCTGATCTTGTGCAGGAACGGCAGGTACTTGGCGGGCTCGGCGGAGTCCGCCTCCCTCATCGCCTGGATCATCAGCTTCGCCGCATCGTAGGTGAATGGCGCGTACAGGATCGGATCAACCTTGAATTTCGCTTTGTAGGCCTCGAGGAACGCTTTCGACGCCGCCTGCGGCGGGATGCCCGCCTGCGAGCACAGCATTCCTTCCGCTGCGTCGCCCGCCAGTTCGTGCATCTTGTCGGTGCACGCGCCGTCGCCGAACGAGAATACGGCCTTGATGCCGAGCTCGCGTCCCTGCTTGATCAGCGGCCCGCCCGTGGCGTCCATGCCGCCGTAGAACACCGCGTCGGGTTTCTCGCCCTTGATCTTGGTCAGCACCGCCTTCCAGTCCGTTTGCTTGTCGGTGCCCTTCTCCCGCGCGAGCACCTTTACGCCCGCCGCCTTGAGCGTCTTCGCGACCTCGTTCGCGAGGCCTTCGCCGTAGGCGGTGGAGTCGTCGATCACCGCGACCACTTTGGGCTTCTCCGCCGAGGCAAGGTAGTTGGCGATCGCCGGACCCTGCTGGTCGTCGCGGCCCACCACGCGGAACACGTTGTCGAACCCCTGCTCGGTGAGTTGCGGGTTGGTCGCCGAGCCGGTGATCATCGGAATGCCGGCCTGGTGGTAGATCGCCGAAGCGGGGATCGTCACGCCCGAGTTGAGGTGCCCGTCGACGCCCGCGACCTTGGCGTCGACCAGCTTCTGTGCCACCGTCGTGCCGACTTTCGGGTCGGCCTGGTCGTCCTCGGCCAGGAGCTCGAAGTGGGCGAGCTTGCCGCCGATTTCGATCTCTGCCTCATTGGCCTGGTCGATCGCCAGGCGCGCACCGTTCTCGTTATCCTTGCCCAGGTGAGCGATGCTGCCCGTGAGCGGCGCGACGTGACCGATCTTGATCTCGATGGTGGGCCGTGCGGCGGGCGCCTCCGCCTGCGGCTTCGCCGCCTCGGGTTTCTTTTCTTCGCCGCAACCGCTCAGACCGACCGCGGCCACGGTAGCGAGAAGGGTAAAGAGATGCTTGGCGTGCTGCATACGGCCTCCGGGTAGATGGAACGCTAGGCGAGTCGCGTGCTCGTGATAATAAATGAAAAGGGCCGGTCAGGCCGGCCCTTCCCCACCACGAGGCGTTGGTGGATTACACGTGCTGGGACTTACTTCAGCGACAGGATCCACTTCACCAGCGCCTTGACGTCGGCGTCGGGAACGCTGGAGTTGGGGGGCATCGGGATGTTGCCCCACACGCCCGCGCCGCCTTTTTCGACCTTCTGCACCAGCTTGGCCTCGGCGCCCTTCTGGCCGGCATATTTCCTGGCAACGTCCTTGTAGGCGGGTCCGAGGACCTTGTGGTCCACGGCGTGGCACGCCAGACAGTTGTATTTCTTCGCCATCGCAAGGTCCGCACGGGCGGGCGCCGCGGCGAAGGCCAGCCCGGCAAGGGCAAGGGATAGTAGGACGCGTTTCATTACATGCTCCTTACGCAACAAAGGGATAACGACTACCGCAGCGCAACAAGTGGCGCCGGGAAAGCGCGCCATGCTACCCCATCGCGGGCGCTTTGCAAGCCTGCCTGAGGCGCGCGAGGTCGCTGATCGGTGCCAAACAAGTAACGCCCCGGCATAGCCAGCCGTTGACCGGCTCGGGACGTTGCGGCTTGTCCAGCGCCGGCGGCAAGCCGCTGACGCCGTTGGGGATTGCGACCAGCTGGGCATCGGGGAGGAACTCGCGCGCCAATTGCGCCGACCAATCGGCGAGCGCGCCCGGCTCGCCGCGCAGCACCAGCAGCGCGGGCGGGACGATGGCCTCGTCAAGCGCCAGCGCCATGGTGCCGAACCCGGCGGGATAATCGCGCATGGTCGGAAAATAAAGCTCCAGCGTGCGCTCCGCGGCGCGCGCGTAGCGGTCCTCACCGGTGAGCATCGCGAGCCGGCCGAGCGACCAGGCGGCAACCGCGCTGCCGGAAGGTGTGGCATTGTCGTGTCCCGGCTTGGGCCGATGGATCAGGCGCTCGTGATCGCTTGCGGTGAAATAGAATCCGCCCGCCTCCCGGTCTTCGAACTGATCGAGCAGCACTTCAGCCAGCTCTTCGGCGAACTCGAGCTCCGCGTGCGAAAAGCGCGCCTGCAGCATCTCGATCAGCGCCGCGAGCAGGAACGCGTAGTCGTCGAGATAGGCGTTCAGGTGCGCCCTGCCATCCTTGTAGGTCGCCAGCAGCCGTCCGTCCTGCCACATGCGCGCGCGGATGAACTCCAGCGCACGCCGCGCGGACTCGAGCCATTGCGGGCGCCCGAAGACGCGCCCCGCGTGCGCCATGCCGCGGATCGCAAGCGCGTTCCACGACACCAGGACTTTCTCGTCGCGACCCGGGCGCACGCGCTTCTCGCGCGTCGCGAGCAGCTTCGCGCGAGCCGAAGCGAGCAGCGCGCCGCCGTTCGCGGCGTGCGGCTCCGCGACGTGAAGATGCCAGTGACGATTCTCGAAGTTCGGCGGTCCGTCGAGGCCGTAGTGCGGCCCCACCACCGCATACTCCTCGGCGCTCAGCAGCGCTCGCACCTCCTCGCGGTCCCAGACGTAGAACTTGCCCTCCTCGTGCTCCGAGTCGGCATCGAGCGACGAGTAATAGCCGCCCTCGGGCGACTGCATTTCGCGCATGATCCAGGCCGCGGTCTCGCCGGCGCACTGGGCGAAGCGCGCCTCGCCGGTGGCGAGCCAGGCATCGGCCAGCAGTCCGAGCAGCGGCCCGTTGTCGTACAGCATTTTCTCGAAGTGCGGGATCATCCACTGCTCGTCGACGCTGTAGCGGCAGAAGCCGCCGCCGAGCTGATCGTAGATACCGCCATCGCACATGCGCGCCAGCGTGATGCGCGCCATGTCCAGCGCCTGCCGGTCGCCGTCCTTTGCCCAGGCGCGCAGGCACAGCTCCAGGTCGGTCGGATGCGGAAACTTGGGCGCCCCGCCGAAGCCGCCGAAGCGCTGGTCGAAATTTCCGCGCAGCTGCTCCAGCGCGGCGTGGATCGGCGCGGCGTCGAACTCGGAGCGGTGGCCGCCGCTCTTGGGCACCGTGCGCGCGAACGCGCTGCGCAGCTGCGCATTCTGCTGCCCGATTTCGGCGCGCTTTTCCTGCCAGATCGCCGCGATGCGCTCGAGCAGCTCGCCGAACCCCGGCAGCCCGTAGCGCGCGCTCTTGGGAAAATAGGTGCCACCGAAGAACGGCGTGCCGTCGGGCGAGAGGAACATCGTCAGCGGCCAGCCGCCGGGGCGCTGCGAGAGCATCTGGTGCGCGGTCTGGTAGATCTGGTCGATATCCGGGCGCTCCTCGCGGTCGACTTTGACGTTGACGAAGAGGCGATTCATCACCGCCGCGATCTCGGGGTCTTCGAAGCTCTCGTGCGCCATCACATGGCACCAGTGGCAGGCCGAGTAGCCGACCGACAGCAGCAGAGGCCTGTCCTCGCGTAGCGCGCGCTCGGGCGCTTCCGCACCCCACGGATACCAGTCGACCGGGTTGCCGGCATGCTGCTGGAGATAGGGAGAGGTTTCGTTCGCTAGGCGGTTGGGCATACGTTGCTCGCGGCCTTCGGCTCATGCAGCATGCGCCCATGGTAAACGCCAAAGACCCTCGCGCAGCAGAGGTTTTGCGCTTCTGGTTCGGCGCGGGCTCCGACTACGGCAAGTCGAGGAAGGCCTGGTTCGAAAAGAATCCCGACTTCGACCGCGACATCGGCGCGAAGTTTTTAGCGCTCTGCGAACAGGCCGCGTCGGGCGCACTGGACCGGTGGCAGGCCTTGCCGGGCGAGTGCCTCGCGCTGGTGATCGTGCTCGACCAGTTTCCGCGCAACCTCTTTCGCGGCGAGGCGAGGGCCTTTGGCTCGGACGCGCGGGCGCTCGGCGCGGCGCGGCAAGCGATCGATGCCGGCTACGATGCGGACATGCTGCCGGTCGAAAGGTTGTTCCTCTATCTGCCGTTCGAGCACAGCGAGTCGCTCGACGACCAGTGGCGCTCGCTGGCGCTGATCGGCCGGCTCGCGCCCTGGCCGGAGACTGCGGACGTCTTCCCCTACGCCGTGCGGCACTGGGAAATCGTGCGCCGCTTCGGCCGCTTCCCGCACCGCAACGCCGCGCTCGGTCGCGCGAGCACGGCGGAAGAACTCGAGTTCCTGCAGCAACCCGGCTCGGGCTTCTAGTCCTGGTCGGTTACCGCGCCCTTCGACGCGGTCGACACCAGCCGCGTGTATTTACCCAGCAGCCCCCGCGTGTAACGCGGCTTGGGCGCCTTCCACTTCTTGCGCCGCGCGGCGAGCTCCCTGGCCGAGACGTTGAGCTGGATCAGGTGCTTCTTGGCGTCGATGGTGACCGAGTCGCCCTCCTTCACCAGCGCGATGGTGCCGCCGACATAGGCCTCGGGCGCGACGTGGCCGACCACCATGCCCCAGGTGCCGCCGGAGAAGCGGCCGTCGGTGAGCAGGCCGACCGACTCGCCCAGTCCCTGGCCGATGAGCGCCGAAGTCGGCGCCAGCATCTCCTGCATGCCGGGGCCGCCCTTGGGCCCCTCGTAGCGGATCACGATCACGTCGCCCGGCTTGATCTTCTTGGCCATGATCGCCTTCATGCACGCGGGTTCCGAGTCGAACACCCGTGCCGGGCCGGTGATCGAGGTCTTCTTCAGGCCGGTGATCTTCGCCACGCAGCCTTCGGTCGCCAGGTTGCCCTTGAGGATCGCGAGGTGACCCTGCTTGTACATCGGCTCCGACCAGGGACGGATCACCTCTTGGTCGGCGCGCGGCTGGTCGGGGACGTTTTTCAGCATCTCGGCCATGGTCTTGCCGTGGATGGTCATGCACTCGCCGTGCAGCACGCCGTTGTTGAGCAGGATCTTGAGCACCTGCGGTACGCCGCCGGCGCGGTGGAAGTCGACCGCGACGAAGCGCCCGGAGGGCTTCAGATCGCACAGCACGGGCACCTTTCTGCGCACGCGCTCGAAGTCGTCGATGGTCCACTTCACCTGCGCCGCGCTGGCGATCGCCAGGTAGTGCAGCACCGCGTTGGTCGAACCGCCCGTCGCCATCACCAGCGCGATCGCGTTCTCGAGCGACTTGCGCGTGATGATGTCGCGCGGCCTCAGGTTGTCGTGCACCGCCTGCACCAGCACGCGCGCCGACTCGGCGGCCGAATCGGCCTTTTCTGCATCGGGCGAGGCCATCTGGCTCGAGCCGAGCAGGCTCATGCCGAGCGCCTCGAACGACGAGCTCATGGTATTGGCGGTGAACTGCCCGCCGCAGGCGCCGACCGAGGGACAGGCGTTCTTCTCGATGCCGATGAAATCCTCTTCGTTCATCTTGCCGGCGGCGTAGGCCCCCACGGCCTCGAAGGCCGAAACGATGGTGAGGTCCTGCCCCTTCCACTTGCCGGGCTTGATGGTGCCGGCGTAGACGAAGATGCCGGGCACGTTCATGCGCGCCAGCGCCATTACGCCGCCGGGCATGTTCTTGTCGCAGCCGCCGACCACGAGCGCCCCATCCATCGCCTGGCCGTTGACCGAGGTCTCGATGGCGTCGGCGATCACCTCGCGCGACACGAGCGAATACTTCATCGCTTCGGTGCCCATGCCGATGCCGTCGGTGACGGTAGGGAAACCGAACACCTGCGGCTTGGCGCCCGCGGCTTCCAGCGCCGCGATCGCGCGATCCGCCAGCGGCTGGATGCCGGCGTTGCAGGGGTTAAGGGTCGAATGGCCGTTTGCCACGCCCACGATCGGCTTGTCGAAATCGCCGTCTCCGAACCCCACCGCGCGCAACATGGCACGGTTGGGCGAGCGCGCGACACCCTGCGTGATCAGCCGGCTCCTGCGATTGTCAGCCATGGTCTGCCTCCGAACGATAGAATCGAATTCTACCGTGCTGATCCACCCAAATTTCGACCCGGTCGCGATCTCGATCGGACCGCTCGCCGTACGCTGGTACGGCCTGATGTATCTCGCCGGGTTCATGGCGGCGTGGTGGCTCGGCATAAAGCGCATTCGCAGCGGTCTCGCACCGGTGACCCGCGAGCAGCTCGACGACCTGGTCTTCTACGCGGTGCTTGGCGTGATCCTGGGCGGGCGCCTCGGTTACGTGCTGTTCTACAAGCCGGAATACTACTTCGCGCATCCGCTCGAGATCCTCGCGGTCTGGCACGGCGGCATGTCGTTCCACGGCGGCTTCCTCGGAGTGCTGGCGGCGATGGGGTTCGCGGCGCGCAGGCATCACGTCAACTGGTGGGCGCTGATGGACTTCGTCGCGCCGCTCTGTCCGATCGGACTTGCCGCGGGCAGGCTCGGCAATTTCATCAACGGCGAGCTCTACGGGCGCGTCACCGACCTGCCGTGGGGCATGGTGTTCCAGGCCCCGGGGGCAGGGCCATTCCCGCGCCACCCGTCGGAGCTCTACGAGTTCGCCCTCGAGGGCGTCGCGCTATTTGCCATCCTGTGGTGGTTTTCAGCCAAGCGGCGGCAGCGCGCGCAGGTTTCGGCGCTGTTCCTGATCGGCTACGGCAGCTTTCGCTTCATCGCCGAGTTCGCGCGCCAGCCGGACGACTTCCTGGGCTACCTGGCGCTGCACCTGAGCATGGGGCAGTGGCTGAGCCTGCCGATGATTCTCGCCGGGCTGCTGCTGTTCGCCTGGAGCGCGAGGCGGCGCTAGGCGAGCGCGGCGTCGAGCACGCGCGCGACGTGCAGCGCCTCGCGCCGGGCGCCGTCGGCGATCTGGTGGCGGCAGCTGGTGCCGTCGGCGACCACCAGCGTGTCGGCGGCGGCCGCGCGCACCGCCGGCAGCAGGCTCGCCTCGGCCATCTTCATCGAGATCGCGTAGTGCTCGGCCTCGTAGCCGAAGTTGCCGGCCATGCCGCAGCAGCTGCTCTCGACCGGCGTGACGCGCAGCCCCGGGACCAGCGCCAGAACCTTCTCCACCGCGCCCATGGCACCGAAGGCTTTCTGGTGGCAGTGGCCGTGCAGCAGCGCCTCGCCGGCCACGGGTTTGAGCTTGAGGTTTAGGCTTCCGGCGTTGGCTTCGCGCGCGAGGAACTCCTCGAACAGAAAGGCCTGCTTCGCCAGCGCCTCGGTCCCGGGAAGCATGACGCTGAATTCGTCGCGCAATGAGAGCAGGCATGACGGCTCGAGGCCGACGATCGGCACGCCGCGCTCGACCCACGGCGCGAGCGCATCGAGCATGCGCCCAGCCTCGCGCTTCGCTTGGTCGACCAGCCCCGCGGCGAGGAAGGTGCGCCCGCAGCACAGCGGCCGCCCGCCTGCGACGGGCCGCGCCTGGTGCACGCGGTAGCCGGCCGCCTCGAGCACGCGCAGCGCGGCGCGCGCGTTGTCGGGCTCGAAGTAGCGGTTGAAGGTATCGACCAGCAGCACCACCTCGCGCCCGCCGGCGCCCGCGCGCGCCTCGCCGGCAAACACGTCGCGCCGCCAGGTGGGCAGCGAGCGCTCGGCGGCGAACCCCGCGAGACGCTTGCCCAGCGCCTGCGCCGCGTTGGCGAGCGGCGCGACGCGCGCAAGCCACGGCGCGTAGCGCGGCAGGTAGGCGACCAGCCGGTCGCGCAGCCTCAGGCCGTGCCGCGCGTTGTAGTGCGCCAGGTACTCGATCTTCATGCGCGCCATGTCGACCCCGGTGGGGCACTCGCGCTTGCAGCCCTTGCACGACACGCACAGCTCGAGCGCCTGCTTGGCATCCTCGAACGGCAGCTGGCCGGAGAGCGCCAGGCGCAGGGTGTTGGCGCGACCGCGCGTCAGATGCGCCTCGTCGCGGGTGGCACGGTACGACGGGCACATGGTGCCGGCGTCGAACTTGCGGCAGTGGCCGTTGTTGTTGCACATCTCCACCGCCTTGTCCCAGCCGCCCCACTCCTTCCAGTCGAGCACGGTCGCCGG
>DATFMS010000013.1:0-2379 GCA_035266805.1 Burkholderiales bacterium | reverse complement strand
GGCCCGCAGGCGGGCATCATCGTCGGGCGCGCGGATCTGATTGCGCGCATCCGGCGCAATCCGCTGCGGCGCGCGCTGCGGGTCGACAAATTGACCCTCGCCGCGCTCGGCGCCGTGCTTCGCCTCTACCTCGATCCCGATCGCCTGGCCGAGCGCGTGCCGACGCTGCGCATGCTGGCGCGGCCCGTCGGCGAGATCCGCGCCCTGGCCGAGCGGCTGCGCCCGCTCGTTGCCAACGCCCTTGCGGACGAGGCGACCGTGGAGGCGGTTGCCTGCGAAAGCCAGGTCGGAAGCGGGGCGCTGCCGTCGCAGCGCATCGCCAGCGCCGGCCTTGCCGTGCATCCCGGCGGCGACCGGATCGCCGCGGCGTTCCGGCGGCTTCCGGTTCCGGTGCTCGGCCGCATCCACCAGGGCGCCTTCATCCTGGACCTGCGTTGCCTGCTGGACGAAGAGACGTTCGCAGCGCAGCTCGACCGCCTGTGATCATCGCCACCGCCGGTCACGTCGATCACGGCAAGACCAGCCTGGTCAAGGCTCTCACCGGCGTCGACGCCGACCGCCTTGCGGAAGAGAAGAAGCGCGGCATGACGATCGACCTCGGATTCGCCTACTTGCCGCTGCCCTCGAGCGTGATCGGTTTCGTCGACGTTCCCGGGCACGAGCGCTTCGTCCACAACATGCTGTGCGGCGTCCCCGGAATCGACCTTGCCCTGCTGGTGGTCGCCGCCGACGACGGCCCCATGCCGCAGACCCGCGAGCATCTGGCGATCCTCGACCTGCTCGGGGTGTCGCGCGGCGTGGTGGCGCTGACCAAGATCGACCGCGTCCCGCCGGCGCGGGTGAGCGAGGCCGCGGCCGAGATCGATGCGCTGCTAGCGACATCGTCACTCGCAGGCGCGCCGCTGTTTCCGCTCTCCAGCGCCAGCGGTGAAGGCGTGGAGGCGCTGCGGAGCTGCCTCGAGGATGCCGCGCGCGAGACGGATCTTCGCGACGCGCGGGGCAATTTCCGCATGAGCGTCGACCGCTGCTTCACCATCGCCGGCGCGGGCCTGGTCGTTACGGGTACCGCGATGAGCGGGGAAATCGCGCCCGGCAGCGAAGTGCGCGCGCTGCTCGCCGGCACCAGCGCGCGCGTGCGCTCGATTCACGCGCAGCACGCGCCGGCGTCAAGCGGTCGCGCCGGGCAACGGCTGGCGCTCAACCTGGCCGGCATCCAGGGCAGGAAACCGGTCGCGCGGGGCGATTGGATCGTGCAGGGGGATGTGCCGCCGCCCGCGCGCCGCATCGACGCCCGCCTGCGCGCGGTGGACTCGCGGCCGCTCGCCCATTGGACCCCGGTGCACGTGCACCTCGGCGCGGCGAACGTCCTCGGCCGCGTGGCGGTGCTCGAAGGCGCCGCCATCGCGCCCGGCGAATCGGCCCGCGTGCAGCTCGTGCTCGAGCAGCCGATCGGCGCGCTGCGCGGCGACGGCTTCATCGTGCGCGACCAGTCCTCTCGCCGCACGCTCGGCGGCGGTGCGGTAATAGATGTTTTTCCGCCGGCGCGCGGACGGGCGAAGCCGGAGCGGCTCGCCTGGCTCGCGGCGATGGAGCTCGGCGACGACGCGGCCGCGTTGCGCGCGCTGCTTGCCCGCTCGCCGGCGGGCGTGGACCTCGCGCGCTTCGCGGCGAACCGCAATCTGGCAGGAGAAGACGTCTTCGCAGACCTGCCGATGAGAATCGCCGCCGGCCTGGGCTTCGCGCCGCGGGCCTGGAGCGCGCTCAAGGCCGGTGCGCTCGAAGCGCTCGCCGCCTGGCACGCTCGGGCGCCGGATTCGCTCGGGCTGGCCGAGGAGCGGATCGTCGAATCGCCGCGGCTCGCGCGCGCGGTGATCGAGGAGTTGGTCAAAGAGCTCGCCGCCGAGGGCGCGATCGTGCGCGATGGCTCCGGCGTTCGCCTCTCGGGCCACCGCGCGCGGCTAAGCGGCGCCGACGCCGGGCTGTGGGAGAGGGTGCGGCCGCTGCTGGAGAAGACCGGGCTGCGGCCGCCCACCCTGGCGGAGCTGGCTGCCTCGCTGAAGCTCGAGCCGTCGAAGCTCGAGCACGCCCTGTCGCGCGTCGCGCGCCAGGGGCTTTTGGTTCGCGTGTCGAAGACCCGCTTCTTCCTTCCGGCCGGCCTGCGCCGGCTCGAGCAAATCGCACGGGCCGCAGCCGCGCCGGGCGGCGCCATTACCGCCTCGGTGTTCCGCGACCACTCCGGCATCGGGCGCAATACGGCGATCGAGGTGCTCGAGTACTTCGACCGGATAAGATTCACCCGGCGCGTCGGCGACGCGCACGTTCTGATCAGCGAAACAAACGGAAGAGAATCGCACCCCGGTGGGGCGCCCGGACTTCAAA
>DATFMS010000012.1:0-35977 GCA_035266805.1 Burkholderiales bacterium | reverse complement strand
ATCACCTTCTGTCCGTCCTGGTTGGTGCACACGCAATCGAACACTATGTGGCGGTTGTGATCGAACTTGCGCGTCGCCGTGAGGGTCACCGTGATGGTGTCGCCGACGCCGACCGGGCGCGAGAAGTGCAGCGTCTGGTCGATATAGATCGTGCCGGGCCCCGGGAACTGAGTGCCGAGCACGGTCGAGATCAGCGCGCCGCCCCACATGCCGTGCGCGATGACTTCGTGGAACATGCTGCTCTTGGCGTACTCGGGGTCGACATGAGCGGGGTTGACGTCGCCCGACATGACCGCGAAAAGCTGGATGTCTTCCGGCTTGAGGGTTCGCGTGAGGCTCGCCGAATCGCCGACCTGGATCTCGTCGTAGGTGCGATTTTCGATGTAGTCCGTGCGTGTCATGATTGCGGCTCTGGGGCGATTCGACAGCCCGCAATGTATTCCACGAAGCCTGCGCCTCCCTTGCGAAAAGTCAAACTGCCGCGCCTGAGCTTCGACCCGGCGCTGCCGGTCAGCGCCCGGCGAGAGGAGATCCGCGCCGCCATCGAGCGCCACCAGGTCGTCATCGTCTGCGGCGAGACCGGTTCGGGCAAGACCACGCAGCTGCCCAAGATTCTGCTCGAGATGGGGCGCGGAAGAGCGGGCCTCATCGGCCACACCCAGCCTCGCCGCATCGCCGCGCGCTCGGTCGCCGCGCGCATCGCCGAGGAGCTCGGCACAGAGCTCGGCGCCGTGGTCGGCTACAAGGTGCGCTTCCAGGACAGGCTCGGAGCGGATGCGGCGGTGAAGCTGATGACCGACGGTATCCTGCTCGCCGAGACCCAGGGCGACCCGCAGCTGCGCCAGTACGACACGATCGTGATCGACGAGGCGCACGAGCGCAGCCTCAACATCGATTTCCTGCTCGGTTACCTGGTGCGCCTGCTGCCGCGGCGCCCGGATTTGAAGCTGCTGATCACCTCGGCGACCATCGACGCCGAGCGCTTCTCGCGCCATTTCGGCGGCGCGCCGGTGATCGAGGTCTCGGGCCGCCTGTACCCGGTCGAGGTGCGCTACCGCCCCGTCGGCGGCGACGCGGAAGACACCACGCGCAAGGAGGAGGAACAGGCGCTCGCCGACGCGGTCGACGAGCTGTGCGCCCAGGGGCCGGGCGATGTGCTGGTGTTCCTCCCGGGCGAGCGCGAGATCCGCGACGCCGCCGAGGTGCTGCGCAAGCGCCACCCGCCCGACACCGAGCTGTTGCCGCTGTACTCGCGCCTGAGCGCCGCCGAGCAGGACCGGGTTTTCAGGCCCGGCGGAGCGCGGCGCATCGTGCTGGCGACCAACGTCGCCGAGACCTCGCTCACGGTGCCGCGCATCCGGTTCGTGGTGGATACGGGGCTCGCGCGCGTCAAGCGCTACAGCTACCGCAACAAGGTCGAGCAGCTGCGGGTCGAGGACATCTCGCAGGCGGCGGCCAAGCAGCGCGCCGGGCGCTGCGGGCGCGTCGCCGACGGCGTCAGCATCCGCCTCTACGCCGAGGAGGATCACGACCGGCGCGCGCCTTTCACCGACCCGGAGGTGCTGCGCTCGTCGCTTGCGGCGGTAATCCTGCGTGCCGCGAGCCTGGGACTGGGCACGGTCGAAGACTTCCCCTTTCTCGATCCCCCGAGTCCGCGCGCGATCGCCGACGGCTACGCCTTGCTGGCCGAGCTCGGCGCGGTTGATGAGGCGAAGCAGCTCACCGAGACCGGCCGCGAGCTGGCCAGGCTGCCGCTCGACCCGCGCGTCGGCCGCATGCTGATCGCCGCGCGGCGCGAGAGCTGTCTCGACCAGCTGCTGGTTATCGCTTCCGCGCTTTCGGTCCAGGACCCGCGCCTGCGGCCGATGGACAATGCGGCGGCCGCGGACGAGCGCCACAAGCGCTTCGCCGACGAGCGCTCGGACTTCTTCGCCCTGCTCAAGCTGTGGCAACTGTTCGAGGGCAAGTGGGAGAAGGCCTGCCGCGAGAATTTCCTTTCGATCCCGCGCATGCGCGAGTGGCGCGACGTGCACTTGCAGCTGCACACGACCGTGGCCGAGCTCGGCTGGCGGCCTTCGCGCGCAGACCCGGCGAAAGCCGAAGGCTATCGTGCGATCCACCGCGCGCTGCTCAGCGGGCTGCTCGGCAACGTCGGCCTGCGCGAGGTGGAGGGCGGCAGCTATACCGGCGCGCGCGGGATCAAGTTCTGGGTCCATCCCGGCTCGTGGACGCGCAAGCCCGGCAAGTGGCTCGTCGCCGCCGAGCTGGTCGAGACCACGCGCCTGTATGCACGCACGGTCGCCGCGATCGAGCCGCAGTGGCTGGAGGACCTGGGCGCGCACCTGATCAAGCGCCAGCGCGAGCGCCCGCACTGGGAGAAGGCGCGAGCGCAGGTTGTAGCGCTCGAGCGCGGCACGCTGTACGGGCTGCCGGTGTACGCCAATCGGCGCATCCACTTCGGGCCGCTCGAGCCCGAGCTCGCGCGCGAGATCTTCATCCGCGCGGCGCTGGTCGAAGGCGACTTCGAGACCCGCGCGCCGTTTTTCGCCAACAACCGCAAGCTGCTGCGCGAGATCGAGCGGCTCGAGCACAAGTCGCGCCGACCCGACATCCTGGTCGACGACGCGCTGATCCACGCCTTTTACGAGGCGCGGATTCCCGAGGGCATTCACGACGGCGCCGATTTCGAAAAGTGGCGCAAGGAGGCCGAGCGCGAGGAGCCGCGGCGGCTGTTCCTGCGGCGCGAGGACCTGATGCGGCACGAGGCGGCCGGCATCACGACCGAGAACTTCCCGCCCCAGCTGCGGCTCGGCTTGAATACCTTCGAGCTCGAGTACACGTTCGAGCCCGGCTCGGCGCGCGACGGGGTGACGCTCACCGCGCCGGTCGCCCTGCTGAACCAGGTCCCGGCGGCGCGCTGCGAGTGGCTGGTGCCGGGGCTGTTGAAGGAGAAGGTGCGGCTGCTGGCCAAGTCGATCCCGCAGCGGCTGCGCCACAAGCTGGGGCAGCTGGAGAGCTTCGCCGAAAATTTCGTCGCAACGACGCCGCCGTCGGATCTGCCGCTCGCCACCGCGCTCGCGCGCTACATACGGGCCGAGCTGAATCTGGAGGTCCCGCTCGACGCTTTCCGGCCCGACTCGGTGCCGCCGCATCTGCAGATGAACTTCCGCGTCGTGGACGAGCACGGCCGCCAGCTCGGAACGGGCCGCAACCTCGCCGACCTCAAGCGGGAGCTGGCCGCCGAAACGCGGACCGTGCTGCAGGACGAGGCGCCCGCGGACGAGGGTGAGCACCATCGCGCATGGACGTTCGGCGATCTGGTCGAGATCATGGAAGTCCGGCGCGGCGGCCAGACGCTGGTGGGCTACCCGGCGCTCGCCGACGCCGGGGACGGCGTCACGCTGCAGGTGTTCGACACGCCCGAGCGCGCGGCCGAGCTCCACCGCGCCGGGGTGCTGCGCCTGCTGGCGATCACGTTCCGCGACCGCATTCGCGAGATCGAGAAGTCGGTCGCGCGCGACAATGCCCCCAACCTGCAGTTCGCCCAGCTTGCGCACGAGGTCGAGCTCGCCGACGAGGTCGTCGCCGCGGCGCTCGAGCGCAGCTTTCTCGCCGAGTCGCTGCCGATGCAGCAGGCGGACTTCGCGCGCCGGGTCGACGAGGGTCGCAACCGACTGAACCTGATCGCGCAGGAGGTTGTGCGCACCGTGGCGGGGATCCTCGCCGAGCACGCGCAGGTGCAAAAGCGGCTCGCCGCCGTCGCCAAGGGCTTTCCCCGGGCGGCCGAGGACGTGGCAGCGGGCGTCGCGCGGCTGCTCCACCCGCACTTCGTGTCGCGCACGCCGTGGCAGCGCCTGCAGCATTTTCCGCGCTACCTCAAGGCTGCGGCGCTGCGGCTGGAGAAGCTTCGCGCCGATCCGGCGCGCGACACGCGGCTGATGGCCGAGTTCGCCCCGCTGAACGCGGCCTGGCAGCGTGAGTATGCCGCGCGGGCAAAGGCCGGCGCGCTCACGCCGGAGATAGAGCAGTTCGGCTGGCTGCTCGAAGAGCTGCGGGTGTCGCTGTTCGCGCAGGCCCTCAAGACCCCGGTGCCTGTCTCGGTCAAGCGACTGACCAAGTTGTGGCAAAGTATCAGGCACGCACAACATTGAGCACCATGCGCGGCATCGGCTCCTCGATCTCGTTCGCTTTCGGCAACCTGCTGCACCCCAGGATGCTCTGGCTCATGCTCTGGCCGGTGCTGGTCGCGACCGGGATCTGGGGTGCGGTCGCGATCTGGAGCTGGGCCGGGCTGGTGGCGTGGCTGGCGGAGGCGCTGCGCCACTGGATCGAGACCGCCACGTTCTTCGTCAACTGGGATGCGAGCTCCGTTGCGCTGTTTGCAGCCAAGGCGCTCGTGATCCTGGGCCTGGTGCCGCTCATCCAGCTCACCGCGCTGCTGATACTTGGCGTGTTCGGGATGCCCACGATGGTCGATCACGTCGCCGAGCGCGCGTTCCCGACCCTTGCACGCCGGCGCGGCGGCAGCTTCGCCGGTAGCGTCTGGAACTCGGTCGTCAGCATCGCCGGCCTGGCGCTGCTCGGCGCCGTGTCGCTCCCGTTTTGGATCTTCCCACCGCTCTGGCCCGCGATACCGGTGGCCATCATGGGCTGGGTCAACCAGAGAATCCTGCGCTACGACGCGCTCGCCGAGCACGCCGACGCGCATGAAATGCGAACCGTGTTCGCGCGCCGCCGAGCGGCGATGTACCTGCTGGGGGTGGTGCTCGCCCTGGTGGCCTACATTCCGGTCGTCGGGCTGTTCGCGCCGGTGCTGTTCGGGCTGGCGTTCATCCATTACCTGCTGGCCGAACTCGAGGCGCTGCGGCAGGAGCCGATCGACGCAACGGCGGTGCCGCAGTGAGCGCGGCATTCGGCGCGCTGGTGATCGGGGACGAGATCCTGGTCGGCAAGCGCAAGGACAAGCACTTCGACTTCCTGGTCGCGGCGCTCGCCGCGCGCGGGCTGCGGCTTGCTTTCTGCGAGTACCACGGTGACGATCCGGCGCGCCTCACCGCCGTGCTCAAGCGCACTTTCGCCTCAGGGGATATCGTCTTCAGCTTCGGCGGCATCGGCGCCACGCCCGACGACCACACCCGCCAGTGTGCGGGCGACGCGCTCGGCGTCGCGCTCGAAGTGCACCCCGAGGGCGAGGGCGAGCTGCGGGCACGGTTCGGCGGCGAGCTGACGCCGCAGCGCCTCAGGATGGTCGAGTTTCCATCGAGGGCGCAGCTCATCCCGAACCCGGTGAACCGGGTTCCGGGCTTTTCGCTGCAGGAGCATCATTTCGTGCCCGGCTTTCCCCAGATGGCCTGGCCGATGGTCGAGTGGGTGCTCGACAATCGCTACCGCCACCTCGCCGATCAGGACCGCTGGGCCGAGGCGTCGATCATCGTCTACGAGGCGGGGGAGAGCCAGCTGATCCCGGTGATGGATGCCGTCGGCGCGGGCTACGCTGGGGTCAAGGTGTTCAGCCTGCCTTCGATGGGCGACGACGGCAGCCGGCGGCACGTCGAGCTCGGCGTGCGCGGCGACCCGGCGCAGGTAGCGCAGGCGATCGAGCACCTGCGCAGCGGGGTTCGTGAGGCCGGATTCCCGTTTCGCGAGGCATAAAAAAAGCCCCGCGTCAGCGGGGCTTTGCTTGCCGGCGCTTAGCCGGGCTCAGGCGGCTTTTTTTGGCTTGGCCATCCCTTTGACGGTTTCGGTCGCGGCGTTGACATTGGCTTCCGCGATCTCGGTCGCCTGCTTGGCGACTTTGTTGAAGTTGTCGTAGGCCGAATTCGCGGCCGCGAGCATCGACTTCACTGCCGCTACCGCGACGTCGGAACCGGCGGGGGCGTTCTTGGTCGCCTTGTCGAGCATCGTGACGAAGTTCTCGTTCCACTCCGCGATGCGCTTTTCGGCCATCTTCGACATTTCGGCGTTGGCCTCTGTCGCCACTTCGTACGCGCTCTTCGAGTAGGCGATCGCTTTCTCGATCGTCGGCTGAGCAAGAGTGCTCTGCAGGTTGACGAATTCCTGCACGTCCTTGGCGCCGAGCAGGGCACGGGTGTTCGACAGCGAGTCTTCGAACGCGGTCTTGACCGCGTTGGCATTCAGGTTGGCGAATTTCTCGAATGCAGCGAACTGGCTCGCGGCAAGGGAAAGAATGGCTTCGACGTTGGCCTTATTGGCTGCTTGGATTTGTTCCGGGGTGACGTACATATATGGCTCCTGGTTTGGGTCGCTAAACGAAATCTTGCCTAACTGTGGCTGAGTGCAGTTTGGTGCGCTGCAACAATTGTCATTCTAGGCCGATCTCTTTAGAAGTCAAGGCGTTTGTGCATCGCAGCATAATAATTTGATGTAGGGCAGCAAAGTGATCTTGAAGCTTTTTGGAACCGACTCCTGGCCGTATGTGAGCGCACACTCACATGACTGTTTGACCTTCTCTTTAAGGCACGTTAAAAGCAAACACCCGTTTGTCTTTTGCTTCCATGGCCATCGATTACCGACCGGACGACCCCGCTTTCCTGGCCGACCCGTTCCCGCTCTACACGCGGATGCAAGACGAGGATCCGGCGCACTGGAGCCCGCGCCTGAAAGCTTGGGTGCTTACGCGTTACGAGGACGTGAAGCGTGTCTGCCTCGACCGGGAGATGTCCTCGGATCGCCTGCAGCCATTCTTTGCTTCGCTGCCCGGTGCGGAGGCAAAGCGCATCGCGCACATCATCCGCTACCTGTCGCTATGGATGGTGTTTCGCGACCCGCCCGAGCACACGCGCCTGCGCCGCCTGACCAGCAAGGTCTTCAACGTGCGCTCGATGAACGCCATGCGCGAGCGGATCGTCGCGCTCACGGACTGGCTGCTGGACGCGATCGGAGAGCGAGCCGAGTTCGACTTCATCCACGACTTTGCCGGGCCGCTGCCGGCACTGGTGATCATGGACATGCTCGGTGTGCCGCGGACGGAGCTGCGCCGCGTCAAGCGCATGTCGGACGACATGGCGTTGTTCATCGGCAGCTCCCGCAGCCAGCCGGAGAAGTACGATATCGCCGAGCGCGCGACCAAGGAAATGGCCGAGTTCTTCCGCCACCTGATCGCGGCCCGCCGCGCCGAGCCGCGCGACGACCTGCTCACGCAGCTGGTGCGGCTGGACGATGACGGCGACCGCCTGAGCGAGGACGAGCTGGTTGCGACCTGCATCCTGCTGTTGTTCGCCGGCCACGAGACCACCACCAACCATATCGCCAACGGCATGCTGTCGCTGATCCGCTTCCCGGGCGAGATGCACGCGCTGCGCGACCACCCCGGCCTCGCACCCGCCGCGATCGAGGAGTTGCTGCGCTACGACGGGCCGAGCGGCGCGCAGGTTCGCATCGTGCGGCGCGAGCACCTGCTGCACGGCAAGACACTCCGCTCCGGCGAGCGTGTGTTCATCATGCTGAATGCGGCGAACCGCGATCCGCGCGCCTATGCCGACCCGCATCGCCTGGCGCTGCGGCGCGACGGGGTGCCGCACCTGACCTTCGGCTTCGGCGCGCACATCTGCCTCGGCTTTCCGCTGGCGCGCCTCGAAGGGCAGGTGAGCCTGCCCGCGGTGCTCGCGCGCTGGCGCCGCGTCGATCTCGCCGCCGAGCGGCTGGAATGGATCGATTCGATGGTTTTCCGCGGCATGAAGGCGATGCCGCTGAAGGTCGCGCGGTGAGCGCGCAAGCGAGACCGAGGCGCAGGCCGCCGCGCGCCGACAGCCGTTTGCCGCGGATCCTCGATCGCGCGGCGTGTCTGTTTCGGGAAAAGGGATTCCAGGGTGCCTCGGTGCGCGACATCGCCGGCTCGGTCGGCATGCTGCCTGGGTCGCTGTATTGCCATTTCGAATCGAAGGAGGACCTCCTGGTTGCCGTCTATGCGGAGGGCGTGCGGCGCCTGAGCCGGGCGCTGGAGCAGGCGCTCGAGGATGCCGCCGCGCGCGAAGAAGACGCCTGGCAGCGCCTGGAGGCTGCCTGCGTCGCGCACCTGCAGGCCTTGCTCGACGGCGGCGACTACGCCCAGGTGATCGTGCGGGTGCAGCCGGGCGAGGCGCCCGGGGCGAGCGCGCGGCTGGTCGCGCTGCGCGACGGCTACGAGCGCCGCTTCAGGGCGCTGATCGAAGCGCTGCCCGGCCCGGTCCGCCGCGACTATCTGCGCCTGCTGCTGCTCGGCGCGCTGAACTGGGTGCCGAGCTGGTATCGGCCCGGCAAGGATTCGCCGCGCGCCATCGCGCACGGCTTTCTCCAGATCCTGCACGGCAGGGCAAGCGATGACAGATAGCATCCGCTTCCGGACCGAAAAGAAGGTCGCGCGGCTGCACGATCCTCGTCATAACTTCGAGCTGAGCGAGATCGAAAGCGAGGTGCGCTACGATCCGCTGACCCGCGATACGGCGCGCATTTGCCATTTCGCCTTCCCGCGACGGGAGCTGCCGGACCTGACTGCGCTGATCGAGAGCACGCGCAGCAGCTGCCCATTTTGCCCGCCCGTGCTCGAGCGCGTCACGCCGCGATACCCGGATGCCGTGCTGCCCGGGGGACGGATGCGGCGCGGCGAGGCGGTGCTGGTGCCGAACCTGTTCCCCTACGACGACGTTTCGGCGATCCTGATCGTTTCGCACGCTCACCACCTGCCGCTGGACCGCGTGCCGGCGGCCCTGGTGGCCGACGCGCTGAAACTCGCGCGCGATTTCATCGCCCTCGCCGCGCCGGGGCTCGGCGCGCGCGACGCCTACGGCATCGTGACCTGGAATTACATGCCACCCGCGGGTGCGTCACAAGTCCACCCCCACATGCAGGTGATCGTCACCGACACGCCGGGCAATGCGCTGCGCCGCGAGCTCGAGGCCGAGTCGCTGTTCGCGCTGCACCGCGGTCGTCCCTACATCGAGGCGCTGCTCGAGGTCGAACGCGGCGGCCCGCGCTGGCTGGGGGAGGAGCGCGGGATCATCTGGTGGGTGCCGTTCTGTCCCGCCGGACTGCTGGGCGACGCGCAGGCGGTGATCGCGGGCCGCTCGGCCCTGACCGAATGCAGCGACGCCGAGCTCGACGCGTTCGCCGATTCGCTCGCGCGCATGCTCGCGGCCTACGCCCGGCTCGGCCACTGGAGTTTCAACCTGACGCTGTTTCCGGATGCGCAGGGACAGGGCCCGCGCCGGCACTGGCTGACCGCGCGGCTGCTGCCGCGCCTTTACCTCCACCCGAAGCTGCACAACTCCGACGTCGCTTACCTGCAACTGCTGCTGGCGGAGAAATTCGCCATGCTCCACCCCGAACGCCACGCGGCCGAGCTGCGCTCGCTGCTTACGCAGGCGCCGCCGAGGCGCGAGCCCGCGGAATGAGCGACACGTCCCAGCGCTCGAGCGCGTGCTGCAGCATCTCTGCCGCCGTCGCCGCGTCCGGCACGGGCTGGCCGAGGAAAGCGAGCGCGCGCGCCAGCTCGGGTAGAGGATGCGCCGCGTCGATCGCCGCCGCGCCGGTCTGCTTGCTCAGCTTCTCGCCGCCCGCGCTCACCGCCGCCGGCAGGTGCAGGTAGCGCGGCGTCGGGTAGCCGAGCAGCCGCTGCAGCCAGATCTGACGCGGGGTGGAATCGAGCAGGTCGGCGCCGCGCACTACGTCGGTGACGCCCTGGTCGGCGTCGTCCACCACGACCGCGAGCTGGTAGGCGATCACGCCGTCAGCGCGGCGCAGCACGAAGTCGCCGACCTCGCGCTCGACCGACTGCACGATTTCGCCCTGCACCCTGTCGACGAAGTGGATCGGCTCGCGGGCCGTGCACACGCGCGTGGCACGGGCGCGCCGACCAGGCGCGAGGCCGCCGCGGCAGGTGCCGGGGTAGATGCGCGCACCGTCGATCGCCAGCGCGGAGTCGGCGATCTCGCTGCGTGTACAGCCGCAGGGATAAGTGGCGCCGCGGCGCGCGAGCCCTTCGAGCACGGCCGCGTAGCGGTCGCCGCGCGAGCTCTGGTAAAGCACCGCTCCGTCCCAGACCAGTCCCAGCCCCTCGAGCTGGCGCACGATCGCCTCCGCCGCGCCGGGCTGCTCGCGCGGCTTGTCCAGATCCTCCATGCGCAGCAGCCAGCTGCCGCCGGCAGCGCGCGCGTCGAGCCAGCTGGCAAGCGCGGCCACCAGCGAACCGAAGTGCAAAGGCCCTGTCGGCGACGGGGCGAAGCGACCGGTGTAACGCATGTGCGGGTATAGTGCCATTTTGCAGAGGAGATCGCTGCATGGCGACAGTGGAGCTGAGCAAGGAAAACTTCGAGCAGGTGGTGACCGCAAACCCGATGGTGGTGGTCGATTTCTGGGCGCCGTGGTGCGGCCCGTGCAAGGGTTTCGCGCCGGTGTTCGAAGGCGCGTCGGAGCAGCATCAGGACGTGGTGTTCGCCAAGGTCAATACCGATGTCGAGCAGGAAATCGCGGGGGCGTTCGGCATCCGATCGATTCCTACGCTGATGGTGTTTCGCGAAAAAGTGCTGCTGTTCCAGCAGGCCGGCGCGCTGCCGGCGTCGGCGCTCGAGCAGGTGCTCGAGCAAGCCAAGGCGCTCGACATGGAGCAGGTGTACAAGGAAATTGCGGAACGGGAAACGGCGGAACGCGAGGGCGCCGAGGGCGCAACACCGAAGTCCGGCGACGCCTGAACGGAGCGCGCCATGATCGAGTTGCGCCGTGTGGCGGAACGCGGGCACACCAACCACGGCTGGATCGACTCGTTCCACAGTTTCTCATTCACCGACTACCACGATCCGCGGCACATGGGCTTCGGCGGCCTGCGCGTGATCAACGAGGACCGGATCCAACCCGGTACCGGCTTCGGCACGCACAGCCACCGCGACATGGAGATCGTGAGCTACGTGCTGGAGGGCGCGCTCGCGCACCAGGATTCGATGGGCAACGGCTCGACCATCGTGCCGGGCGACGTCCAGCGCATGAGCGCGGGGACCGGCGTGCGGCACAGCAAGTACAACCACGAGAAAGCGGGCGTCACGCACTTCCTGCAAATCTGGATCGAACCCGGCGCGCGCGGCATCGCGCCGGGCTACGAGCAGAAACATTTCGACGCCGCCTCGAAGCGCGGCCGCTTACGGCTGGTCGCGTCGCCGGACGGGGGCGACGGCTCGGTGACGATCCACCAGGATGCCTGCATGTACGCGGCGCTGCTGGACGACGGCGAGCGCGTGGTTTACCGCCTGCCGCAAGGCAGGCGCGCCTACGTGCATGTCGCGCGCGGCAAGCTGACCGTGAACGGCAACGAGCTCGGCGCGGGCGACGCGCTCAAGGCGAGCGACGTGGCGGAAATCGTCCTCGAGCAGGGCGAGCAGGCCGAGGTACTGCTGTTCGATCTGGCGTGAACGGGGTCCGCACGGAGGGGTGATGTCCGCCACACGCACCGAGCGCGATTCTTTCGGGTCCATCGAGGTCCCCGCGCAACGGTTGTGGGGTGCGCAGACCGAGCGCAGCCGGCGCCACTTCCGCATCTCGGGCGAGCTGATGCCGCTCGCGGTGATCCACGCCCTGGCGCTGGTCAAGCGCGCCGCGGCGCGCGTCAACCGCGGGCTGGGCCTGCTCGACGCGCGCAAGGCCGCCGCGATCGAGCAGGCGGCGGACGAGGTGCTCGCCGGCCGCCACGACGAGGAATTCCCGCTGGTGGTGTGGCAAACCGGCTCCGGCACGCAGTCCAACATGAACGTCAACGAAGTGCTCGCCAACCGCGCCTCGGAAATCCTCGGCGGCGAGCGCGGCGCGAGACGGCTGGTACACCCGAACGACGACGTCAACCTCGGCCAGTCGTCGAATGACGTGTTTCCCACCGCGATGCACGTGGCCGGCGCGCGCGCGCTGCGCGTGCAGCTTCTGCCGGCGCTGGCACGCCTGCGCGGAACACTTGCCGAGAAGAGCGACGTCTTCGCGTCGATCGTCAAGATTGGCCGCACCCACCTGCAGGACGCCACCCCGCTCACGCTCGGACAGGAGTTTTCAGGCTACGTGGCGCAGCTCGGGCATGCCGAAGCGGGGCTGCACGCAGTCTTGCCCGGGCTGTACGAGCTCGCGATCGGCGGCACTGCGGTCGGCACCGGCCTGAACGCTCACCCGGAGTTCGGGACTAAGGTGGCCGAGCATATCGCCCGCGCGAGCGGCCTGCCGTTCGCGGGCGCGCGCAACAAGTTCGCCGCGCTTGCGGGGCACGAGCCGTTGCTGTTCGCGCACGGCGCGCTCAAGACCCTCGCCGCCGCGCTGATGAAGATAGCCAACGACGTGCGCTGGCTCGCGTCCGGACCGCGCTCGGGGCTGGGCGAGCTGTCTATCCCAGAGAACGAGCCGGGCAGCTCGATCATGCCCGGCAAGGTGAACCCGACCCAGGCCGAGGCGATGACAATGCTCTGCGCGCAGGTGTTCGGCAACGACGTCGCGCTCAATATCGGCGGCGCGTCGGGCAACTTCGAGCTCAACGTATTCAAGCCGCTCTTGATCCAGAATTTCCTGCAGAGCGCGCGCATGCTCGCCGACGGCTGTGCGTCCTTCGACGAACACTGCGCGCGCGGCATCGAGCCCAACAGCGCGCGCATCGCCGAGCTGGTCGAGCGTTCGCTGATGCTGGTCACTGCGCTGTCGCCGAAGATCGGCTACGACCGGGCGGCCGAGATCGCCAAGAAGGCGCATCATGACGGCAGCACGCTGCGCGAGGCGGCGCTCGCGCTGGGCTACGTCGGCGCGGAGGATTTCGATCGTTGGGTGCGCGCAGAGGATATGACCGGGCCGCGGGGATGAAAGCAGGCTGATAAACTGCGCCCCGCAATGTCAGTCGTCGTCCTCATCTCCGGCCGGGGCAGCAACATGCAGGCACTGCTCGATGCGGGGCTGCCGGTGGTGTCGGTTATCGGCAACCGCGCCGACGCGGCGGGACTCGAAATCGCCGCACGGCGTGGGGTCGTTACCAAGGCCATCGAGCACAGGGACTATCCGACGCTCGAAGCGTTCGACGCGGCGCTTGCGGCCGAGATCGATCGCCATTCGCCGACGCTGGTCGCGCTGGCCGGCTTCATGCGCATCCTGACCCCGGCCTTCGTCGCGCACTACGCCGGGCGACTGCTGAACATCCATCCCTCGCTGCTGCCGGCCTTTCCCGGCCTCGACACGCACCGGCGCGCGCTTGCCGCGGGGGTCAAGGTGCACGGCTGCAGCGTCCATTTCGTCACCGAGCAGCTCGATCACGGTCCGATCATTGTTCAGGCGGCCGTGCCGGTGCGGCCGGGCGAGACGCCGGATACGCTCGCTGCACGGGTGTTGCGCCAGGAGCACGTGGTGTACCCGCGCGCGGTGCGCTGGTTCCTGGACGACAAACTGGTCATCCGTAGCGGAGTGGTGAGCGTTAAGGGAAATGATGCGCAACTGGTTTATTCCGATCGCGATTAGCGTCTGGTCCTGCGCCGGTGCGCAGGCTGCACCCCCGGCGCGGGCCGAGATCGACTACGACGTGCTGCGCAACGGGAGCGCGATGGCCGAGGTGGCGGACCGCTTCGAGCACGACGGCAAGACCTACCGCCTGGTCGAGGAGTGGCACGGCAAGGGCCTGTTGGCGTTTCTCGGCGGTATCACGCGTACCAGCAGCGGCACGCTCGGCAGCGGTGCAATGCGGCCGCTGAAGTTTTCCGACGTGCGCACCGGGCGCGACCCGGTGCGCGCGACGTTCGACTGGGCGGACCGGAGCCTGAAGCTGGAATCGAACGGTGAGACCCGCACCCAGCCGATACCGGCGCACGCGCAGGACAAACTGTCGATGCTCTATGCCTTTGCCTTCGACGTTCCCGGCGCCCGGCCGGTCGCGGTCAATGCCACCGACGGCAAGGGCGTGTCGCACTACGTATTCGATGCCGCGGGCCGGCAAAGGATCGAAACGCCAGCTGGACAATTCGAGGCCCTCCGGCTGGTCAAGCGCAAGGAAGGGCCCGACGACCACGGCACCGAGATCTGGCTCGCACCGGATCACGGCTACGTCCCGATCCGGATTCTGATCACCGACAAGGACGGCACGCGCATCGACCAGGTCGTGACGCGCATCGGCGCGCCGTGAGGCTGCAGCCGACGCTTCTCGCGCACGCCGAGGCCCTCGTCGGCGAGTTGCTGCGCTTCGCGGGACCCGCCGACCAGGCGGTCTCACGCTACTTCCGCGCCAACCGCGAGTTGGGCCAGAAAGACCGCGCCTTCGTCGCCGAGGCCGTCTACGCGGTGCTGCGCCGCAGACGCTCGCTCGAGGCTGCCGCGGGGAGCGCCGCGCCTCGCGCACTGCTGCTGGCGGCGCTGACGCGAGTGCAGGGCTTTTCCGCGCGCGCGCTGGAAGGCGCCCTGCGCCCCGGCGAGCAGGAACTCGTCGCGCGCGCCCGCGCGGCAAGGGAAGCGACTTGGCCCGCGGCAGTACGAGCCGATCTGCCGGACTGGTTGTGGCAGCGCCTCGAGGCGGAGCAGGGGACGGCGGAGGCGATGCGCATCGCCCAGGGGTTGCTCAACCCGGCGCCGCTCGATTTGCGCGTCAACCTCGCCCGCACCGATCGGGAGTCCGTACTCGCGGCGCTTGCTTTGAGCGGTGTCGATAGTGTGCCGACACCTTACTCGCCGGCGGGGATCCGGCTTGCCGGCAAGCCGGCAATCAACCGCCACCCGCTGTTCGAGCAAGGTCTGATCGAAGTGCAGGACGAAGGCAGCCAGCTGCTCGCTTATCTGGTGGCGCCGCGGCGCGGGGAGATGGTGGCCGATTTCTGCGCTGGAGCCGGAGGCAAGACGCTGGCGCTGGCAATGATCATGCGCGGCGCCGGCCGCCTGTATGCGATGGACGTATCGGCCAAGCGGCTGCATGCGCTTGCCCCGCGCGCGGCGCGCGCGGGGGTCTCGAACGTGCACCCGCTCGCGCTCGCGAGCGAGGGCGACGTGCGCGCCAAGCGGCTTGCGGGCAAGCTCGACCGGGTTCTGGTCGACGCGCCGTGCAGCGGCTTCGGCACGCTGCGCCGCAACCCCGACCTCAAGTGGCGCCACGGTCCCGACGCGATCGTCGAGCTGGCGCAGAAGCAATTCAGCATCCTGCGCGCGGCCGCGCACCTGGTGAAGCCGGGGGGCAGGCTGGTGTATGCGACCTGCAGCATCCTTGGGGCGGAGAACGAGGCGGTGGTAGAGCGCTTCGCCGCCGCCCATCCCGAGTTCACCGCGCTTTCATGCGGCGAGCTTCTCGCCGGCCAGCGCATTCCGCTGCCTGCGGGCGAGCACCTGCGCCTGTGGCCCCACCTGCACAGCACCGACGGGTTCTTCGCCGCGGCCATGGAGCGCCGCGGCAGCGCTCAGTCGAGCGCCTGATCCTCGCCGCCGCGCCCGTAGCGCGCATGCAGGTGCACCGGCTTGCCCCTGGCGCGGCGCACGCGGATGTTCAGCATTTCGACGCAGACCGAGAACGCCATGGCGAAGTAGATGTAGCCCTTGGGCACCTCGTGGTCGAAGCCCTGCGCGATCAGTGCCACGCCGACCACTACCAGGAACGACAGCGCGAGCATCTTGATGGTCGGATGCGCCGAGATGAAGCGCCCGATGGCGCCTGCGAATACCATCATCAGCGCGACGGAGACGACTACCGCGGCGATCATGACCGGGAGGTCTTTCACCATCCCGACCGCGGTGATGATCGAATCGAGCGAGAACACGAGGTCGATCAGCATGATCTGAACAATCATGGCGCCGAACGCCGCGCGCACGGCTGACGCCGCCGCGCCTTCCTCCTCGCCTTCGAGCAGCTGGTGGATCTCCTTGGTGCTTTTCCACAGCAGGAACAGTCCACCGGCGATCAGGATCAGGTCGCGGCCCGAGATCTCCTCTCCGAACACGCTGAACAGCGGCGCGGTGAGGCCGATGATCCAGGCCAGCACCAGCAGCAGCCCGATGCGCATGAACATGGCGCCAAACAGGCCGATGCGGCGGGCCCGCTCGCGCAGCCTGGCCGGCAGGCGATCGACCAGGATCGAGATGAAGATCACGTTGTCGATCCCGAGCACGAGCTCGAGCGCGGTGAGCGTGATGAATGCGATCCACGCCTGAGGGTCGGTCAGCAGGTGAATCATCGGCGCATCCTCCTCGGGGTTCGAGAGGAATTTTTACACAGGTCGGCGCGGGCGCTTTTTTCCTTTTGCGGCGGGAGGTTACGGCGTGCGGGGCGCGCGCATGGGTCAATCACAGATCCTTTCTTGCGGGCAGGGTGGATTCGCGTAAAATGACGCGCAGCTTACGTTTACAACTACTATTACAAAGCCAACTTGATGATTTTTTCCGGTTTTTTCGATCTGCCCTGGTGGGGCTACATCCTTGTGGCGCTGGGCCTGACGCACGTCACGATAGCCTCGGTGACCATCTTCCTGCACCGCCACCAAGCGCACCGCGCGCTTGATCTGCATCCGGTCGCGTCGCACTTCTTCCGCTTCTGGCTCTGGCTCACCACCGGCATGGTGACCAAGGAATGGGCCGCGATCCACCGCAAGCACCACGCCAAGTGCGAGACCGCCGAGGACCCGCACAGCCCGCAGATTTACGGCATCAACCGCGTCTTGTGGGGCGGCGTGTTCCTGTATGTCAAGGAGTCCTACAACCGCGAAACGCTCGAGCGCTACGGCCACGGTACCCCTGACGACTGGATGGAGCGCAACCTCTATACCAGGCATCCGATACTGGGCCTCACGCTGATGGGCGCAGTCAACCTCGCACTGTTCGGTCTGGTGCCCGGCGCGCTGATTCTGCTGACGCAGATCGTCTGGATCCCTTTCTGGGCCGCGGGAGTCATCAATGGTATCGGCCACTTCTTCGGCTATCGCAACTACGGCTGCGCGGACGCCAGCACCAACATTGTCCCCTGGGGCATCCTGATCGGGGGCGAGGAGCTGCACAACAACCACCACGCATTCGCCTCTTCGGCCAAGCTGTCCTCGAAATGGTACGAGTTCGACATCGGCTGGATGTACATCCGGGGCATGGAGATGCTCGGTCTGGCGACGGTGAAGAAGGTCGCCCCCAAGCCGCGTTTCGCCGCGCCGAAACCGGCTGCCGATTTGGACACGCTGCACGCGGTGATCTCCAATCGCTACGACGTGCTGTCGCGCTACGCCAAGTCGATCAAGAAGACCTATCACGAGGAAGTGCAGCGGCTCGCGCATTGGTCCCCGGGCGATGCCGAGGCGCTCAAGTCCCTTAAGCGCGCGCTGCTTCGGGTGCAGGAGCTGTCTGAAGCCGAGCGTGTGCGCTTGACCGAAGCGCTCAAGAACTCGCGCGCCCTGGCGACCGTGGTTGCCATGAGCCACGAGTTGACCGCATTGTGGGAGCGCTCCAACGCCTCGAAGGAGCAGCTGCTGCGGCAGCTGCAGGACTGGTGCCACCGCGCCGAGTCGAGCGGCATTGCGCCTCTGCAGGACTTCTCGCGTCGCCTGCGCTGCTACGCGTAACCGCGCTCCGACCGAAAAAAAAGCCCGCATCCGCGGGCTTTTTTGTTTCCGGCGCTCTGTTACTTGAGCTTGGTTTCCTTGTACATCACGTGCTTGCGCGCCTTGGGATCGTACTTCCTGATCTCCAGCTTGTCGGGCGTGGTGCGCTTGTTCTTGGTCGTGGTGTAGAAATGGCCGGTTCCGGCGGTGGACTCGAGCTTGATCTTTTCGCGCATGGCGGGGGCTCCGGTTAAGCCTTTGCCTCGGCTTTCGCCTCGGATTTCGCCTTAGCCTTGGCCTTGGCGCGCACTTCGGCGAGCACCGCATCGATACCCAGCTTGTCGATGCGCCGCAGGCCTGCGGTGGAGACGCGCAGGCGCACCCAGCGGTTTTCGCTCTCCACCCAGAAGCGGCGGTAGTGCAAATTGGGCTGGAAGGTGCGTCGGGTCTTGTTGTTGGCGTGCGAGACCAGGTTGCCCTTCATCGGCTTTTTGCCGGTGACTTCGCAAACACGGGACATGGATTGCGCTCCGCGGAAAAAAGATAAGATTATACGCGAAGAATCAGTGCCTTTTCAAGGAATGCGGACGGCGGACGACGACGCTTGCCTCCCGCCGACGGCTTCCGTGATAGTGCGCCAAGTGAATACCTGCACACCATCGCGCGCGAGCCTCGCTGCCGTCTTCACGACCAGGGTCGTCCTGATTCTGGTGTCCACGCCGGCGCACGGGCAAGCGCCGGAGTCCGGCGCGGACCCGGCCCCGCACCAAGCTGGGGCAGTCGAGTTCGTGAGCGGCGATTCGATGATCACGCCGCAGGCCGCAGACAGCCGCCTGGTCGTCAAAGACAGCCAGGTGAACGAAGGCGACACCGTCATTACCTTCAAGGGGGGAGAGGCCCAGCTGCACATGCTGGATGGCGCCTATCTCATGGTGCGCGAGAACTCTCGACTCAAGATCGAGGCGTACGTCGCGGACGGGGGCGACAAGGATCGCAGCATCCTCGACCTGATCAAGGGCACGGTGCGCAGCATCACCGGATGGGTCGGCAAGTACAACCGCGCCGCGTACGAAATCCGCACGCCTATCCTGGTCACCATCGGCGTGTGTGGCACGGATCACGAGGTCACCTACATACCTCCGGGCGATCCGCGCGGGGAGCCGGGCGTGTATGACAAGGTGAACGAGGGCAAGGCATTCATGCGGTCGGGAACCGACGTGGTCGAGGTGCCGCCGCAGCGCGCCGGGCGCAGGCTTAGGCGAACGCGGCGCACTGCGTGGCGCGCGACCGGGCGGGCGCCGGCCCAGGGAGCGCGGGCGGCGCTAACGGGGCGACTACAGCAGGCCGCGCTCCGCGAACGAGAGCGTCTGGTTGCCGGCGACGATGAAGTGATCGAGTACTTTGACCTCAATGAGCGCGAGCGCTTCGGACAGGCTGCGCGTGAGCAGCTCGTCGGCCTGGCTCGGCTGCGCCACGCCCGAGGGATGGTTGTGGGCGAGGATCACGGCGGCCGCATTTCGGCGCAGGGCGGCTTTGACGACTTCACGCGGGTAGACGCTGGTCTGGGTCAGCGTGCCGCGGAACAGTTCCTCGGCCGCGATCACACGGTGCTGCGCGTCGAGGAACAGCGCGACGAATACCTCGTGCTCGCGGGCGCCGATCGCGAGGCGCAGGTAGTCGCGCACGGCGGCGGGCGAGTTGAGCGCCGCGCCGGCGCGAAGCTCCTCGCCCAGGCAGCGGCGCGCCATCTCCAGTACCGCCGCGAGCTGGGCCGCCTTTGCCTCGCCCAGGCCCTTGACCTCGCACAGCGCTCCGTGTCCTGCGGCGAGCAGACCCGCCATTCCGCCGAAGCGGCTGATAAGCTCCCGCGCCAGCTCGACCGCGCTCTTGCCCGCAACGCCGCTGCGCAGGAAGACGGCCACCAGTTCGGCGTCCGAGAGGCGCGCCGGCCCGAGCGTCAGAAGTCGCTCGCGCGGACGCTCAGCCGCGGGCCAATCCGTGATCGCCATGCGCCCCCCCTTGAATTCACCTAGAATTCCCTTCCGTCCAACGCCTCGGCGACCGGATCGATGACAACGATCAAGGGAAAAAGAGTACTTCTCGGCATCACCGGCGGGATCGCGGCCTTCAAGTCCGCCGAGCTGGCGCGCATCCTGGTCAAGTCCGGGGTCGACCTGCGGGTGGCCATGACCGAGGCGGCAACGCGCTTCGTTGCCCCGGTCACGATGCAGGCACTTTCGGGCCAGGCCGTCTGGACCGACCTGTGGGATCCGCGGGTGCCGGACAACATGGCGCACATCGAGCTGTCGCGCGATCGCGATCTGATCCTGATTGCGCCGGCGTCCGCCGATTTCATGGCCAAGCTGGCGCACGGCCTCGCCGACGATCTGCTCTCGGCGCTTGCGCTGGCGCGGCGCTGCCCGCTGATGCTGGCCCCGGCGATGAACGTCGAGATGTGGGACAACCCGGCGACGCAGCGCAACGTTCTCACGCTGCGCGACGACGGCATCGCGTTCGCCGGCCCGGCGGCCGGCGACCAGGCCTGCGGCGAGACCGGCATGGGGCGCATGCTCGAGGCGCAGCAGATCGCCGAAGCGGTCGAAGCCCTGTTCCAGCCCAAGGTGCTCGCGGGCAAGCGGGTGCTGGTGACCGCAGGCCCGACCGAGGAACCGATCGACCCGGTGCGGGTCATCACCAATTTGAGCTCCGGCAAGATGGGCTACGCGGTGGCGCGCGCTGCGCACGAAGCGGGGGCCGAGGTGACGCTGGTCAGTGGCCCTGTAGCGCTGGCGGCGCCCGGCGGGGTAGCGCGAGTGAGCGTGCGCACGGCGCGCGAGATGTTCGACGCCGTCAAGGCCGCGGTGGGCGGGAGCGATATCTTCGTCTCGGTGGCGGCGGTTGCCGACTATCGGGTGAAAAGCCCTTCGCCGAACAAGATCAAGAAGGCGTCTGGTCGCGGCACGAGCCTCGAGCTGGAGGAGAACCCCGACATTCTGGCCTGGGTCGCGGCAAGGCCGGCGCCGCCGCTTTGCGTCGGTTTTGCCGCCGAAAGCGAGGACGTGGCGAAGTACGCGCGCGCCAAGCGCGCCAAGAAGAAGCTGCCGCTGCTGGCGGCGAACCTGGCGCAGCACGCGCTGGGCGCCGACGAAAACGAAATCACGCTGTTCGATGACCGCGGCGAGCACCCGCTCGGGCGAGGCCTCAAGATTGAGCTGGCGCGAAAGCTGATGCTGCACCTCGCCGGCATGGGCGCCCGCAGGAAGCGCGGCTAGGGACATGCGCCACAAGCTCGAGCTGAAGATCCTCGACCCGAGGATCAGGCACGACATGCCGCATTACGCGACCCCGGGGGCCGCGGGCTTGGACCTGCGCGCCTGCATCGACCTGCCGTTGACGCTCGCGCCGGGCGACAGCGAGCTGGTTCCGACGGGCATCGCGATCCACCTCGACGATCCCGGCCTTGCTGCGGTGGTTCTTCCGCGCTCCGGGCTGGGCGCCAAGCACGGCATCGTGCTCGGCAACCTGGTCGGCCTGATCGACTCCGACTACCAGGGGCAGGTGCTGGTCTCGCTCTGGAATCGCGGCCGCGAGACGTTCACGATCCAGCCGATGGATCGTATTGCGCAGCTGGTAGTCGTGCCGGTGGTGCAGGTCGAGCTGCACGTGGTGCAGGAATTCGCCGCGTCTGACCGCGGCGCCGGCGGCTTCGGCAGTACCGGTCGCGGCTAGGCTCAGACCACCGCGGCCGGCTCTTCCTCGAATCTGAGGCGGATCGACTCGGTGTCGTCGACGTCGATCGTCACCTTGCCGCCATGCAGCAGCTTGCCGAACAGCAGCTCGTCGGCGAGCGCGCGCCTGATCGTGTCCTGGATCAGGCGCGCCATCGGCCGCGCGCCCATCAGCGGATCGAAGCCTTTCTTGGCCAGATGCTCCTTCAGCTTCTGCGTGAAGACGGGCTCGACCTTCTTCTCCTGCAGCTGTTCCTCGAGCTGCATCAGGAACTTGTCCACCACGCGCAGGATGATGTCGTTGTCGAGCGAACGGAAGGAGATGATCGCATCCAGCCTGTTGCGGAACTCGGGCGTGAACATGCGCTTGATCGCTTCCATCTCGTCGCCGGCCTGCTTGGAGAGGGTGAATCCCATCGAGTTCTTCGACAGCTGCTCCGCGCCCGCGTTGGTGGTCATGACGATCACCACGTTACGGAAATCCGCCTTCCTGCCGTTGTTGTCGGTCAGCGTCCCGTGGTCCATCACCTGCAGCAGGATGTTGAAGATGTCCGGATGCGCCTTCTCGATCTCGTCGAGCAGCAGCACCGAATAGGGCTTCTTGGTGATCTGCTCGGTCAGCAGGCCGCCCTGCTCGAAGCCGACATAGCCCGGTGGCGCGCCGATCAGGCGCGAGACCGCATGGCGCTCCATATACTCCGACATGTCGAAGCGGATCAGCTCGATGCCCATGCAGTAGGCCAGCTGGCGCGCAACCTCGGTCTTGCCGACCCCGGTCGGGCCGGAGAACAGGAAGCTGCCGATCGGCTTCTGCGGATTGCCCAGCCCCGAGCGCGCCATCTTGATCGCGCTGGCGAGCGCCTCTATCGCCTTGTCCTGGCCGAACACCACCGCCTTCAGGTCTCGGTCCAGCTTGGCAAGGGCGCTGCGGTCGTCGGTCGACACCGATCGCGGCGGGATGCGAGCGATCTTGGCGATGATGTCCTCGATCTCGGCCTTGCCGATGACCTTCTTCTGCTTGCTCTTGGGTGCGATGCGCTGTGCCGCGCCCGCCTCGTCGATCACATCGATCGCCTTGTCGGGCAGGTGGCGATCGTTGATATAGCGCGCCGAAAGCTCGGCCGCGGTGCTCAGCGCGTTGGCGGTGTACTTGACGCTGTGGTGCGCTTCGAAGCGAGTCTTGAGCCCCTTCAGGATCTCGACCGTTTCCTCGATCGAGGGCTCGTTGACGTCGATCTTCTGGAAGCGCCGCGACAGCGCATGGTCCTTCTCGAATACGCCGCGGTACTCGTTATAGGTCGTCGCACCGATGCACTTCAGCTGTCCGGTCGAGAGCACCGGCTTGAGAAGGTTGGAGGCGTCGAGCGTACCGCCCGAGGCGGCGCCGGCACCAATGACGGTGTGGATCTCGTCGATGAAGAGCACCGCGTTGGGATTGTCGACCAGCTGCTTCAGCACCGCCTTGAGGCGCTGCTCGAAGTCGCCGCGATACTTGGTGCCGGCGAGCAGTGCGCCCATGTCGAGCGCGTAGACGGTGCACTTGGCGAGCAGCTCCGGAACGCTGCCCTCGACCACGCGGCGCGCGAGCCCTTCGGCGATCGCGGTCTTGCCCACTCCCGCCTCGCCGACCAGCAGCGGGTTGTTCTTGCGCCGGCGGCAAAGCGTCTGGATGACGCGCTCGAGCTCCCGGTCGCGGCCGATCAGCGGGTCGATCTTGCCGGCCAGGGCCAGCGCGTTCAGGTTCTGGGTGTAGTTGTCGAGCGGGCTGTTGGCGGTCTCGGCCTGGCCTTCCTGCTCGGTTTCCTGCTCGCCCTTGGCGGCGTGCGGCTGAGGCGTCTTGGTAATGCCGTGCGAGATGTAATTGACCACGTCCAGGCGGGTGATCCCCTGCTGTTGCAGGAAGTACACGGCGTGGGAATCCTTCTCGCCGAAGATCGCCACCAGCACGTTGGCGCCGGTGACCTCTTTCTTGCCCGAAGACTGCACGTGCAGGATGGCGCGCTGGATGACGCGCTGGAAGCCGAGGGTAGGCTGGGTGTCGACTTCACGGTCGGCCGCGATGCGCGGCGTCTGCTCCGCGATGTGCTGGATCAGGTTCTTGCGCAATTCGTCGATATTGGCGCCGCAGGCGCGCAGCACCTCCGCCGCGGTGGGGTTGTCGAGCAGGGCGAGGAGCAGGTGTTCGACAGTAATGAACTCGTGGCGCTTTTGGCGCGCCTCGACGAACGCCATGTGAAGACTGACTTCGAGCTCCTGGGCAATCATGCTACGTTTCCTCCATCACGCACTGCAGCGGGTGCTGGTGCTTGCGCGAATACGCGGCCACCTGCTGCACCTTCGTAGTGGCCACATCGCGAGGATACACCCCGCAGACCCCAATGCCCTCGCGGTGAACCTTGAGCATCACCTGGGTCGCCCGCTCCCGTGTCATGCTGAAAAACTTCTGCAGCACCAGAACGACGAACTCCATCGGCGTGTAGTCGTCGTTCAGCAGCATGACCTTGAACATCGGCGGCGGCTTGAGCCTGCTCTTGCGCGCCTCCAGTACGCTATCGTCTCTGAACTGCGTCGCCATGCCGCCCGTTTGCTATGCGCCCTCGAGCTCAATGAGATCAGACATCCTTTCCGTCTGCCCGTTCCCGCTCCACGTGACGTGATGAGAACCTTCCTTCATCCGAGACTCTCGCAGCTATCCTAATCAATGTGCCGGGGCGGCGCAATGCGATCGCCGCAGCGGTTGCGGCAGAGTTGGCGGACCGGGTACTGCGGCAGCGCCCCGGGCGCCCCTTGACGGCACGGGGCGGGGGGGGGTAAAACGCGAACCGTGTTTGATTTCAGGCTGTCTGTATCGCCATCGAGAGGGCGGCGGGGTCGTGAAGTTCAGGCATCCCGGGTATTCCCGCGGTAATCCTCAAAACCAGTTGGAAAGGAAGGGTCATGGCGACAGGCACCGTTAAGTGGTTCAACGACGCGAAGGGCTACGGGTTCATCACGCCGGACGACGGCAGCGAAGACCTGTTTGCGCATTTTTCCGCGATCAACATGTCGGGCTTCAAGACCCTAAAGGAAGGCCAGAAGGTCTCCTTCGACGTGGTGCAGGGCCCAAAGGGAAAACAGGCCTCGAATATCCAGAAGGCCTAGCCAGTTCGCAGCACAGAATTTAAAAAGGCCGCCCGAGGGCGGCCTTTTTGTTTGCTCTTGCCCGCTCGTTACATGCGCTCGATCAGCGCCTGTCCGAATCCCGAGCAGGAAACCTGCTTGGCGCCCTGCATCTGGCGCGCGAAATCGTAGGTCACCACCTTGTCGGCAATCGCGGCCTCGATCGACTTGACGATCGCGTCCGCGGCCTCGGTCCATCCCATGTGACGCAGCATCATCTCGGCCGAGAGGATCTCGGAGCCCGGGTTGACGTAGTCCTTGCCGGCATATTTCGGCGCGGTGCCGTGTGTAGCCTCGAACATTGCCACCGAGTCGGACATGTTGGCCCCGGGCGCAATCCCGATACCCCCCACTTCCGCGGCGAGCGCGTCCGAGATGTAGTCGCCGTTGAGGTTGGTGGTGGCGAGGACGTCGTACTCCGCCGGCCTGAGCAGGATCTGCTGCAGCATCGCGTCGGTGATGACGTCCTTGACGACGATGTCAGGCCCGCTCTTCGGGTTCTTGAAACTGCACCATGGGCCGCCGTCGATAGGCTTGGCGCCGAATTCCTTCTGCGCCAGCTGGTAGCCCCAGTCGCGGAAACCGCCCTCGGTGAATTTCTGGATGTTGCCCTTGTGCACCAGGGTCACCGATTTGCGCTTGTTGTCGATCGCGTACTGGTACGCCTTGCGGATAAGGCGCTCGCTGCCCTCGATCGACACCGGCTTGATGCCGATCGCAGAACTCGCCGGAAAGCGGATCTTCGTGACCTTCATTTCCTTGATCAGGAAATCGATCACCTTGTTCGCCTCGGCCGACTTGGCCGGCCACTCGATGCCGGCGTAGATGTCTTCCGCGTTCTCACGGAAGATCACCATGTCGACCTTGTCGGGCTCCTTGAGCGGGCTGGGCACGCCCTTGAACCAGCGTACCGGGCGCAGACAGACGTACAGGTCCAGCTCCTGGCGCAGGGCGACGTTGATCGAGCGGATGCCGCCGCCGACCGGCGTGGTGAGCGGGCCCTTGATCGACACCACGTACTCCTTCGACGCTTCGAGGGTCTCGTCGGGCAGCCATACGTTCTCGCCGTAAACCTTGCACGACTTCTCGCCGGCGAACATCTCCATCCACACGATCTTCTTCTTGCCGCCGTAGGCTTTGTTCACCGCGGCGTCCACCACCTTGATCATGACCGGCGTGATATCGACGCCGGTGCCGTCGCCTTCGATGAAGGGGATGATCGGGTTGTCCGGCACGGCGAGCGAGAAGTCCTTGTTCACCTTGATCTTTTCGCCGCCCGCGGGGACCTTGATGTGCTTGTACGCCATGACTGCTCCTGGGAAGAAGAAAGGCTAAAAGATATATTATATAAGAGTTGTCCCCGGGTTCACCGGTGCCGGGCCGAAACCTTGCCGGGGCGCAAAATCATACGCCGCGAGGCCGGCATCGCGCCGCTGTCAACCGACCCGGCGGCCGAGCGTTGTTGGGCAGCGTCCCGGCGCAAGCCGGGCGTCGCTGTACAACGACAACAACGTTCAACTCTATAGAGAAGACATTCAAATGAAAAAGCTGCTGTCGATGCTGATCGCCGCGATGTTTGCCGCGGTTTCCTACCAGGCCCTCGCCGCGGAAGAAAAGCCCGCGACGCCGAAGATGGAGAAGAAAGCCGCGGCCAAGAAGCACGCGAAGAAAAAGGTCGCGAAAAAGGTGGCGAAGAAAGAAGTGAAGAAGGAAGAAATGAAGAAGTAAGCGCTACCTGGCGCTTGGCGAAAAGGCAGGGTATCTTTCCCTGCCTTTTCCTTTTCCGGATCCCGTGAAACGCTTCATCGCCGCATGTCTGGCCGCCGCCCTGCTGGTTGCGGCGCCCGCGCGCGGCCAGCTTGGGACGCTGCCCGAGGTGGCGCTCTCGCTCGGCATGCGTCAAATCCACGCCGAGCTCGCCGATAGCGTCGCCGCCCGCATGCAGGGTCTCATGTACCGGACCTCTCTCGCGCCCAACAGCGGCATGCTGTTCGTCTACGAGCGGCCCGCCATGGAGTGCATGTGGATGAAGAACACCCTCATTCCGCTGTCGGTCGCCTTCATCGACGACGCCGGCGCGATCATAAATATCGCTGCCATGCAGCCGCAGACCGAGGAGTCTCACTGCGCCACGCGCCCTGCGAGCTACGCCCTGGAAATGGAACAGGGCTGGTTCGCCCGTAACGGAATCCGCCCGGGCGCCGTTCTGCTCGGGCTCGAGCAGCTCAGGCAACGACCGCGCTGAGGCTTTCGGGCGCGGGCGGCCGCGCTCAACCGAGGTTCTTGCCGGCGAATTCCCAGTTCGCCAGGCTGGCGAGGAAAGTCTCGACGAACTTCGGCCGCGCGTTGCGGTAGTCGATGTAGTAGGCGTGCTCCCAGACGTCGATCGTGAGCAGCGGCTTGTCGGCGCCGGTGACCGGGGTGCCGGCGTTGGAGGTGTTGACGATGTCGACGCCGCCGTCGCCTTTCTTTACCAGCCAGGTCCAGCCTGAGCCGAAGTTGCCCACCGCGCTCTTCGAGAACGCCTCCTTGAAGGCGTCGAACGAGCCCCACTTCTTGTCGATCGCCGCCGCCAGCGCACCGGAGGCCTTGCCGCCGCCGCCCGGCTTCATGCAGCTCCAGAAGAAAGTGTGGTTCCAGACCTGCGCCGCGTTGTTGAACACGCCGCCGCTGGCCTTCTTCACGATTTCCTCGAGGGAAGCCTTCTCGAACTCGGTGCCCTTGATCAAGTTGTTCAAATTGGTGACGTAGGCCTGGTGATGCTTGCCGTAGTGGAACTCCAGCGTCTCCTTGGAGATGTGCGGGGCGAGCGCGTCCATCGCGTACGGCAGTGGGGGAAGCTTATGTTCCATTTTGGGATTCCTCTGGGCGGGTGGAAAAACTTTTCAATTCTAGTGGAAGCGGCGGCTGGGTGACAACGCAGGCCTCGTTTCAGAGCGGAAAAAACCGCGGCAGCAGGAGGGAATACGACGCCAGCATCAGCGCCAGCAGCGGCAACCCGCCACGCATGAAATCGCTGAAGCGGTAGCCGCCCGCGCTCATCACCAGCAGGTTGGTCTGGTAGGCCATCGGCGTGACGTAGCAAAAATTGGCGCCGAACATGATTGCCAGCACCAGCGGCTCGGGCGCAACGCCCAGCTGCGCGGCGATGCTGACCGCGATCGGCGTTCCGACCGCGGCGGCGGCGCTGTTGGATACGAAATTGGTGAATGCCGCCATCAGCAGCATCAGCAGCGCCAGCACCCACTCGGGCGGCATCCCCCGCGTCGCGCCGACGAACGCCGACGCGAGCCAGGCGGTGGCGCCGGTCCTCTCCAGCGCCGCGCCCAGCGCCAGGCTTGCCGCCACCAGCAGTATCACCTTGGTCGAGAGCGCCGAAGCAGCGTCTTCCCAATCCAGGCAACGCGTCAGGATCATCGCCGCGACGCCGGCGAGCGCCGCGATCGAGATCGGCGCCAGCTTGAATGCCGCGAGCAGCACCACCACGGCCAGGATGGCGAGCGCCAGCGGTGCCCGCTCGGTGCGCGGCAGCTCGGTGCTCTGGCCGAGGACCAGCAGCCGCGCGCGCGCCCGGAGCTTGCCTATGGCCTCCTCGGTGCCCTGCACCAGCAGCACGTCGCCCGTGCGAAGCACTACGTCGCCGATGTCGTCGTAACCGTGCAGCGCCCGGCCGCCGGAACGATGCAGTCCGACGATCACGACATCGTGATACGAACCGAAGTTCGTTGCGCGCAGCGTCGAGCGACTGAGCGGCGAGTTGTCGGTTACGACAACTTCCGCAAGGTGCTGGCCCTCCGCGGCGAGCGGATGCTCTTCGTCCACCGGGTGCTCGAGATCGTCGACCTTGTACAGCTTTGCGCCGAGCACGTCGGCGAACTCGCGCAATTCCTTGGCGCTCGCGCTGACGTAGATCCGGTCGCCGGCGTGCAGCTTGAGCGATGGCATGCGCGCGAGCTCAAGCCCCTCGCCGCGTACCACGCGCGTAACGCGCATCGCACGCCCGACCTTCTTCTGCGCTTCCGACAGCGGCTTATCGTCCGCGAAGCCGCCCTCGCTCACGTGCAGCGCGGCCGAGAAGACCTGCGGCGCCGCGTCGCCCAGGGGCGCGGCGCGCTGCGGCAGCAGGCGCGGCAGCACCAGCCAGAGGTACAGGATGCCGCCCACTGCGGCGAGCGCCGTGACGTGGATGAACTCGAACATCTCAAAGCGGCGCACGCCCAGATCGGCCGCGATCGCCACGACCAGCAGGTTGGTCGAGGTGCCGATTGTGGTTCCCATGCCGCCTATCAGGACCGCGAAATTCATCGGCATCAGGGTGCGCGAAGCGGAGGACTTAGCGCGCAACGCGGCGCCGACCAGGATCGGCATCATGAGCACGACGATCGGCGTGTCGTTGAGGATGCCGCTGAAGGACGCGCACAGGATCAGCACGAGGAGCATCGCCGCGCCCGGCCGCGCCGCAAGCATGCGCCCGAGCAGGCGCGAGGCGGGCTCGAGCGCGCCGGTCGCCACCAGCCCGCGGCCAAGGATCATCAGGCTGCAGATCGCCACCAGCGCCTCGTGGCCGAAGCCGAAAAAGAAGTCCACCGGCGTCAGGCGCACGCCGTCGTGAACGTAGGGCACCAGCTGGAAGCCCGCGCTCAGCAGCACCAGCACGAGCAGACTGGTGGTTTCGATCGGCAGCCGCTCGAGCGCGAACATCGCGAACGCGAACACGGTCAGCGCGAGTACCGCGATGGCGTGGGGTTCGAGCGGCGGCATGGCCATCAATCCGCGTCAGCGGGGCGCGGCGTATCCGACGGGCGCTCGATCCGCCCGGCCAGCGCGACGAATGCGGCGTAATCGCTAAGGAAGAAATTTTCGGTGCCGATGCGTTGCGTAAGACCGGTGCGGTCGAAAACGGAGCGCACCCGCGGTTTGACCGCGCTGAACAGCAACTCGATGCCGTTCTTGCGCAATCCGTCGCACAGCGAAGCCAGCATTTCGACGCCCGAGGCGTCCAGGTCGTTGATGCCCGAGCCGGAAACGAGCACGAAGCGCAAGCCAGGATAGCGGCGCTCGAGCTGCAATACCGCGCTCTCGAAATAGGACACATTGACGAACACGAGCGAGGCGTCGAAATGGATCACCCCCACGGCCCCCCGCAGCGCCTGCGGCATGTCTTCGGGCGTTTCGCGCGCGAGCTGCGCGGAGGCGGGCTCGACCACGGCCATATTCGGCCGCATGCGCCGGTAGATGAACAGCCCGAGCGAGACGAGTATGCCGACGAAGATGCCGTTCTGTATCTGCGGCGCGAACGCGATGGTGGCGGCAAAGGTCAACAAGGCGGCAATCGCATCGTCCCGGCTTGCGCGCCACGCGTTGCGCAGGCTGCGCAGGTTGATCAGGTTGGTCAGCGCCATGACGATGATCGCGGCCAGCACCGGCAGCGGCAGGTACTTGAGCAGGGGCGTGAAGAACAGCAGCGTGAGCAGAACGCACAGGGCGGCGACGATCGACGAGATTCCGGTTCGCGCCCCCGACGCCAGGTTGAGCGCGGAGCGCGAGAAGGAGCCGCTGACCGGCATGGTCTGGCTGAAAGCGGCGGCGAGTTTCGCCAGCCCCTGGCCGATGAGCTCCTGGTTCTCGTCCCACTTGGTCGCGGTCTTGATGGCCGCGATCTTGGCGCTCGACATGGCCTCCATGAAGCTGATGACCGCGATCACGAACGATGCCGGGAGCAGCTCGATCCACGCCTCGAGGCTGAAGCGCGGCAGCGCGAGCGCCGGCAGGCCGCGCGGGATGTCGCCGACGATGCGCCCGCCGTTGCCCGCGTAGTCCAGGAAATAGCTCGCCGCGGTGAGCAGCGCCACGCAGATCAGGACGCCCGGCAGGCGCGGCGCGTAGCGCCGGAAGGCGACCAGCAGGGTGATCGCCGTGACGCCGAACAGCACCGAGTAGCCGTGCGACTCGGCAGCGTGCACCAGCACGTGCCAGGTATCGATTACGGCGTGACCGCGCGCGGGCGGTGCGACGCCGAACAGCGCCGGCACCTGGGACAGGGTGATCAGGATCGCCGCCGCGTTCACGAACCCCATCAGCACCGGATGCGACAGGAGGTTCATCAGCACGCCGAGGCGCATGACGCCGAACGACAGCTGGAACAGGCCCGAAAGCAGCGCGACGCTGATCGCGTAGGCCACGTATTGCTCGCTGCCCGCCGCGGCGAGCGGCGCGATGCTCGCCGCGGTGAGCAGCGAGGTGAGCGCCACCGGGCCGGTCGAAAGCTGCGACGAGGAGCCGAAAAGCGCGCCGAAGATGGTCGGGATCAGCGCGGCGTAGAGACCGTAATACGGCGGCAGACCGGCGAGCTGGGCGTAGGCAAGGGACTGCGGGATCGCGACCAGCGCAACGGTAAGGCCGGCGACGGCGTCAAGCCGCAGGCTCTCGCGCGTGATCCCCGGCAGCCAGGCGAGAAAAGGCAGTACGCGAAGCGTAGAGGCACGCATCGCGGGCTCATTCTTCGCGTGGCGGCGGCAAGGTTGCGCACTCCTGGAAGATGCGGGCGGTGCAGCGGGCGCAGATCGCGCGGTCGAGCTGGGCGAAGATGGCTGCTATCGCTTCGCGCTTGCCGCGGAACATGTTCTCCGGGCCGAGCTCCTCGATGAAACCGCCGTTCTTGAGCACGTTCTCGACCGGCTGCCGCAGCCCCTGCAGGTAGAGCTGGCCGTTGTCCCAGCGCCGCTTGCGCGCTTCTCGCAGCAGCGCTTCGGCGCCCGCGACGTCGACGAAGTTGATGTTGCGCGAAATAAGCAGCAGGCGGCGCTGCTCGCGCGTGAGCTCGCGCAGGGTGTCGAAATGCGACTCGACGTGATCGACCGCGCCGAAGTAGATCGAGCCCTCCACGCTCAGGATCTTGAGCTGCGGGCACTCCGGCAGTTCTTCGCCCGGTGGCGCGAGCTGGCGCTCGCTGTGGCGCGAGTCCGGCACCAGGCTGCGCATCATCGGACGCGAGGTGCGGTGCAGGTACACCACGAGCGACGCCATCACGCCGACCAGGATCGCGTATGCGATCGGCATGACGAGCGTGGCGAGCAGGGTGGCGGCGACCACCGCCGCCTCCTGGCGGCTGGTGCGCAGATACATGCGCATCTGGCCGATGTCGATCAGGCCCCATCCGGCCAGCACCAGCAGCCCGGCGATCGCGGGATGCGGCAGCAGCGCCGCCACCGGCGCGAGCACCAGCAACAGCAGCACGAGGAAGCCCGCCGACAGCACGGCCGACAGCGGCGTGCGCGCGCCGGACTCGTAATTGATGCCGCAGCGATTGACCGACGCGCAGGAGGGATAGCCGGAGAAGAACGCACCGGCGATGTTGGAAAGGCCCTGGCCGATCAGTTCCTGGTTGGTGTCGATGCGCTGGCCCGACCGGATTGCCACAGCGCGCACGATGGCGATGGCCTGGGTCACCGACAGGATCGTCACCGCGAAGGCAGGCGCCAGCAGATTGGTCAGGGTGGCGCCGCGCATGTCGGGCAGCGACAGCGGCGGCAAGGCTCCTGGCAGCGCTCCCAGCGTGCGGATGCCGGTGTTCTCGGCGCCGACCGCGAAATTGATCGCCAGCGCCGCGACAGTGCCCACCACCGTCGCGACCAGCATCGGCGCCATGCGCGGCGCGTAGCGCTTGGTCAGCGCGCCGGCGACCACCGTCAGGATTCCCACGGCGAGAGCCCAGGGATGCACTTCGTTCAGGTGCGCGATGGTGTTGTGCAGCATTTCGTAGAACTGGCTCGCGTGTCCGGAATGGGTGCCGAACAGCTGCGAAATCTGGCTCACGATGATGATGATGCCGACCGCGCTGGTGAAGCCGACGATGACGCCGTTGGAGATGAAGTTGACCAGCACGCCGAGACGGAAGAAGCCCATCGCCAGCATCAGCAGCCCCGACATCAGCGCCAGCGTGAGGGCCATCGAGACGAAGCCGGATGAACCGGGAACGGCGAGTGGCGTCAGCATCGCGAGCACCATCAGCGATACCGCATTGGTCGGGCCCGACACCGCGTGCAGCGACGAGCCAAACAGGGCGGCGATCGCGGTCGGCACCATGGCGCAGTAGAGCCCGTATTCGGGCGGCAGGCCGGCGAGCGTCGCGTACGCCACGCCCTGCGGCAGGACGACCACCGCGCCGATCAGGCCGGCGATCGCGTCCGCGCGCAGCGACTTCCGATCCACGCGCGGCCACCAGGCGAGGAACGGCAACAAGCGGCGGAGATAGGGCTGCGCGGGCAAGGGTGGGCGCCGAGGTGACGCGGTATCTTAGCAAGATACGCGCGCCGGGATTCGTCCTTGCGCGCGCCTAGGCGCGCTCCTACTATCGAGATAAAGCACACTTATGCCAAAGCTCGCCGCCAATCTGTCGCTGCCGCTTCCGCAGCTCGATGTTACGCGCCTCGACCGCATCGGCTATCGTGGATGGATCGGCTGCGAATACAATCCGAAGGGTGACACGCTGGAGGGGCTGACATGGGCGAAGCTGTACCGGTAGCGCGCATCGACGCCTCGCGCCAGAGCGAAGTCGTACGCCGGCTGCGCGCGTTCCTGCCGGCGCGCGCGGTGCTGTTCGAGGACGAGGACACGCGGCCTTACGAGTGCGACGGGCTTACCGCGTACCGTCGCTCGCCGATGGTCGTGGCCCTGCCCGAGACCGACGAACAGGTGCGGCGCGTGTTGCAGACTTGCTCGGCGCTCGGCGTGCCGGTGGTGCCGCGCGGCGCGGGTACCGGGCTTTCCGGCGGGGCGCTGCCGCTGGCCGACGGCGTGCTGCTGTCGATGGCCAAGTTCATGCGCGCGCTGCGCATCGACCCGATCGCGCGTCTCGCGGTGGTGCAGCCCGGCGTGCGCAATGCCGCCATCTCCGACCTGGTGGCCCCGTTCGGGCTCTACTACGCGCCCGATCCGTCGAGCCAGATCGCGTGCTCCATCGGCGGCAACGTGGCCGAGAACTCGGGCGGGGTGCACTGTCTGAAGTACGGGCTGACGGTGCACAACGTGATGCGCGTGCGCGGCTACACGATCGACGGCGAGCCGGTCGACTTCGGCAGCGAGGCGCTCGACGCGCCCGGTTACGATCTGCTCGCGCTCGCAATCGGCTCCGAAGGACTGCTCGCGGTGATCACCGAGGTGACGGTAAAGCTGCTGCCCCAGCCGCAGCTCGCGCGCGTGGTGATGGCGTCGTTCGGCGATGTCGAAACCGCCGGCCAGGCGGTCGCCGCGGTGATCGCGGCCGGCATCGTGCCGGCCGGCCTCGAGATGATGGACAAGCCGGCGACGCACGCGGTGGAGGAGTTCGTCCGCGCCGGCTACGACCTGGACGCGGCGGCGATCCTGTTGTGCGAGTCCGACGGCACGCCCGAGGAGGTGGAGGAGGAGATCGCGCGCGTCAAGCAGGTGCTGTCGGACGCGGGCGCGACCCGCATGACGGTGTCGCGCGATGAAGCCGAGCGGCTGCGGTTCTGGTCCGGGCGCAAGGCGGCCTTCCCGGCGGTGGGGCGCATCTCGCCCGACTACTACTGCATGGACGGAACCATCCCTCGTCGTCGCCTGGGCGAGGTGCTGCGCTTCATCGGCGAGATGGAAAGCAAGTACGGCCTGCGCTGTCCGAATGTGTTCCACGCCGGCGACGGCAACCTGCATCCCCTGATCCTGTACGACGCCAACGACCCCGATCAGCTGCACCGCACCGAGCAGTTCGCGCGCGAAGTGCTGGAGAAGTGCGTCGAGGTCGGCGGCACCATCACCGGCGAGCACGGCGTGGGAGTCGAGAAGATCGACCAGATGTGCACCCAGTTCGGGCGCGACGAGCTCGAGATGTTTCACGCGGTCAAGCGGGCGTTCGATCCCGCCGGTCTGCTCAATCCCGGCAAGGCGGTGCCCACCCTGGCGCGCTGCGCCGAGTACCGGGGCATGCACGTGCACGGCGGCCAGCTGCCGTTCCCCGATCTGCCGCGCTTCTGATGCAGGCCGTCCTCGACGCGATGGCCGAGCGGGTGCGGGAGGCGGCCGGGCGCGCGTACCACCTGCGCCTGTGCGGCGGCGGCAGCAAGGACTTCTACGGCAACTCGCTCGTCGGCGAGCCGCTCGACACCGGTGATTACAGCGGCATCCTCAATTACGAGCCGAGCGAGCTGGTCGTCACGGCGCGCTGCGGCACCCCGCTGGCCGAGCTCGAGCGCTCGCTGGCCGAGAACGGCCAGATGCTGCCGTTCGAGCCACCGCACTTCGGTCCCGGCGCGACGCTCGGCGGCTGCGTGGCCGCCGGGCTGTCGGGGCCGCGGCGCGCCAGCGCCGGCGCGGTGCGCGATTTCGTGCTCGGCGCGCGCCTGCTCGACGGCCGTGGCCGCGTGCTCGCGTTCGGCGGCGAGGTGATGAAGAACGTCGCCGGCTACGACGTCTCGCGCCTGCTCGCAGGCTCGCTCGGCACGCTCGGCGTGATCCTCGAGGTCTCGCTAAAGGTGCTTCCGCGCCCGGCCATCGAAGCCACTTTGCGGCTCGAGGCGCCGCAGGACAAGGCGCTCGAATGGATGAACCAGTGGGCCGGTAAGCCGCTGCCGATCTCCGCCACCTGCTATCTGAACGGCGAGCTGAGCGTGCGCCTGTCCGGCGCCGCAGCCGCAGTGCGCGCGGCGCGCGAGACCCTCGGCGGCGAGGAGGTGCGCGACGGGGGGCAATTCTGGGCCGGCGTACGCGAGCATGCGCACCCGTATTTCGCCCCCGAGTCGCCGCTGTGGCGCCTGTCGCTGCCCTCGAGCGCGCCGCCGCTGAGCCTGCCCGGGGAGCAGCTGATCGAGTGGGGCGGCGCGCTGCGCTGGCTTGCGTCCGCAGCCGAACCGCGCACGATCCGCGAGGCGGCGCAGCGCGCGGGCGGCCATGCCACGCTGTTTCGCGCGCGCGACAAGTCGGCGGGAGCGTTCGCGCCGCTGGCGCCGGCGCAACTGAAGCTGCACCGCGAGCTCAAGGTGGCGTTCGACCCGGCGCGGGTCTTCAACCCCGGCCGACTTTATCCCGAGCTGTGACCAGGCGCTTTTCCTCGAGCTTCATGTTGTCGCGGGCGAACTGCGCGTACGTCGAGTCGGGATACTTCGCCAGCAGCGTGCGGTACAGCTTGAGCGCGACCTCGGGCTGGCCTGCGGCGCCCGCCCTGCCTGCGACCGCGATCAGGCGCTTCTGCGCCCCGACTGCGTCGCCGGCGAGCAATGCGCTTGCGTGCAGCGCCCAGGCCGCCTGCATGAAGCTGCCCTGGGCGAGCAGGGCTTGGCCGAGTGCGTCCCACTGTGCGGGCGCAAGCCGCAGCTCCGCGCGTTCGTCGACGTACTCGGCGAACACGCCGGCCGCTGCGCCCGCCTGGCCGCCGGCGAGGCACAGCTCGATCGCCTGCGCCGCGGCGCGCCGCCGCAACGCCGCCTGCGCCTCGCCGGGCGCCAGGCGCCTGGCGAGCAGCGCTATCGCGGCCGCCGACTGCGCGTCGCGGGAGTTATCGATCAGCGCCAGCCGCGCCGCGGCGAAGGCCTCGAGCAGCCCGGCCGGGTCGAGCTGCGCCGCGCGCGCCCTCGTTTCCTCGAAGCT
>DATFMS010000011.1:0-19112 GCA_035266805.1 Burkholderiales bacterium | reverse complement strand
GCAGCGCGGCGAGCAGCTCGCTCAGCGCCCGTTCGTCGCGCACGCAGACGTAGCGCCTGCGCTCGGCGCGGTCGGGGGACGGCGCAGGCGCCGCCGCCGGGCCCCCGAGCTCGTTCAACCAGGAGCGGAAGCCGAAGCGCTCGAACAGCGCGCGCTGGCGCTCGAGGTCGGCAGCGCGGTCTTCGAGGTCGGCGAGCGCGATCCGCAGCGGGACGTCGCGCTTCACGCTGAGCAGCATGCGCCCGGTGGGAAGCCAGTCCAGCGCCTTGCGCAGATTTTCGCCCACCACCCCGCCGATCTCGTCCGCGTGCGCGATCACTTCGTCCAGCGAGCCGAACTGCGAGATCCACTTGGCCGCGGTCTTCGGGCCGACCTTGGCGACGCCCGGAACGTTGTCGACCGCGTCGCCCACCAGGGCGAAGTAATCGACGATTTGCTCCGGCGCGACGCCGAACTTGTTCCGCACGCCCGCAACGTCCAGGGTTTCGTTCGACATCGTGTTGACCAGGGTGACGCTCGGGTCGACCAGCTGGGCGAGATCCTTGTCGCCGGTCGAGATGACGCAGCGCCAGCCCTGCCGCTTGGCATGATCGGCGAGGGTCGCGATCACGTCGTCGGCCTCGACGCCCTCGATCGACAGCGCCGGCCAGCCCAGCGCCGCGACCGCTTCCTTGAGTGGTTCGATCTGCGCCGCGAGTTCGTCCGGCATCGGCGGGCGATGCGCCTTGTACTCCGGGTAGGCCTCGTCGCGGAAGGTCTTGCCCTTGGCGTCGAACACGCAGGCGCGCGCCTGCGCCTTGTAGTCGGCGCCCAGCCGCCTTAGCATGCTCAGCACGCCGTAGATGGCGCCGGTGGGCTCGCCTTGCGGGCTCTTCAGCTCCGGCAGCGCGTGGAACGCCCGGTACAGGTACGAGGACCCGTCCACGAGCAGGAGCGTCTTTTCAGGATGGTTCCCGGACACGATGAAGAACGAGAAGCTGCCGAAGCTTGCCAGCCCGGCGTACGAGATCCCTTCCCGCGAGGCGTGGAGGTTGTTCGGCATTATGGCAGAGTTCGTCGACGGCACCGAGCGGCTGGCGGGCATCCGCCCGGCGGTGTCGATGTTCGGCAGCTCGCGCGCCGCCCCCGACTCGAAGGTCTACCTGCTTGCCGAGCGCACCGCGAGACTGCTTTCCGACGCGGGCTTCGCGGTCATCTCGGGCGGCGGGCCCGGCGTGATGGAGGCGGCGAACAAGGGCGCGTTCTTCGGCCGTGCCCCTGCGATCGGACTGAACATCGACCTTCCGCGCGAGCAGCGCGCCAATCCCTACCAGGACCTCAGCCTGCGCTTCAAGCACTTCTTCGCGCGCAAGGTGATGTTCGTGAAGTTCGCGACCGCGTACGTGGTGCTGCCCGGCGGCTTCGGCACCCTGGACGAGCTGTTCGAGGCGCTCACCCTGGTGCAGACGCGCAAGACCCGCAAGATGCCGATCGTGCTGATGCAGCGCGCGTTCTGGGACGGCCTGCTCGACTGGTTTCGCGAGCGGCTGATCGCGGAGGGGACGATCGACGCCCGCGATGTGGACCTGCTGCAAGTGGTGGAGGAGCCGCAGGAGGCAGTGGATACGATCTTCGCGTTCTACGAAAAACGCGGCTTCGAACCTTCGCCGGCGGAGCGCGAAATCCTGCTCAACCTCTGAACCGGACCCGCTCTGCTAGAATTCCGGGCTCAACGCCCGCCCAATGCGCCGCTTACCAGTAGCCCTATTCGTCGCAGTCGCGCTACAGGCATTCGCGGCGCAGCCGGCGCCGCCAAAGCTCGAGCCGCTGCCCGGCCCGCCGCCTCCGGCGCCGGGCGCGAGCAATCCGATCGAGGAACCGCAGGTGCGGATTCCGATCCAGAAGGGCGACAAGGTCGAGCCGATCCGCAAAGGTGGCCAGGTCATCATGCTCAAAGTGACGCCAAAGGACGGCCCGACCTACTACCTCATCGATACCACCGGCCACGGCGGCTGGATGCGCCGCGATTCGCTTGACGACGGCGTGAGCGTTCCAATGTGGCCGATCAAGACCTGGGAGTGATTTCGGCTCCATCGCCCGCGCCGGGCGCCCGCTAGATAGAACGGAGCCTCGCCAGCGGTCCATGTCGGTTTACACCCTCGTTTCCGAATCCCAGCTCGCCGAGTGGCTTCGCAACTACTCGGTCGGCAGCCTCGCCGCGCTCGAACCCGTCGCTGCCGGGATCGAGAACACCAACTACTTCGTGACCACGACGCAGGGACGTTACGTCCTGACCCTGTTCGAGCGTTTGCCGGCGGTCGAGCTGCCGTTCTATCTCGGCCTGATGGCGCATCTCGCCCGTCACGGCATTCCCTGCCCGGCGCCGATGGCCGACCTCTCCGACCAGTACCTGTCGAGCCTGAACGGAAAACCCGCCGCCCTGGTGACGCGGCTGAGCGGCAGTTCGATCGAGCACCCCGGCGTACACGAGTGCGCGGAGCTTGGGGCGCTGCTCGCGCGCATGCACCTGGCCGGCCGGTCGTACCCCGAATACCTCGACAACCCGCGCGGCCCCAAGTGGTGGCGCGCCGCGGCGCGCGCACTGCGCCCCTTGCTCGATGCCGACGCCCGGGCCCTGCTCGACGAGGAGCTGCGCTTTCAGGCGCTGTACCGCTTTCCCGACCTGCCGCGCGGCCCGGTGCACGCCGACTTGTTCCGCGACAATGCGCTGTTCGAGAACGGGCGCATTTCGGGCGTGATCGACTTCTATTTCGCCGGCGTCGATTGCCTGCTGTTCGACCTCGCCGTATGCGCCAACGACTGGTGCCTGGTCGATGCCGAGCGCGACCGCAGCCTGCATCCGACCAGGGTGCGCGCCTTGCTCCAGGCGTACGCTGCGCTGCGACCTTTTTCCGCGCTCGAGCGCGGTGCCTGGCCGGTCATGCTGCGCGCGGCCGCGCTGCGCTTCTGGCTGTCGCGGCTGCACGATTTTCACCTCCCGCGTGCCGGAGTGCTGGTGCACGCGCACGACCCCGCGCACTTTCGCGACGTTCTGACGCTGCGTGCCGCCGCGTCCGAATCGCTCTGGGTCGACTGATGGCGACGCCTGCACGAATCGTTGCTGCAGGCCGTGGCGCGCGCTGGCTCGGCGAGGGTTGGCGGCTGTTCCGCGCCGCCCCGCTGTCCTGGGTCGCGCTGGTTTTCGTCTACTGGTTGCTGATGACGGTCGTGTCGCTGCTGCCGTATCTGGGCATCGCTGCGGCGTCGGTGCTGGTGCCGCCCTTTGCGGTCGGTTTCATGGCCGCGAGCCGCGCCGCGGCGAGCGGCAGTCCGCTCGGACTGGATATTCTTTTTTCCGGGTTTCGCGAGAACCTTCGCGGCCAGCTCGCGCTTGGGCTGGCCTATCTTGCCTGCCTTGCGCTGCTGATCGGTGCGACCACGTTGGTCGACGGCGGCGCGCTGGCGCATTGGATGCTGGTGGGCGAGGGCCCCCGCGGCGCCGACGCGGAGTCGGGCAGCGTATTGGGTGCGATGCTGGTCGCGGTTGCGCTCTACGCACCGGTGATGATGATGTTCTGGTTCGCGCCCGTGCTCGTCGCATGGCACGGCATCGGCGCGGTGAAAGCGCTTTTCTTCAGTTTCCTGGCCTGCCTGATCAACTGGCGCGCGTTTCTCGCCTACGGCGCCGCCGCGATCCTGCTGACCGTGGTGGCGCCGACCCTTGCCTTGAGCGCGCTGCTGCTGATGTCGGGCGGCAGGCTCGCGGTGCCGGTCACGTCCTTCCTGTTCCCGCTGCTGCTCGTCATGCTGCCGACCCTGCTGGCGAGCTTTTACGTCAGCTATCGCGACGTCTTCGGCACGCCGGAGTCCGACTGAGTCCCTTATCACGGTGTGGTTGCTGCGGCGCAGCAGGGGGCTAGAATCCGGCCCATGCAGCCGCGCCTGCGCGAGATCCCGTACAACTACACCTCGTTCTCCGACCGGGAGATCGTGCTGCGCCTGCTCGGGCAGCCGGCGTGGGAACTGGTTTCGGGGTTGCGCGCCGAGCGCCGCACCGGCCGCTCGGCGCGGATGCTGTACGAGGTGCTGGGCGAGATGTGGGTGATCTTGCGCAATCCCTATCTCGAGGACGACCTGATTGAGCACCCGAAGCGCCGCGCGCAGGTGCTCGCGGGCATGCGCCGGCGGCTGGACGAGATCGAGCGGCGGCGCGGCGACAACGACAGGGTGTCGCGGCTGCTGGACGCCGCGCGCGGGGCGCTCGAGGACTTCGCGCTCTCGTTCGACGCGACGCGCAAGCTGCGCGCGAAGACCCTGCGCCGGCTGGCGCGTGTCACGCGCCGGGACAACATCGCCTGCGATGGATTCGCGCGCGTCTCGCACGTCACCGACGCAACCGACTGGCGTGTCGAGTACCCGTTCGTCGTGGTTTCGCCCGACAGCGAGGAAGAGGTGCTGCCGGTGGTGAAGACGTTGATCGCGCTCGGGCTCACCATCATCCCGCGCGGCGGCGGCACCGGCTATACCGGCGGCGCGGTGCCGCTGACTCGGCGCTCGGCGGTGCTGAACACCGAGAAGCTCGAGTCCCTGGGCGAGGTCGAGTGGACCGAGCTGCCCGCTGTCGCACGCCCGGTGCCCACCATCCGCTGCGGCGCCGGCGTCGTCACACGCCGCGTAATGGAGGCGGCGGAGGCTGAGGGGCTCGCGTTCGCGGTCGACCCGACTTCCGCCGACGCATCGTGCATCGGCGGCAACGTCGCCATGAACGCGGGCGGCAAGAAGGCGGTGCTTTGGGGTACCGCAATCGACAATCTGGCCTCGTGGCGCATGGTGACGCCGGACGCGGAATGGCTCGAGGTCGATCGCGTCGGCCACAACCTGGGCAAGATCCACGACAGCGAAAGCGCCAATTTCAGGTTACGCCGCTACGGTGCCGGCGGTCGCAAGCTGATCGAGGAGCGCATGCTGGAAATTCCCGCGGCGTGCTTCAGGAAAGCGGGGCTGGGCAAGGACGTCACCGACAAGTTCCTTGCCGGGCTGCCCGGGGTGCAGAAAGAAGGCACCGATGGAATCATCGTTTCGGCGCGCTTCATCCTGCATCGCATGCCGGCGCACACCCGGACCGTGTGCCTGGAGTTCTTCGGCTCGGCCCACGAGGCGGTGCCGGCGATCGTCGAGGTCAAGCGGCATCTCGATGCCCACCCCGGCGCGACCCTGGCGGGCCTCGAGCATCTCGACGAACGCTACCTCAAGGCGGTCGGATACGCGACCAAGTCGCGCCGCAGCCAGCGCCCGCGCATGGTGCTGATAGGCGATATCGTCGGCGATCAGGTCGACGAGGTCGCCAGCGCCGCCTCGGCCGTGGTGCGTATCGCGAACACCCGCGGCGGCGAGGGCTTCGTCGCGGTCTCGCCCGAGGCGCGCAGGCGGTTCTGGCTCGACCGCGCGCGCACTGCGGCGATCGCCAAGCACACCAACGCGTTCAAGATCAACGAGGACGTGGTGATCCCGCTCGAGCGGCTGGGCGAGTACACCGATGGCATCGAGCGCATCAATATCGAGCTTTCGCTGGCCAACAAGCTCGAGCTGCTCGACGCACTGGAGGCGTACTTCGGCGGCGAGTTGCCGCTCTATCATCTCGAGGAACGGCTGCCGGCGGCCGAGGTATTGGGTGACCGGCCCGTCCAGGCAATCGAGCTGATTCACGCCGTGCGCGCGCGCTGGCAGGGGGTGGCGGCCAATCTCGACGCGGAGTTCGGCGCGCTTCAGTCCCGCACCGTACGGCTGTCGTGGAAGACCGAGGTGCGCGATGAGCTGCGCCGCATCTTTTCGGGCATCGCGTTCGGCCCGGTACTGGAGGGTGCCGAGGCGGTCCACCGGCGTGTGCTGCGCGGACGCGTATTCGTCGCCCTGCACATGCACGCGGGCGACGGCAATGTGCACACCAATATCCCGGTCAACTCCGACGACTACGCGATGCTGCAGCGCGCGAACCGGGCGGTGGCGCGCATCATGCGGCTGGCGAAATCGCTCGGCGGTGTAATTTCGGGCGAACACGGTATCGGCATCACCAAGCTGGAATTCCTCGAAGCCGAGGAAATCGAGCCATTCCGCGCCTACAAGCATGCGGTCGACCCCGCAGGGCGCTTTAACGCGGGCAAGCTGCTCGCGGGGGGCGACCTCGCCAATGCCTACACGCCCAGCTTCTCGCTCATCGGCGCCGAGTCGTTGATCCTCGAGCAGTCCGATCTGAGCGGGGTGTCCGAATCGATCAAGGATTGCCTGCGCTGCGGCAAGTGCAAGCCAGTGTGCGCGACGCACGTGCCGGGCGCGAACCTGCTGTATTCACCGCGCAACAAGATTCTGGCAACTTCGTTGCTGATCGAGGCGATCCTGTACGAGGAACAAACCCGCCACGGCGTGGCACTGGCGCACTACGACGAGTTCGGCGACGTCGCCGATCACTGCACGGTGTGCCACAAGTGCGAGAGCCCGTGCCCGGTGGACATCGATTTCGGCGACGTTTCGATCGCGATGCGCAACCTTCTGCGCCGCAGCGGAAAGCGGCGCGCCAACCTCGGCACCCGCGCGTCGATGCTGTTCCTGAACGTCACCGATCCGCGCACGGTCAAGCTCGCTCGCAAGGTGATGATCGACTGGGGCTACCGGCTGCAGCGCACGGCGTATCGAGCGGCCAAGGCGCTGGGCCTCGCGCGCGCGCAGACTGCGCGACCCCCTTCGACCACCGGACGGCCCGGCACCGCAGCGCGCATCGTGCATTTCATCAACAAGCCGATGCCGGGCGGTCTGCCGAAGAAGACCGCACGCGCGCTACTCGACATCGAGGACCCGAAGATCGTGCCGATCGTGCGCGACCCGGCGAAGGTGAGCGAGGATTCCGAAGCCGTGTTCTACTTCCCCGGCTGCGGCTCGGAGCGCCTGTTTTCCCAGGTCGGCCTCGCGACCCAGGCGATGCTTTATCGCCTCGGCGCCCAGTGCGTGCTGCCGCCGGGATACCTGTGTTGCGGCTATCCACAGACTGCCGCCGGAGAGGCCGAGCGCGGCGAGCGCATCATCACGCACAACCGGGTGCTTTTCCACCGCCTCGCGACCACGCTCAACTACCTGGACATCCGCACCGTCATCGTGTCCTGCGGGACGTGCATGGATCAGCTCGAAAAGTACGAGTTCGACAAGATCTTTCCCGGCTGCCGTCTGCTCGACATCCACGAGTACCTGCTCGAGAAGGAGGTCAAGCTGGAAGGCGTCTCGGGCGCGCGCTATGTGTATCACGATCCCTGCCACACGCCGATCAAGGTCTACCGGCCGCTCGAAGTGGTGAGCGCGCTCACCGGATCGCAAGTGGCGCTCTCGCCGCGCTGCTGCGGCGAGTCCGGCACTCTGGCGCTGTCGCGTCCGGACGTCTCGACCCAGGTACGCCTGCGCAAGGAGCAGGAGCTGAGGAAGGGCGTCGCGCAGCAGCGCGGCAGCGAGCCCGGACAAAGTGTGACAATTCTCACATCCTGCCCGTCGTGCCTGCAAGGGCTGGCGCGTTTCTCGGATGACACCGGGGCGCAAGCCGACTATATTGTGGTCGAGATGGCGCGGCGCCTGCTGGGCGATGACTGGCTGCCGGACTTCGTGCGCAAGGCGAACGCCGGCGGCATCGAGAGAGTGCTGCTTTAGCGGGCCCCGAATTTCATGGGTTGCGAACTCTGCGAGCGCGACGGAGGATCGATACTGTGGCGCGACGAATTCTGCCGCATTGTGCGTGTTCCCTCGGACGACTATCCGGGATATTGTCGCGTGATCCTAAATCGACACGCGCGCGACATGACTGACCTGAGCACCGGCGAACGCGAGCGACTGATGCGGGCGGTCTTCGCCTGCGAAGCTGCGCTGCGCGAATTGTTCCATCCGGACAAGGTCAATCTCGCCAGCCTCGGCAACCAGGTGCCGCACCTGCACTGGCATGTGATCGCGCGCCACGCCGACGACCGCAACTTCCCGGATCCGGTCTGGGGCGCGCCCCAGCGCGAGGGGCGCACCCACGGCGGGCGGCGCGCCGCGGTGCCGGATGGGCAGCTCGGCGCAGCCCTTGGCACGCTGCTCGCGCGATCGCCGGGATGATGCGAGCACCATGAACGACCTGGATCTGCCCGAATTGATCGCGCACGCCTCGCCCGAATTCATCGACGAGCCAACCTGCAGGGCCTGGCTGGAGAATGTTCCTCTGGCCAACGTCGCGACGGCGCAGCGCCAGCTGTTCGAGCAGATCAGGGAATTCAACCGTTTTCCGACCAAGGCACTCGCTCGCCTGGGAGTGATGGAAACCCTGCGCGAAGCGGTCCACTTCGTGCAGATCGAGCAAGCCAAGCGCTTCACCAACCGGGCGCTGCCGATGGTGGATGCGGAGGCGCGCATCTTCCAGGAGACGACCGCGCTCTGGGACGAGATGCGCGTCGGTTACATGCGCTGCCTGGATCCGGTTGCCGAGGGCGAGCCGGGGTTGCGCGGCCAGGCGGCGCTGGTCGCCCAGCGCGCGCTGGCTTACATAGGCCTGAAGATGTTTCACCACTATCGCGGTTACCGCCAGGTCCCGGGCCGCGACTGGCGTTTGTTGCACGAAGCGTACGCAAAAGCCGAGGCGCTCGGGGTGGCCGAGGAGCCGGTCAAGGACTACCTGAACCGCGACGTGCACGACACCTCGCCACGCATCGCCTACATCCGCGCCGTCATGATGGGTGCGTGCAACCCGAACGAGCTCGCGCAGCGGCAGCTGACCTTCGTCGCGTATTTGCTCGAGCGCTGGGCCGAGAAGATCGGGGTCTCGCGCAGGCCGATCGACGAGGACGATCTGGCGCCGATGGCGATCGATCTTGCGGGAGACCGGACCGCCGAGCGAATCGACGACGACGACATCCGCATCGAAGAGCCGCGCTACCTCGGCACCCAGCGCCTGGCCAAAAGCCTCCGTAACCGGATCGGCCTGCTGCGCAAGGGGGAATCGCCCGCGAAGCTGGCGCTCGGCGAGGACTGCGTCATGCCGTCGTGCGAGCAGCTGCTGGTGTTCCTCTATCGGCAGTGGTGCCAGGCGCGGCCGGGGCGCGGCCAGGAGCGCCGTCGCATTGCCGACGTTGCGCTGGCCTGCCAAGGTCTGCCTGCGATTCATTACTTCATCTGTGGGCGTGCTTTCCGTCAGCCGGGCGAGCAGCGGGAGCTGAGCCAGAAGCAGCGTCAGGAGATCGCGACCTTCGGCCGCATCAGGACCAGCCACGAGGACGACTACGGCGCCGCACAGGGCTTCGCCCTCGAACAGTGGCGGCTGGAGAACGACAGCTCTCAGGGGCTGCGCATGGTGCGCGCCGCCGCTGAGCCGGGCAAGCGCTACTCCCACGGGCAGCTGGTCAGCGTGCGCCCGGTCGACAGCAACAACTTCATGCTCGGCCAGGTTCGCTGGCTGATGACCGCCGACAACGGCGATTTGCACGCGGGCGTGAGGTTGCTGCCCGGGTTGCCGGCGGAGACCGCCGTGCGCGCGACCGGGCTGAACGCGATCGACGCGCAATACGTGCAGGCGCTCTCGCTGACCGCGGTGCCCGCGCTCGATGCGCCGCCGACGCTCGTGCTGCCATCGGGCTGGTACAAGCCCAAGCGCGTCGTCGAGGTGTACGTCGACTCGGCGGTGCGGGTGCGGCTTTCGGAGCTGATCGAACGCGGCAGCGATTTCGAGCGCGTCGCCTACGAAATTCTGCCCTGACCTCTCGCGCTAGGCCGCTGCGCGAGCCTGGCCGGGAACCGCAATCCGCTGCGGCGGGAACACGGCGCTGAAGGTCGAGCCGCGGCCCAACTCGCTGCGCACGTCGAGCGTCGCCTGGTGCCGTGTGAGCGCATGCTTGACAATCGCGAGGCCGAGCCCGGTGCCGCCGGTCTCGCGCGATCGGCTGCTGTCGACGCGATAGAACCGCTCGGTGAGCCGCGCGATGTGGCGCGCCTCGATACCGATGCCGTCGTCCTGGACGCTGAACACGCCGCGCCCATCCTCGATGCGCCACTGAAGCTGCACCGTCCCGCCTTCCGGCGTGTAGCGCACCGCGTTCGAGACCAGGTTCGAGAACGCGCTCTTCAGCTCTTCCGCGCCCCCGGTGAGGCGGCAGTCGCGCTCGACGACGACGACGATACGGTGGCGGCCGCCCGAGAGCGCGCGTGCCTCCTCGCCCAGTTTCTCGACGAACGGCCTCATCTCGATCGCCTGCTCGTCGTCCGGCATGGCGGACGATTCGAGCGCCGACAGGGTCAGCAGGTCCTCGATCAGGCGGCGCATCCGGCGCGCTTGCTCGTCCATCAGCGCCAGGAAGCGTCTGCGCTGAGCCCCGCTCAGCTCCATCGACTCGTCGGCGAGCGTGTCGACGAATCCAGAAAGCACCGTGACCGGGGTCTTCAGCTCGTGCGAGACGTTGGCGACGAAGTCGCGCCGCATGATCTCCAGCCGCTGCTCGATGGTGACGTCGCGCGACATGAGCAGTTTCTGCTCGGCGCCGAACTCGATGGCTCGCACCGAGAGCGCGGCATCGCTTCGCGCCGAATGCAGCGTGAGCGGCTCGAGGTACTCGTGGCCCTCGAGGTAGGCGACGAAATCCGGCTGGCGCACGAGGTTGGTGATGGTCTGGCCGAAATCGCGCCGCGCGTCGATGCCGAAGTGCCGCTCCGCGGTCGGGTTGGACCATTCGATGTGGTCTTCGGCGTCGAGGACGACCACCCCGTCCGGCAGCGCGCGCCCGGCGGCGCGGAAGCGTCCGAGGGCACGCAGCAGGCCCTGCTGCTCGTCGTCGCGCTTCTTCAGGTGCTGGTGCAGGCGGGCGAAGGCCTCCTCCCAGATCCCGCTGCCGACCGGCAGGGTGTCGCGCGCCGGCCGCTCGAGCCAGGACATGAACGAGGCCAGGTGTCCGGCGTGGTAGATGACGCGGGCCGCGAGCACCGCGGCGGCGACGGCCCATGCCCAATCCGGGCCGGCAAGCGGCCAGACGACCAGCCAGGCCCCCGCCGCCACGATGGCGACGCCGAGCGTGCTGCCCCAGACCGGGTTCAAGTAGTTGGTCTCCGAATCGCTGGCCGACGACTGGCCAACCGAGTTTATCTCATACCGGGTTGGCGCTGAACCGGTAACCGGAGCCGCGCACCGTTTCGATCAGCCGGTCGTGGCTGGTGCCCTCGAGCGACTTGCGCAGCCGCCTGATGTGCACGTCCACCGTGCGTTCCTCGATGAATACGTGATCGCCCCAGACCTTGTCGAGCAGCTGCGCGCGCGAGTGCACGCGCTCCGGGTGCGTCATCAGGAAGTGCAGCAGGCGGAATTCGGTGGGGCCGATTTCGAGTGTGGTCCGGTTGCCGAACACGCGCCGGGTACCAGGGTCGAGGCGCAGGCCGGCGACCTCGACCGGGTCGTCGGTCGCCTGTGGAGCGCGCCGCCGCAGTACGGCCTTGATCCGCGCTACCAGCTCCTTGGGCGAGAACGGCTTGGTGACGTAGTCGTCGGCACCGGCTTCCAGTCCCGCAACCTTGTCCTGCTCCGCGGCGCGTGCGGTGAGCATGATGATCGGGATCTGGCGCGTGCGTTCGTCCTGGCGCAGCTGCTTGGCGAGCGATGCGCCCGACATGCCGGGCAGCATCCAGTCGATTAGCAGCAGGTCGGGCAGCGCGCTCTTCACCAGCCCTAGGGCGGCCTCCGCATCCTTGGCCCGGATGACATGATGACCCGCGTGCTCGAGGTTGACCGCGATCAGTTCCTGGATCGCCGGCTCGTCCTCGACCACGAGTATGTTTACTGCCATGCGCGCACCTCGATCGTGCTTTGCGACAATTCTAAGAAGGTTTCATGACGGAAATGTTGCGCCGCACCGGTAGTATGATCCGGCAGCGGCGACCAGAGCGCCGAATAGATTGAAGCAAGTACTCACATTCTTTAAAAGTGCCTGAATCAGACGAAACAGATTTCGGCTTTGAGCGAGTCGCGGCGGCGAACAAGGCCGCTCGCGTGGCGCAGGTGTTCGACCGCGTCGCCGACCGTTACGACCTGATGAACGACCTGATGTCGCTTGGCCTGCACCGCGCCTGGAAGGCCTTCGCGGTCGCGCTTGCCCGCGTCAGGGCCGGTGAACGCGTGCTCGACGTCGCCTCCGGCAGCGGGGACCTGGCGCAGGCGCTGGCGCGCCGCGCCGGACCGAGCGGCCAGGTTCTGGTGACCGACATCAACCGCCGCATGCTGGCGCGCGGGCGCGATCGCCTGCTCGACGCCGGCCGTCTGGCGACGGCGGTGCAGTGCGACGCCGAGCGGCTGCCGTTTCCTGCGGCCTGGTTCGACTGTGTAACGGTGGGGTTCGGCCTGCGCAACATGACGCACAAGGACGCCGCGCTGGCCGAGATGGCGCGCGTGCTCAAGCCCGGCGGCCGTTTATTGGTACTCGAATTCTCCCGCGTGTGGAAGCCGCTCGAGCGCGTATACGACCTGTACTCGTTCAAGCTCCTGCCGTGGCTGGGGGAGCGGGTCGCGGGCGACGCCGCGGCGTATCGCTACCTCGCGGAGTCGATCCGGATGCATCCCGACCAGGCCACGCTAGCCACAATGATGGAGCGCGCGGGCTTCAGCCAGGTCGAGTACTTCAATCTCACCGGCGGCGTGGTCGCGGTCCACCGCGGCTATCGCGTTTGAGCCGGCTGCTGCGGTAGGATGCGCCTCATAGAGAAGCGAGAGTGCAGATGGAGTTCGGCATCAGCAGATTGCTAGTCGGGGTCGCCGGCGCGCTGTTCGGCGCCGCGCTCTTTGCCGCCGACGCCGCTCCCGCGTCTACGCACGGCGGCTGGCTGCCGGCACTCGGTGAGCTCGCGCTCGGCGGCCTGCTGGGATCGCTGTTCGGCGGCAGCGGCTTCGGCGCCGCATTCATCCTCACCCTGCTGGTGGTGGTGTCGGTGCTGGCGCTGCGCGTGTTCGCCAAGCCGCGGCTCGAGCCCGCCGTTCCGCTGCAATTCGCGGGTCTGGGCGCCGAAACCGTCGCCGCGCCGCCGCCTTCCCAGAGCGCCGGATTCATCGCCCCGGCGGCGCAACCGGGGACGACGCAGGCGCCCGCCGGTTTCGACGTTGCCGGGTTTGTGCGCGCCGCGAAGCTGACTTTCGTGAAACTGCAGGTTGCGAGCGAGCTCGGCAGGCTGGACGACGTGCGCGAGTTTACGACAGCTGAGATGTACGACGCGCTCAGAGCAAACAAGGGCGCTCGCGGCGGCGCGGGACGGAGCGACGTGGTGGCGCTAAACGCCGATCTGCTTGAGGTCGGCACCGAAGGTGACCGGCAGCTGGCGAGCGTTCGCCTCTCCGGCATGGCGCGCGAGGCACCTGGGGCGGCGCCGGTCGGATTTGTGGAGGTCTGGAACCTCGCCAAGCCGGTCAACGGCACTTCCGGCTGGCTGCTCGCGGGCATCCAGCAGATGCACTGAGAACGGTCAGACGCGCGCGAGGGCCACCGCGAGGTGGCCTTCGTTATTTCTTGAACGCCCGATGCTGCTCGATTACCCCTTCGCGTCCGCGCTTAACCACCTGCTCGAAGCCGAGCCGTGGGCACGCGAACGCCTCGCGCCGTTCAGCGGCGAGACGGTGGCGCTCGCGGCGCCGCCGCTCCCGGAACTGCGACTGTCGATTCTCGCCGACGGCCGCGTCGCGCCAGCGGCGGACGACGCTGCGGCGCCGTCACTCACCCTGGCGCTCGGCGCCGACGCGCTCGCAGCCATGGCGCGCGGCGAGGAGTATTTCATGCGCGCCGTCGAGGTAACTGGAAACGCTCGCCTGGCGAGCGAGGTGATGCTGCTCGTGCGGCACCTGCGCTGGGACCCCGAGGAGGATCTGTCGCGACTGGTCGGCGACGTCGCCGCGCGGCGGATGGTCGGACTCGCCAGGGACTTCGCCGGCTGGCAGATCGATGCCGCGCAGCGCCTTGCCGAAGGCCTGGTCGAGTACGCCGTGGAGGAAAGGCGCATTCTGGTTTCCCGGCCCGAGCTCGAGCCGCTCGCCGCCGGCATCGCACGTCTGCGCGACGCGATCGAGCGTCTGGAAAAGCGCATCGAGCGGATCGCCTGAGCCGCCGTGTCCCGCCTGCTCCGTCTGCTGCGAATAATCTCGATCGGACTGCGTTTCGGACTGCATGTGCTCGTTCCGCGCCTTGAGCGCAACCGTCTGTTGGCCCTTTTCGCCCGCTCTGATGCGGGCCCGCGCGCAGTGCGCCTGCGGCGCGCGCTCGAGACCCTTGGTCCGATCTTCGTCAAGTTCGGCCAGGTGCTGTCGACCCGCCGGGATCTTCTGCCAGCGGATATCGCCGACGAGCTGGCGAAGCTGCAGGATCAGGTACCGCCGTTTCCTTCCGAGCAGGCGCTGGCGGAGATCGAGCGCTCGCTGGGCAAACCCATCGCCGACGTCTTCAGCGAATTCGCGCGCGATCCGGTCGCGAGCGCCTCGATCGCGCAGGTGCATCTGGCCGTTCTGCACGACGGCCGCGAGGTCGCGGTCAAAGTGTTGCGGCCGGGTGTCGAAGCGGCGGTGGCGAAGGACGTCGCCCTGCTCGAGACCGCGGCCGGACTGATCGAGCTGCTGTGGCCAGATGGCCGCAGGCTCAAGCCACGCGAAGTGGTGGCCGAATTTTCGCGCCACCTCGAAGACGAGCTGGACCTCATGCGCGAGGGGGCCAACGCGAGCCAGCTGCGGCGCAACTTCGTCGATTCGACGCTGTTGCTGGTGCCCGAAATCTACTGGGACTGGTGCTCGCAGCGGGTGATGGTGATGGAGCGCATGCACGGCACCCCCGTATCGCAGGTCGAAGCGATGCGCGCGAAGGGCATCGACATCCCCCGCTTGGCCCGCGCGGGGGTTGAAATCTTCTTCACCCAGGTGTTCCGCGACGGCTTCTTCCATGCCGACATGCACCCCGGCAACATCTTCGTCGCCGACGACGGCCGCTACGTGGCGCTCGACTTCGGCATCATGGGCGCGCTGACCGAGACCGACAAGAACTACCTGGCGCAGAACTTCATCGCCTTCTTCAATCGCGACTACCGGCGCGTGGCGCAGGCGCATCTGGACGCCGGCTGGGTTCCGGAGGAGACCCGGGTGGACGAGTTCGAGACGGCGATCCGCGCCGTGTGCGAGCCGATCTTTGCCCGGCCCCTGAAGGAGATCTACTTCGGCAAGCTGCTGCTGCGCCTGTTCCAGACCTCGCGCCGCTTCAACGTCGAGATCCAGCCCCAGCTGGTGATGCTGCAAAAGACGCTGCTCAATATCGAAGGGCTGGGCCGCGAGCTCGATCCGGAGCTCGACCTGTGGCAGACCGCCAAGCCGTACCTCGAGCGCTGGATGAGCGAGCAGATCGGCTGGCGCGGGCTGCTCAAGGCGCTCCGGCAAGAGGCGCCGTACTGGGCCACGACCTTGCCGCAGCTGCCGCGGCTGGTGCACCGCGCCGTCGCCGAGGACCGGCTCGGCGCTATCGAGCGAGCGCTGATGCGCCTCGGCGCGCAGAATGCGCGCCGCAACAGGTTGCTCGCCGCGCTGATCGCGTTGCTCGCCGCGCTGCTTGCTTTGCAGCTTACCGGGCTGCTTCACTGAAGAGTCAATGGCAGATCCGGTCGTCGTCTGGTTCGTCGTGCTGTACATCGTCGCTTCGATCGGCATCGGGCTGTACGCTGCCCTGCGCGTGCACAACACCAGGGACTACGCGGTCGCCGGACGCTCCCTGCCGTTCTACGTCGTGACGGCGACCGTGTTCGCGACCTGGTTCGGCTCCGAAACCGTGCTCGGCATCCCGGCGCAGTTCATCGAGACCGGACTCGGCGGCGTGGTCGAGGATCCCTTCGGTGCGTCCATGTGCCTGGTCCTGGTGGGGCTGTTCTTCGCCGCCAAGCTGTACAAGATGGACCTGCTCACCATCGGCGACTTCTACCGCAGGCGTTTCAACCCGACGGTGGAGATGCTGACCAGCCTCGCGATCGTGGCCTCCTACCTGGGATGGGTGTCGGCGCAGATCGTCGCCCTGGGGCTGGTGTTCAACGTGCTCTCGGGCGGCGCGCTCGCGATGCCTGCGGCGATCGTGCTCGGCGCGTCCATCGTCACCGGCTACACCATGTTCGGCGGCATGGTTTCGGTGGCGTGGACCGACTTCATGCAGATGACGATCATCATCCTCGGCATGCTGTACATCGCCTGGGTGGTCGGCGAGCAGGCGGGCGGGGTGCACGCCGTGCTCGCGCACGCTCAGTCCGCGGGCCGCATGCAATTCCTGCCCGAGCCCAAGCTGCGCGACATGCTGTGGTTCTTCGGCGCTGCGATCACGATGATGTTCGGCTCGATCCCGCAGCAGGACGTATTCCAGCGCGTCACTTCCGCCCGTACGGTGCGCATATCGGTCTGGGCAACGGTGACCGGGGGCGTGCTGTACTTCCTTTTCGCCTTCGTGCCGATGTACCTCGGCTACTCGGCGTTCCTGATCGACTCGAACCTGGTGAAGTCCCAGCTGCAGAGCGATCCGCAGCACATCCTGCCGCAGCTAGTGCTCGCGCACACGCCCCAGCTGGCCCAGATCATGTTCTTCGGCGCGTTGCTTTCGGCGATCATGTCGACCGCGAGCGGCACGCTGCTTGCGCCGTCGGTAACGTTCACCGAGAACGTGCTCAAGCGCTTTCTGCGCAAAGACCTCGGCGACCGGCAGCTGCTGTGGACCATGCGCGCGGTGGTGGCGGGCTTCGCCGTGGCGGTGACGCTGTTCGCGCTCAATTCGAGCGCGAGAATCTACGAGATGGTGGGCAACGCCTACAAAGTTACGCTGGTAGGGGCGTTCGTGCCGCTGGTGGCGGGCCTTTACTGGCGGCGCGCCAATTCGCAGGGCGCCCTGCTTTCGATCGCCTTCGGCATGGCGACCTGGCTGGCGATGGAGGCTCTGGCGCCCGATGCGCTGGTGCCGCCGCAGCTGGCGGGATTCTTGGTCGCCGCCGCGTGGATGGTGATCGGTTCGCTGACGCCGCAGCTTCGGCCCCGACTGCGGCGCCACGCCCCGGCCCGCTGAGCCGTCGCCCTCGCGGCTAGAATGAGACGATGCGCGCGTCGCCTCTGGCCCGCTTCCTGTTCGCGGTTTACGTCCTGCTGGTCGTTTACGCCTCGCTGTATCCGTTTTCGGGCTGGCGCGACCAGGGCCTGTCGGCCTTCGCCTACCTTACGGCGTCGCGACCGCGCTACGTCACCGCGTTCGACGTGGTCGCGAACCTTGTCGGTTATCTGCCTTACGGATTCCTTTGCGTGCTGGCGCTCTATCCGCGGCTGCGCGGACGTTACGCGCTGGCAGCGGCGGCGCTTAGCGGCGCCGCGCTGTCGCTGGTGCTGGAGGCGGCGCAGAGCTTTCTGCCGGCCCGGATTCCGTCCAACCTCGACGTTGCATGCAACCTCGCCGGCGCGCTCGCCGGCGCGGCGCTCGGCACGCGACTGTCCTCGTGGCTGCTCGACCGCGGCCCGCTCAAGCGCCTGCGCGCGCTGGCCTTTTTGCCCGGGCACGCCGCCGACCTGGGGCTGGTGCTGTTGGCGCTGTGGCTCTTCACCCAGCTCAACCCGGCGACGCTGCTTTTCGGTGCCGGGGACCTGAGGGACCTGCTCAGCGCGCCGGGAGGCGGGCCGCACCCGCCGGCGCTGTTCATTTCCGTCGAGGCGCTCACCACCGCCGCGAACCTGATCGCTGTTGCCATGCTGGTCTCGGTTATCGCCGTTCCCGGCAGGCCGCTGCGCCTGATGGTCGTCGTGCTGCTCGCGTGCGCCCTGGTGGTCAGGGCCATCGCGTTCGCGGTTCTGATGCGCGCCGGGCACGTGTTCGACTGGCTCACGCCCGGCGCGGCGCAGGGCCTCGCTGCCGGCCTGCTCGGGGCGCTGGCGGCGCTGGCGCTGCCGCGCACCGGCCGCCTGGTGCTGGCGGCGCTGCTGCTGATGGCGGCCACCGCGCTGGTCAACCTGGCGCCGCCGAATCCGTATCTCGCGGCGACGCTTGGCGAGTGGCAACCGGGCCACTTCCTCAATTTCAACGGGCTGACCAAACTGGTGAACTCAGCCTGGCCGTTCGCCGCACTCGCCTACCTGATCTGGCTCGCCGCGGGCCGCACCCGGCCGGCCGACTAGGCTCTTGCCTGTAGAATTCCTACCCCATGTCCTACTACGAACGGCACGTTTTTTTCTGCTGCAACCAGCGCGATCCGGCCGAGCGCGTCAGCTGCAACGCGAGGGGCGCGACGGAAATGCGCGAGTACGCGAAGCAGCGCGTGAAGGCGCTCGGTCTGGCGGGCGAGGGCAAGGTGCGCATTAACCAGGCGGGCTGCCTCGACCGCTGCGAGGAGGGCCCCTGCATCGTGGTGTACCCCGAGGCGGTCTGGTACACCTACATCGACCGCAGCGACATCGACGAGATCATCGAGGAGCACGTCCGGCACGGTCGCATCGTCGAGCGGCTGAGGATCTGATGCGTACCACGACCCGGCGCGAGTTGGTCGCCGGTCCCGCCGGGCGCGTGGAGTGCGCGGTCGACGTCCCCGAGGACCGGCCCCTCGGCTTGACGCTGATTGCGCATCCACACCCCCTGTTCGGCGGCACGCTCGACAACAAGGTGGTGCAGACCCTGGCGCGGGCGCTGCTCGAGAAGGGCTACCTAGCGCTGCGCCCCAATTTTCGCGGCGTCGGCGCAAGCGAAGGCTCACACGACGAAGGACGCGGTGAGGTGGACGATCTCGCCGCGGTGCTCGCCTGGGGGCGCCGCGAGTACGGCGAGCTACCCCTGGTTCTCGCCGGATTCTCGTTTGGCGCCGCGATGCAGACCCGGCTGGCGCAGAGGTTCGCACCGCAGCGCATGCTGCTGGTCAGCGTCGCGGTAGACAATTTCGAGGTACCTCCGGTGCCCGAGGGCGCGCTGGTGGTTCACGGCGAGCGTGACGAGACCGTGCCGCTCAAATCGGTGCTGGACTGGGCCCGGCCGCAGGAATTGCCGGTGGTCGTAGTGCCGGGCGCCGATCACTTCTTTCACAGGAAGCTGCAGGTGCTGCGCGCCATCGTGCGGCACAACTGGCGCGCATCC
>DATFMS010000010.1:0-4337 GCA_035266805.1 Burkholderiales bacterium | reverse complement strand
CGCCGCTACTTCCATTTCGTCTGGCACCTGTTCGTGGTCGACGGCACCGGGTGCCACGTCGTCGCGGTCCTGCGCTACGCGGCCTGACTGAGCCGTCCTGCGCTCGCGTGGCCGAGCGCCGCCGCCAGCTCGCGCAGCAGCGCCGCGCCGTCGCCGCGCCAGGCGCTGCCGTGCATGCAGGCCAGCGTGGCGGGCTTCTCGGCGGCGAAGCGCTCGAGCGCGGCGCCGGTATCGGGGGCGTGCGAGAAGTAGTCCATCGCGCCGCGGAAGGCCTCGCTCGGGCCGAGGATGTCGCCCTCGCTGAGCGCCGTCTCGCCGCCGCCGGGCTGGGTGAACAGGTCGCCGCAGAAGAAGGTGCGCGTCGCCTCGTCGAGCATCAGGCCGCAATCCCAGCCGTGCGGCATGTGCGGGGCGTCGAACCAGCGCATGCGGTGCCTGCCGAGCGCGAGCGTCTCGCCGTCGGCCAGCGCGCGCGGGGCGCGCACGGCGTAGTCGGTGACCGACACCATCGCCGCCACCTGCCCGCACAGCGGCACCGCCTGCGGCGCGGCGGCGAGGAATTCGTTCAGCGCGCCGCACTCGTCGGCCTCGAAGTGCGACAGCCCGACGTAGCGCAGCCGCTCGAGCGGCATGACGCGCTCGATCGCCTCGCGCACGAGCGGAAACATGGCGCGCGGCCCGCTGTGGAACACGAGCGGCTCGTCGTCCATCACCAGATACTGGTTGAAGCTGAAGCCGCCCGCGCCGGGGATCTCGACCGGGGTGTTGATGCGGTAGATGCCGGCGGCGATCTCGTTCAGGTTGGTGCCGGATTGCTTGTTGGTGATCATGTGCGCCTCCTTGTGAGTGACCCCCGGATGTGTAACGAAACGCCGCCCCGTTACACTTCCCTTGCGAAGGCGGGGCGATGTTATCTTCGGCCGGTGCAAAATCCGCCGACCGAGGGGCTCGAGGACGACGCCGCGCTCGCGCGCAGGATCGCGCAGGCGCAGCCCGGCCGCGCGCGCGGGGCCGAGGCCGAGCTGTGCCGGCGCCTCGCGCCGCGGGTGCGGCTGTACGGCCTCAAGCACCTGCGCGACGAGCACGCCGCCGCCGACCTGATGCAGCAGGTGATGCTGATGACGATCGAGAAGCTGAGGGCGGGAGCGCTGCGCGACGGCGAAAAGCTGGCGTCGTTCGTGTTCGGCATCTGCCGCATGAGCGTGCTCGAGCTGCGCCGCGGCGGCTTGCGCCGCGAGCAGCTGCTCGAGCGCTACGGCGAGGACCTCGCCCCCGCGGCGGCGGCCACCGAGCCGCTGTTCGACCTCGAGCGCGTCGCCGGCTGCCTGGAAAAGCTGCCGCAGCGCGAGCGCTCGGTGCTGCTGATGACCTTCTACGAGGACAAGCCGGCCGACGAGGTCGGCGCGCAGCTGGGGCTTTCGGCCGGCAACGTGCGCGTCATCCGCCACCGCGGCCTGACGCACCTGCGCGAGTGCGTGACGGCGGAAGGGACCACAGCATGAGCGCGCCCTGCCAGCACCCGATCGACGAGCGCGCGCTGCTCGCATACTGGCTCGGCGAGATGGCCGAAGCCGACGAGGCGCGCGTCGACGAGCATATCCTCGGCTGCGGCCACTGCAGCGCGCGCCTGGGCGAGCTGGTGGCGCTGGCGGGCGGCATGCGCGACGCCTTCCGCCACGGCGCGCTGCAGGTGATCGTCAGCGACGCCTTCGTCAAGCGCCTCGCCCGGCAGGGCCTGCAGGTGCGCGAATACAGCGTCGCGCGCAACGGCAGCGTCAACTGCACCGTCGCGCCCGGGGACGACGTGGTCGTCAGCCGCCTCGAGGCCCCGCTCGGCGGCGTCGCCCGCCTCGACCTCGTGGTCCACGCCCCGGGCCTGCCCGCCGAGGTGCTGCAGGACGTCCCCTTCGACCCCGCGCGCGGCGAAGTCGTCGTGTCGTCGAACATGGCCCAGCTGCGCGCCCTGCCCAGCCTGCGCCTGCGCTTCGAGCTGTTCGCGGTCGAGGGGCACGACAAGCGCCTGATCGGCGACTACACTTTCAACCATACCGCCCACCGCGCCTGAGCCGCAGACCGGTGCCCGGCTTGCCGTCGCCTTGACGCGCGCGGCGGGTGGGGCGCAGCATTCCCCGCTCGCTGCACATAACGAGGAGGAGATGCTCATGAGCGCCCTGGACGACATCCTCAAAGCCGGCGTGGCATCCAACGCCGCCCCCGGACTGGTTGCGATGACCGGCAACGCCGCCGGCGTGAACTGGCGCGGCGTGGCCGGCGAACGCGGCCCCGGCCAGGCGATGACCGACGACACGGTGTTTCGCATCTTCTCGATGACCAAGGCGATCGGCTCGACCGCGGCGATGATCCTGATCGATCGCGGCAAGCTCGATCCGAACGCCGCGGTCGAGAGCATCCTGCCCGACTTCGCCAAGCTCCGGGTGCTCGAAGGCTTCGACGGCGACAAGCCGCGCATGCGCGCGCCGAAGTCGAAAGCCACCATCCGCCAGCTCGCCACCCACACCTCGGGGCTGGTGTACGAGTTCTGGAACACCGACGTGCCGCGCTACATGGAGATCACCGGCCACCCGAGCATCCTTTCCGGGCTGAAGGCATCGCTGTCCTACCCCCTGATGTTCGACCCGGGCGCGCGCTGGGACTACGGCATCGGCATCGACTGGCTGTGCCAGGCGGTCGAGGCGATCGACGGGCGACGCATCGACAAGTTCTGCCAGGAGGAGATCCTCGGCCCCCTCGGCATGACCAGCACCGCGTTCGAGTGCGAAGGCGCGCTGGCGAAGCGCCTCGCCTCGGTCAGCGCGCGCGGCGCGGACGGCAAGTTCGCGCCGTTCGAGCTCGCGCCGCCGCCGCATCCCGAGTTCTACGGCATGGGCCACTGCCTGTACTCGAGCGCCGGCGACTACATGCGCTTCCTGCGCATGTTCCTCAACAAGGGCACCCTCGACGGCAAGCGCGTGCTGAGCGAAAAAGGCGTCGCCACCATGCTCGCGAACCACATCGGCGACCTGCGCATGGGCAAGATGACCACCGCAATACCGCCGGTCACCGCCGACGTCGACCTGTTCCCGGGCATCCCGAAAACCCACAGCCTCGGCTTCCTGCGAGTCGAGAACGACGTCCCCGGCATGCGCTCGGCCGGCTCGCAGGGCTGGGCCGGCGTGCTCAACACCCACTTCTGGTTCGACCCGGCGAAGGACATCGCCGCAACGATCATGACCCAGACCCTGCCCTTCGTCGAACCGCCCTTCATGGACGTGTACGCGAAGTTCGAGCGCGCCGTCTACGCGTCGCTCAAGTGAACTAACGGCGCGCGCGTGAGACAGGCGCTCGGCATCGACCGTCTGACCGAGATCTACGCCCGCCTCGCGCCGCGCTACGACTGGCAGCACCGCCTCATCACTTTCGGCGCCGACCAGCGCGGCCGCAGGATGCTGGTCGAGCGCACCGTGCGCGAAGGCGACCGCGTGCTCGACTGCGGCGCCGGCACCGGCCTCACCGGCCTGATGGCCGCGCGCAAGGCCGGCCACAGCGGCAAAGTCACCCTGTTCGACCTGAGCGACGACATGCTCGACGTCGCGCGCGACAAGGCCGAGACCGAAGCCATCGACCTGCGCCTGGAATTCCGCAGCGGCGACATGGTCCAGCTGCCTTTCGCCGACGCCAGCTTCGACGTCGTGCTGTCCACCTACAGCCTGTGCCCGCTCTACGACCCCGCCAAGGGCGCGCTCGAGCTCTACCGCGTCCTGCGCCCCGGCGGCAAGCTCGGCTGCGCCCACTCCGCCGAGCCCGCAGGCCGCTTCAGCAAATGGCTGGCCGACAAAGTCGAGGACATCGCCTGGCGCTTCCCCTGGCTCTCCATGGGCTGCCGCGCGGTCAACGTCCTCCCCGCCCTGCTGCAGGCGGGCGGCCGCGTCGCCTTCATCAAGCGCATCGGCGTCCCGCTCTGGCCCTTCGTCGTCTTCGTGATCGAGAAACCCGAAACCCCCTAGCGAGCAAACCATGCAACTCAAAATCGCCCCGCACGACCTCCGCTGGTGGTTCTGGCTCGTCACCCTCGCCGTCATCATCGCCGCCCTCGCCGGCTGGACCGCGGGCTACTACCTCGTCATCTCCATCAGCCTGGTGCACGCCCTCTTCTTCTTCGAGGAGACCAAGAGCGTCAAAGACTTCGAAACCCAGCTTCGCCTCGCCTACTTCGTCCTCACCCTGTTCGGCCTCTGGCCCGGCGTGCGCTTCGTCGTCTTCCTGCTCCTGCTCGCCGAAACCCTCATGATCGCCTTCTTCGACCGCAGCTTCATCGCGCGCGGGCTGAAGCGCATGCC
>DATFMS010000009.1:0-6879 GCA_035266805.1 Burkholderiales bacterium | reverse complement strand
GTGCTGCCCTCGGCCGAGGTGGTGCGAAGGATCTCCGAGCACCACCGGCTCGAGCCGGTCGGCGCGAACCACCCGGGCGAAGTCGCCGAGCGCTGGCGCTACCGCGACGGCACGGGCGAAGTCGGCGTCATCTCCTCGGTGACGCAGGCGTTCTGCCGCGACTGCAACCGCATCAGGCTTTCGACCGAAGGCGCGCTCTACACCTGCCTGTTCGCGCAATCGGGCCACGAGCTCAAGCCGCTGCTGCGCGCGGGCGCCAGCGACGACGAGCTGCGCAACGAGATCGCCGCGGTGTGGCGCGCGCGCGCCGACCGCTACTCGGAGATCCGCACCGCCGAGACGGCGAACCTGCCCAAAGTCGAGATGTCGTACATCGGTGGTTAAGCTCACGCATGCTGCCCGGCCCGCGACCTTCGAGGTCGAGGCCTACAACGAGCGCGGCGAGATGGTGCCGACCGCGATCGCCGGCGAGCACCCGCTCACGCTCTACCTCGACAAGCGCGAGATCGTCACCCTGATGACGCTCGGCCACGCGCCCGAGGCGCTCGCGCTGGGCTACCTGCGCAACCAGCGCCTGGTCGGCTCGATCGAAGAGGTCGAGGCGGTGCAGGTCGACTGGGAAACCGACTCGGTCGCCGTCACAACGAAGAAACCCAGAAAAGGACTCAAAAATAAACTTCAAAAGCGCACCGTGACGACCGGCTGCGGCCAGGGAACCGTGTTCGGCGACCTGATGGAGGAGATCGACTCGGTCCGGCTGCGCGACGACGTCTTCCTCGCCGATGCGCAGCTGTTCGACCTGATCGAGAAGGTGCGCCGCCACGAAACCATCTACAAGCAGTCCGGCGCGGTTCACGGCTGCGCGCTCGCGCGCAGCGCGGGCCCCGCCGCGGCCGAGATCATGATGTTCGTCGAGGACGTCGGGCGCCACAACGCGGTCGACGCGATCGCCGGGCGCATGTGGCTCGAAGCGATCGACGGCTCGGACAAGATCTTCTACACCACCGGCCGCCTCACCAGCGAGATGGTGATCAAGTGCGCGCAGATGCGCATTCCCTTTCTCGTCTCGCGCTCCGGGTTGACCCACATGGGCCACCAGGTGGCGAAAAAGGTCGGCCTGACCATGCTCGGGCGCGCCAGCGGCCGCCACTACCTGCTGTTCAGCGGCGCGCAGCGCCTGCTGCGCACCCTGCCTCAGCCAACCGCGCTGGCCTGAGCGCGCAGCTCGCCGCGCGAGGGAAAGAACAGCGACGTCGCCAGCATGCCGCCGGCGAGCGCGGCGAGGACGTAGAACACGTACCTGAAGCCGCCGCCGGTGGCGTGCAGGCCGGCCACCAGCGGCACGCCGACCGCGGCCACGCCGAGCGAGACGACGTAGCGCACGGCGAGCACCCGGGCGCGGTACTCGTCGGCGATGTAGCGCCCGACGATCGCGTCGTTGAGCGGGATCTGGCCGAACACCGCCAGCATCATCAGCAGCGCCGCGACCAGCATCGGCCAGCCGTCGAGGTTGGCGGCAAGGTAGAGCAGCGGGATCTGCGCCAGCGCGATGCCGATCATCAGCCGCTTGAGCTCGGTGCGGTCGATCAGTGTCCCCATCAGCACCTGGGCGAAGGCGGCGATGGTGTACACCAGCGCCACCAGCGCGCCGATGCCGAAGTTGGTCTGCGTCAGCGCGCGCAGGCGCTCGTCGAACACCTTCGGCATCGACACCGTGGTCGAGTTGAAGATGATCCCGCCGCAGGCGGTGGCGATCAGCAGGATGGTGAAGATGCGCGTCATGGTGCGCCGGTCGACGTGCAGTCCGACCGACTTGGAGGTCCTGGGCACGCGCCCCGGGTCGGGCACGAGCAGCAGGAACGCGACCCCGGCGGCAATCGCCGCCAGCCCCGGGACGAAGAACGCCGCGCGCCAGCCGGCGGCATCGGTCAGCGCCCCCGCCACCAGCGCCGCCGAGGCCAGGCCGAGGTTGCCGTAGAGGCCGTTCCAGCCCAGCGCCTTGCCCATCTTGCCCGGCGCCGACACCAGCATCGCAATCCCCACCGGGTGGTAGATGGCGGCGAACATGCCGGTCACGGTCAGCCCGGCGCCGATCTGCCACGGCGACTGGGCGAAACCGGTGAGAAACAGCGAGCCGCCGATGCCGAAGAAGAACAGCGCCAGCATCCTGTGGCGGCTCCAGTGATCCGCCAGCCAGCCCGCGGGCAGGGCGAAGGCGCCGAAGGCGATGAAGCCGCCGAGCGCGAGCGGCAGCAGCTCGGAGTAGCTCTGCTGCCAGGAACGCGCCAGCGCCACCACCACGGTCGGAAACACCAGCATCGACAGATGATCGAGCAGGTGCCCAAGATTGAGGAAAGGAACCAAGTACTTGGCGTTTTTCATGGCGTCAATCTAGCGCAACCGGTTGCGTCCCGCACGCGACTTCAGGACAATTTCTATCGTGAATCGGACAGCGCCCGCCCGTAGCACCGATGCCCGCGACTATCAGGACGTGCCGCGGCCGATCGCCGCCATGGCGCGCGACCTGCCACCGGACTTCGAAATCGCCTGGCACGAGCACCCGCGCTTCCAGTTGCTGTACGCGGTGCGCGGCGTCATGAGCGTCGAAACGGCGCGCGAAAGATGGGTGGTGCCGCCGCAGCGCGCCGTGTGGCTGCCGCCGCGCACAGCGCATCGCGTGACGACTTCGGGGAGCGTGAAGATGCGTACGCTTTACGTGCGGCCCGACGCCGCCACACGCATGGCGCAGCGCTGCGAGGTGTTCGATGTGACCCCGTTGTTGCGCGAGCTGATCCTGCGCGCCACCGCGCTGCCGCTCGAGTACGACGAGCACGCCGCCGACGGCCGCGTCGTCGCGCTGCTGCTGGACGAGCTGTGCGCGCTGGCGCGGCTGCCGTACAACCTGCCGATGCCACGTTCGTCCCTGCTGGCGCGCATCTGCAGCTCGCTGCTCGAGTCGCCGGGCGAGGAAATCCGACTCGATGCGCTCGCGGCGCGTCACGGCGCCACCACGCGCACCCTCGCCAGGCGTTTCCGCGCCGAGACCGGAATGAGCTTTTCCGAGTGGCGCCGACGCGCGCGACTGTTGCGCGCGCTCGCCTGGATCGCCGAGGGCAAACCGATCCTCGAAGTGGCGCTCGATCTCGGCTACGCCAGCCCGAGCGCCTTCAGCGCCATGTTCAGGCGCGAATTCGGTGTATCGCCGACCCGTTACCGGAGCGCGGCCTGACTCGGGTACGATAGTCCGTCCACGCCGACGCGGGGGGAGCAATGAGCTTCGAGTCCCTGTTCGACTACGACGGCACCGCGCAGGCGCCGACCAGCGACGAACTGGTCTTCCTGCCGCAGGCGAACCCCGAGGACTGGGCCCGCCTGCTGGAGCACACCGAGGCGCGCCGCTTCTCCGCCGGCGAGGTCGTGGTGCGCCAGGGCGGCGCCGAGCAGGAGCTGTACATCGTTGCGCGCGGCCGGCTCGAGGTGCTGGTCGGCGACGAGCGCGACTGGAAGCGGGTCGCGGTCATCGAGCCTGGCTCGGTGTTCGGCGAGCAGTCCTTCGTCGACGGCAAGCCGCGCTCGGCGAGCGTGCGCGCGATCACCGACGGCGAGATCCGCACCCTCAGCCTGCAATCCTTCGAAGTGCTGGCGGCCAAGGACGCCGGGCTGATGCGCGCGGTGGTGTTCGACCTGGCGCGCATCCTGTCGCTGCGGCTGCGCCAGACCACCGCCCGGGTGCAGAATCTGCGGGGTCTGGGATGAGCAACGGCGCCGCGCGGCCGGTATTCCCCAACTACCTGCAGCTGCCGACCTACCTGCCGCTCGCGGCCTGGGGCGTGCTGCGCGCGCTGGCAGTGGCCGCGACGCTAGGCTTGGCGGCGCTGCTGCTCGAGCGACCCCAGCTCGGACTTTTCCTCATGTGGCAGGTTGCCATTCCGCTCGTGCCGCTGGTGTTCCTGGTCGCCCCCGGGCTGTGGCGCAACCTCTGCCCGCTGGCGGCGATGAACCAGCTGCCGCGCCTGGGCGGCTTCACACGCGGGCTGACGCACACGCCGCTGATCCGCGAATACAGCTACGTCATCGGCATACTGCTGCTGTTCGCGCTGGCGTCGGCGCGCAAATACCTGTTCAACCACGGCGCCGGTGCCACGGCGGCACTGATCCTGGGGGCGCTCGCGCTCGCCTTCGCGGGCGGGCTGCTATTCAAGGGCAAGAGCGGCTGGTGCAGCAGCCTGTGTCCGCTGCTGCCGGTGCAGCGCCTGTACGGCCAGACGCCGTTCGTCAGCATCGCCAACGCCCACTGCCGGCCGTGCGTCGGCTGCACCAAGAACTGCTACGACTTCAACCCCTCGGTCGCCTACCTCGCCGACCAGTACGACGCCGACCGCCATTACGTCGGCTACCGGCGCTTCTTCGCCGCGGTGTTTCCCGGCTTCGTGCTCGCCTTCTACCTGCTGCCCGCGCCGCCGCAGATCGGCCTCGGGCAGATGTACTTCGGCTTCGCATCCTATATGGGCGCCAGCCTGGCGCTGTTCGCCGTGCTCGATACCTTCCTCAAGGCCAGCCCGAACACGCTCGCCGTTCTGTTCGGCGCGGCCGCGTTCAACATCTACTACTGGTTCGGCGCGGTCACCCTGGCCGGCGCCACGCCCTGGGCGTGGGCGATTCGCGCCGCGGTGCTGGCGATCACGCTGGTGTGGCTGGCGCGCGCCTTCGCCACCGAGCGGCGCTTCGTCGCGCACGCCGTGGCGAGCGCCGGCGGGCCCGCCGCGCGCCTGGGCGCCGGCGCGACGGCGGCGATCGAGCGCGCCGCCGCCAAGGATGCGATCGAGGTCACCTTCGAGCCGGGGCAGCGGCGCGTCGCGGTAAAGCCGGGCGAGACCCTGCTCGCGGTGGCCGAGCAAAGCGGGCTCAAGATCGAGGCCGGCTGCCGCATGGGCATCTGCGGCGCCGACCCGGTCGCGGTGCTCGAGGGCGCCGAGTGCCTGTCGCCCTGCGAGGGCGACGAGAAAACGACGCTCGAGCGCCTGGGGCTGGCCGACAACACGCGGCTGGCGTGCAGCGCGCGCGTCAAGGGCGCGGTGACGATCGGCCTGCAGCCGCAGAAACGCGGTGCGGCCGCAGCCGCCGCCGCGGACGCGCCGCGCGGCGACCCGGCGGTCGGGCGCGTGGTGATCCTCGGCAACGGCATCGCCGGCGTCACCGCCGCCGAGCAGGTGCGCAAGCTCCACCCAAGCTGCGAGATCTCGCTCGTCGGCCGGGAGAAGTTTCCGCTCTACAACCGGATGGGGATCACGCGCCTGATCTACGGCCGCTCGGCGATGCACGGCCTGTACCTGCTGCCCGAGTCCTGGTACGACGACCAGCGCATCGACGCCTGGCTCAACACCCGCGCCGAGCGCATCGACCTCGGCGCGCACAAGGTGCTGCTCGCCACCGGCGAGGAGCTCGCCTACGACCGCCTGATCATCGCTACCGGAAGCTCGAGCTACGTGCCGCAGGTCGAAGGCTTCGGCGCCGCCGGCTGCTTCGTGCTGCGCGAGGCCGAGGACGCGATGCACATCCGCACCTTCGCCCAGGAGCGCCACGCGCGTACCGCGGTGGTGGCCGGCGGCGGGCTGCTCGGCATCGAAGCCGCGTACGCGCTGCACAAGCTCGGCCTGCGCGTCAGCGTGCTCGAGCGCGGGCGCTGGCCGCTGCGGCGCCAGGTCGACGAGCGCGGCGGCGTGCTGCTGCGCGACTACCTGACCGGACTGGGGCTCGACGTGCTGGCCGAGACCGAGCTGGCGCGGCTCACGGCGCGCGACGGCGCGGTGAGCGCAGCCGCGCTCAAGGACGGCCGCGAGCTGCCCTGCGACATGCTGCTGCTGTGCGCCGGCATCCGCCCCAACACCGCGCTGGCCGAAGCGGCGGGCCTCAAGGTCAACCGCGGCATCGTGGTCGACGAGCGCATGCGCACCAGCTCCGCGGACGTGTTCTGCGTCGGCGACGCGGCCGAGTTCGGCGGCGAGGTCTACGGCCTGTGGCCGGCGTCGGTCGAGCAGGGAAGCGTCGCCGCGGCGAACGCGGTCGGCGAGCAGCGCCGCTACGGCGGCACGGTACCCTCGACCATGCTCAAGGTGGTCGGCGCCGACCTGGCCTCGGTCGGGCGCATCGAGCCGAAGGAAGGCGACGAGGTGCTGGTGCGCGAAGACACCGAGGCGCGGCGCTACGCCAAGCTGATCGTGGCGCAGGGCCGGATCGCCGGCGCCATCATGATCGGCTACCCGGTCGAGGCGGCGCTGGTGACGCGCGCGGTGAAGAGCGGCCAGGACATCGGCGCGCAGCTCGAGGCGCTGCGGCGCGGCGACTGGCGCACGCTCGAGCGCGCCGCGGCCTAGCGCCGCGACGTAGAATCGGCCCCATGCATGGGGTGACCGGAATCGTGCTCGCCGGCGGCCAGGGCCGGCGCATGGGCGGGGTGGACAAGGGCCTGCAGCCGCTCAACGGCAGGCCGATGGTGGCGTGGGCGATCGAGCGCCTGGCGCCGCAGGTGGACGAGATCCTGCTCAACGCCAACCAGAACGCCGAGGCCTACGCCAGGCTCGGCCAGCGCGTCGTGCCCGACTCGCTCGGCGGCTTCGCCGGCCCGCTGGCCGGACTGCACGCCGGCCTGCAGGCAGCCGCGCAACCGCTGGTCGCTACCGTGCCCTGCGACTCTCCCTTCCTGCCGCTGGATCTCGTTGCACGGCTTAAGGAAAAACTCTCCCGAAACGAAATCGCGGTGGCGAAGACCGGCGACCAGCCGCATCCCGTGTTCGCGCTGGTGCGGCGCGGCGTGCTGCCGCACCTGGAGCGCTTCCTCGCAGGCGGCGGGCGCAAGATCGACGCCTGGTACGCCACTCT
>DATFMS010000008.1:0-7161 GCA_035266805.1 Burkholderiales bacterium | reverse complement strand
CCCGACGCGGTCAAGCCGGGCACGCACCGCATCGAGTTCAAAGTGCGCGCGTTGGGCGAAGGCGAAGGCAAGGTCAAGGTCGAAGAGAAATCCGTGTTCATCGTGCGCTAGGAGCCAGCATGGCAAGCATCCCCGAAGACGTCGCCCGCCCCTGGTACCGCGAGCCCTGGCCGTGGATCCTGATGTCCGGGCCCGCCGTCGTCGTGGTGGCGGGCTTCGTCACGCTGTGGCTGGCGGTGTCGAGCGCCGACGGGCTGGTGGCCGAGGACTACTACAAGCAGGGCCTGGCGGTGAACCGGGTGTTCGCGCGCGAGGACGCGGCCGAGCGCCTGGGGCTGGTCGCCACGGTCGAGCCGGCGCACGGCGCGCTGCGGGTGCGCCTGGCGGGGCGCGCCGCGCCGCGCGCGCTTTTCGTGCACCTGGCGCACGCCACGCGCGCCGGCTTCGACGTCACGCTGCGCCTGGCGCGCGGCGCCGACGGCAGCTATAGCGCGGCGCTGCCGCCCGCGCTGCCGGCAGGGCACTGGCACCTGTCGATCGAGGACCCGCGGCGCGAATGGCGCCTGGCCGGGGTTTGGACCGGCGCCGCGGCCCTATTCACGCTCGACCCGGAACACCAAAGGCGCTGAGAGGCAGCCGCTAGGAGGGGATATGAACGCGAAGAGGCTGATCTGGATCCTGTGGCCGTCGTTCATCGTCGCCGGCGCGGCCGAGGTGCTGTTTTTCACCGTCTTCGACCCGACGGAGCTTCCCATACCCTGGGAGGGCGCGAGCTTGAGCCGGCTCGACGTCTACTCGGTCGGGTTTCTTTTATTCTGGATTTTCGCCGCGGCCTCGAGCGCCTTGACCTGTTTCCTGCAGCGCGGCCCCAAGGAGGTGAACCGTGCCCGCAACGAGAATTGAAATGGCGCGCGCCGGCGCGCTCGCCCTGGCGCTGATGCTGTGCGCGGCGGTCCCGGCGCAGGCGCAGGACGCGCGCCGCGGCCGGCAGCTGTACGAGACACACTGCTTCAGCTGCCACTACGAGCGCGTGCATGAGCGCAGCGCGGAGCGCTCCCAGGTGCATTCCCTCGAGGCGCTGCGCAAGGAGGTACAGCTGCGGGCGCAGCAGGCGGGGCAGCAGTTCACCCGCGAAGACCTCGACGACGTCGTCGCCTACCTCGACCAGTCGCACTACCACTTCAGCAAGTGAAGCTCACCTTCCTCGGCGCGGCGGGGGAGGTCACCGGCTCGTCCTACCTGGTCGACACGGGGGAGCTGAAGTTCCTGCTCGACTGCGGCATGTTCCAGGGCGGGCGCGAGGCCGCGGCGAAGAACCGCCACGCCTTCGCCTGCGACCCGCGCGAGATCGCGTTCGTGCTGCTGTCGCACGCGCACATCGACCACTCGGGGCTGATCCCGCGCCTGGTGGCGCAGGGCTTCCGCGGCGCGGTCTACGCCACCCGCGCCACCTGCGAGCTGCTGGGGGTGATGCTGCCCGACAGCGGCCACCTGCAGGAGCGCGAGGCGGAATACGACCGCCGCGGCCGCGCGCCGCTGTATACCGTCGCCGAGGCGACCGCGAGCCTGCGCCACCTGGTCCCGGTCGAGTACGGCGCCGAGTTGCGCCCGCACGCCTCGGTGCGCTGCACTTTCCGCGACGCGGGCCACATCCTCGGCTCGGCGATCGTCGAGGTCGAGGCGGGCGGGACGAAGATCGTGTTCTCGGGCGACCTCGGACAGCCCGGCCACCCGATCGTGCGCGACCCGGAGCGTCCCGCCGCGGCCGACGTGCTGCTGGTGGAATCGACCTACGGCAATCGCCTGCACAAGAGCCTGACGCAGACGCTGGACGAATTCGCCTACGCGCTCAACGACACGCTCGCCAGCAAGAAGGGCAACGTGGTGATCCCTGCCTTCGCCGTCGGGCGCACGCAGGACATCCTGTACTTCATAGCCGAGCTGCGGCGCCAGAAGCGGGTGCCCGCCTTCGACGTCTACCTCGACTCGCCGATGGCGGTCGCGGCGACGCGCATCACGCTCGCGCACCCCGAGCTGCAGGACCGCGAATCGCTCAGGATGGACGCCTGGCTCAGGGGCGGCGAGGGCGGGCGGGTGCACTTCACCGAGGACGTCGAGGATTCCAAGCGCATCAACTCGATCCGCTCGGGCGCGGTGATCATCTCGGCCAGCGGCATGTGCGACGGCGGGCGCATCAAGCACCACCTGAAGTCCAACATCTCGCGCCCCGAGTGCGCGATCGTGTTCGTCGGCTTCCAGGCCGCGGGCTCGCTCGGGCGGCGCATCGTCGACGGCGCGAAGCGGGTCAACCTGTACCGCGAGCCGCATCGGGTACGGGCCAAGATATTCACCATCGGCGGACTGTCGGCGCACGCCGACCGCGACGCGCTGCTGGGCTGGCTGGGGGGTTTCCGCGCCGCGCCGCGGCAGTGCTGGGTGGTGCACGGCGAGCCGCTCGCGGCGCATGCGCTGCGCGACGCCATCGAGCAGCGCTACGGCTGGCGCGCCGCGGTGCCCGCCGCGCGCCAGACGGTCGAGATCTGAATCAGGTCTTGGGCCCGAGCAGCTTCTCGAGGCCTTCGCCGTCGAGGATGCGGACGTGCTTCTGCTGCACCTCGATCAGGCCGTCCTCCTGGAACTTGGAGAACAGGCGGCTCACGGTCTCGAGCTTGAGGCCGAGGTAGCTGCCGATCTCCTCGCGCGTCATGCGCAGGTGGAAGTCGGTGCGCGAGTAGCCGCGCTTGGTGAAGCGCTTGGACAGGTTGAGCAGGAACGCCGCCAGCCGCTCCTCGGCGCGCATCGAGCCGAGCAGCATCATCACGCCGTGATCGCGCACGATCTCGCGCGACAGCACCGCGTGCAGGTGGCGCTGCAGCGCGCGCACCTGGTACGACAGCTCCTCGATCAGCGAGAACGGCATCACGCACACCTCGCTGTCCTCCAGCGCGCTGGTGGTTCCGTTGTAGCGGCCCGAGCCGATGCCGTCCATGCCCAGCAGCTCGCCGCCCATCGAAAAGCCGGTGACCTGCTCGCGGCCCTCGTTGTCGATCACGCTGGTCTTGAAGAAGCCGCTGCGCACCGCGTACACGGCGTTGAAGTCGTCGCCGGCGTTGAACAGCGACTCGCCGCGCTTCATGCGCCGGCGCGCGTACACGATCTGCTCGACACGCTGCAGGTCCTCGTCGTTCAGTCCCTGCGGCAGGCACAGCTCGCGCAGGTTGCAGTTGGAGCAGGTAGTCTCGAACTTGCGCGGCGCGAGCGAGGCGTCGGCGTGCAGCGGGATGACTTTCATGTCCATGCTGAGCTGGGAGGCGAGGGCCATGTCTGCTCCTTTCAATGCGCTTGTCCGGCGCGCTCGAGGATCGCCTCGCGCACGCGCTCGAACTCGGTGGTCTTGTCGAACAGATCGCGCGCTCCCAGCCGCTCGGCGAGGCGCCGATAGGGCTCGGAGGCGAAGTTGGTCAGCATGTAGACGTCGATGCCGGGCGCCGCGCCGCGCACCGCGCGCAGCACGTCGAAGCCGCTGCCGTCGGCGAGCTTGAGATCGAGCACCACCAGGTCGGGGTGCTCGGCGAGAATGCCTTCGATCGCTTCCGAGGCCCCGCTCGCGCGCCCGACCGTGCGGGCGCCCTCCACCGAGGCGAGCAGCGCTTCGAGCCGCTCGAGGATCGCGGGCGAGTCCTCGACCAGGTAGACGCGGAGGGCGGAGCTTGCGACGGCTGCTGCTGCTTGCATGCTTCGCAGTCTGCCCGCGCCGCCCGCCCAGGCATATCGGCGAACGCTGAATCGCGCGTAGGCGGATTCCTACCCGGGGCCCGCAATCAGCCGTCGAGCAGGCCGTTTTCCAGGGCGTAGCGCACCAGCTCGGCGGTGCTGCCCAGGCCGAGCTTCTGCAGGATGCGCGCCTTGTGCGTGCTGACGGTCTTGACCGAGAGGCGCAGGCGCTCGGCGATCTCGGTCGGGCCGTGGCCGCCGGCGAGCATGCGCAGCACCTCGAACTCGCGGTCCGAGAGCGCCGCGTGCGGCGCGCCGCCGCCCTCGACCAGGCTCGCGGCGGCGACGTCGCTGATGTGCACGCCGCCCGCGGCGACCTTGCGGATCGCGCGCAGCAGCTGCTCGGCCGCGCTGTCCTTGGTCAGGTAGCCCGCGGCGCCGGCCTTGAGCGCGCGCGCCGCGTACTGCTGCTCGCCGTGCATCGACAGCACCAGCAGGCGCAGGGCCGGCTTCTCGATCTTCAGCCGCTTGATCAGGTCGATGCCGGCCAGGCCCGGCATCGACATGTCGAGCAGCGCCAGGTCGTAGTCGTTCGCCTTCGCCAGCGCGAGCGCCTCGTCGCCGTTGGCAGCCTCGCCCGCGACCTCCATGTCGGGCGCCGCGGCGAGGATCTGCTTCAGCCCCTCGCGCACCAGCTTGTGGTCGTCGGCGAGCAGCACGCGGATCATGCGTCGTCTCCGGCGGGCGACAGCGGCACCCGTGCCCGCACCCGGGTGCCGCCGCGCGGCGCGCGCGACACCTCGAGCGTGCCGCCGAGGTAGAGCACGCGCTCGCGCATGCCCTTGATCCCGAGCGAGCGCGACTTCGCCATTTCGTCGGCGGAGATGCCGCGCCCGTCGTCCTCGATCTCGAGCAGCAGCGCGCCGCCGCCCGCCTCGAGCATCGCCCAGGCGCGCTTCGCGCCCGAGTGGCGCGCGATGTTGGTGAGCGCCTCCTGCAGCACGCGGTAGACCGCGATCGCGGTGTCGCGCCCGAGCGCCTCGAGCTGCTCGGCCGGCGGCAGGTCGATGCGGCACTCGACGCCCGAGCGGCGGGCGAAGTCCTCGACCAGCCAGCCCGCGGCGTCGGCGAGGCCCAGGTCGTCGAGCATCAGCGGGCGCAAGTCGGCGGCGATGCGGCGCACCGAGCCGACCGTCTGGTCGAGCACCTCGTTCATCTGCCGCGCCTTGGCTTCGAGCGCCGGGTCGGCCCCCGGCAGGCGCTCGCGCAGCCACGACAGGTCCATCTTCATCGCCGTCAGCAGCTGGCCGAGCTCGTCGTGCAGCTCGCGCGCGATCAGCGTCTTCTCCTCCTCGCGCGCCTCGAATACCTGCGCCGAGAGCTCGCGCAGCTCGTTCTGCTGGCGCGTGAGCTGGTCCTCGGCCTGCTTGCGCGCGGTGATGTCGCGCAGGATCACGGTGTAGTAATGCTTGCCGTCGACCTCGGTCTGCGAGATCGAGGCCTCGATCGGGAACTCCTCGCTGGCGTCGGCGCGGATCGCGCTCAGCGTGGTAGCGTCGCCCATGCGCCGGCTGGTGACCCCGGTATGGGCGAAACGCTCGATGTGGCCGCGGTGCGGGGCGCGAAAGCGCACCGGCAGGAAGCGCTCGATCGTGCCGCCGAGCGCCTCTTCGCGGCGGCAGCGAAAGACCTGCTCGGCAGCGCGGTTAAACAGGACGATCTTCTGCTCGCTGTCGACGGTGATGATCGCGTCCATCGCCGATTCGACGATCGCCGAGAGCTGCGCCTCGCTCTCGTGGGCCAGCAGCGCGGCGCGTTTCTCGGCGCGCCGCATATGCCGCGCCGAGAGTACGATGACCACGCCGACCAGTGCCAGCGCGGCCGCCACGGCGAAGGTCGCGACCAGCATCTCGCTCATGGCGCGGTCCTCAGGGCCATTTGACCAAGGTCAAGGTGCCCCGTGGCGGCGCGGGCCATAGTGCGAGGAACCATGTCTTACCCTTCTTCCGAACTTGTCATCGACCCGGTCCTGATCCGCAAGTACGACGTCAGCGGCCCGCGCTACACGTCGTACCCGACCGCGGACCGCTTCGTCGAGGCGTTCGCCGAGGCGGAGTTCCGCCGCTGGCTGGAGAAGCGCAACATCGGCGGCATCAGCCAGCCGCTGTCGGTGTACGTGCACCTGCCGTTCTGCGACACGGCCTGCTACTACTGCGCCTGCAACAAGGTCGTGACCGGCGACCACAGCAAGTCGGCGAAGTATATCAACACCCTCGGCAAGGAACTGTCGCTGCTCGCCGCGCCGCTGGGCGAGGACCGGCGCATCAGCCAGATGCACTGGGGCGGCGGCACGCCGACCTTCCTCACGCGCGAGGAGACGCGCGACCTGGTGGCTAAGCTCGACGCGCATTTCGTGCGCGAGCCGGATTGCGAGTGCTCGATCGAGATCGACCCGCGGCGCATCGAAGCCGGGCGCGTCGCCTTTCTCGGCGAGCTCGGCTTCAACCGCATCTCGATCGGGGTGCAGGACTTCGACCCGGCGGTGCAGCAGGCGGTGCACCGGATCCAGAGCGAGGCCGAGACGCGGCGCGCGATCGAGGAAGCGCGCGCCAACGGTTTCCGCTCGGTCAACCTGGACCTGATCTACGGCCTGCCGAAGCAGACGCTCGACAGCTTCAACACCACGCTCGACAAGATCCTGGCGCTCGATCCGGACCGCATCGCGCTGTACAACTACGCGCACCTGCCGCAGATTTTCAAGACCCAGCGCCGGATCAACGCGCCCGAGCTGCCCTCGGCCGAGACCAAGCTGCAGATCATGACGCTCGCCATCGGGCGCCTGACGCGCGCCGGCTATCTGTACATCGGCATGGACCACTTCGCCAAGCCCAACGACGAGCTCGCAGTGGCGCAGCGCCAGGGGCGGCTGCACCGCAACTTCCAGGGCTACTCGACCCAGCCCGACAGCGACATGCTGGGGCTGGGCGTGTCGTCGATCGGGCGCGTCGGCCCGACCTACTACCAGAACCTGAAGAGCCTCGACGAGTATTACGGCGCGCTCGACGACGAGCGCCTGCCGGTGTGGCGCGGCCTCGAGCTGACCCAGGACGACCTGGTGCGACGGGCCGTGATCCAGTCCGGCTGCAGCTCCACCAGGCCCTCGTCGGCGAGCTTCTTGAGCTCGGCGAGCTCCTCGGCGAAGTAGCTGCGGAAATCGATCAGGTAGGAGATCTCGATCGACTCCAGCGACAGGCGGAAGTGGCAGGTGAGCGCCTGCATCACCGCGCGCCGCACCAGGTCGTCCTGGGTCAGCTCGACGCCGCGCCACACCGGCAGGTGCCCGTCGTCGAGCGCGCCGTAGTACTCGTCCAGGCTCTTGCGGTTCTGGTAGTAGGTCGGGCCGACGCGCCCGATCGACGACACGCCCAGCCCCAGCATGTCGCTGTC
>DATFMS010000007.1:0-14319 GCA_035266805.1 Burkholderiales bacterium | reverse complement strand
GCTGCTCGGCGGTGCCGCTTCCCCGCTCGACTGGCAGCCGGACGTCGTGCACTGCAACGACTGGCAGTGCGGGCTGGCACCGGCCTACCTCGCGCACGCGACGGGCGCGCGCGCGGCAACGGTGATGACGATCCACAACCTCGCCTACCAGGGCCTGTTTCCGCGCCAGGCGCTCGAGCCGCTCGCGCTGCCCGCCAGCGCCTTCTCCCCAGACGGGCTCGAGTTCTACGGCAAGCTGTCGTTTCTCAAGGCAGGACTGTCCTATGCCGACCTGCTCACGACGGTGAGCCCCACCTACGCGCGCGAGATTCAGACCCGGGAGCTGGGCTTTGGCCTCGATGGGCTGCTGCGCGCGCGCGCGGCCGACCTGGTGGGCATCCTGAACGGCATCGACACCGAGCTCTGGGACCCGGCACGCGACCCGCTGATCGAGCAGCGCTACGACGCCGAGTGGCTCGAGCGCAAGGCGCCCAACAAGGCCGCGCTGCAGCGCGCCTTCGGCCTGCCCGAGACGGCCGGCGCCCCGCTGCTCGGCATGGCGAGCCGCCTGGTGCCGCAAAAAGGCGCCGATCTCGTGCTTGCGGTCGCCGACGACCTGGTCCGGGCGGGCGCGCAGCTGGCCATACTCGGCACCGGCGAGCCCGAAATCGAACGTGCGCTGGGCGCGCTCGCGCGGCGCCACCCCAGGCACGTCGCGGTGCGCATCGCCTTCGACGAACCGCTCGCGCACCTGATCGAGGCCGGCGCCGACCTTTTTCTCATGCCCTCGCGCTTCGAGCCCTGCGGCCTGAACCAGCTCTACAGCATGCGTTACGGGACGCCGCCGGTCGTGCGCCGCACCGGAGGGCTGGCCGACTCGGTGAGCGAGGAGACCGGGTTCCTGTTCGACGAGCCGACGCCGCAGGCGCTGCGGACCGCTCTTTCGTGCGCACTCGAGGCCTGGCGCAAGCCAAGCGCCTGGCGCGCGATGCAGCAGAACGGCATGCGGGGCGACTTCAGCTGGCGCGCCTCGGCGCGCGCCTATCTCGAGCTCTACCGCCGCGCGCTGGCCTAGGCCCCCGCCTCCTCGCCCGGTGCCTCGGCCTGGGCGATCATGCAGTCGGTGGTGAGGATCAGGCCCGCAATCGAGGCCGCGTTCTGCAACGCGCTGCGGGTTACCTTGCAAGGATCGAGCACTCCCATCGTCACCAGATCCCCGTACTCGCCGGTCGCCGCGTTGTAGCCGTAGTTGCCCTTGCCGTCGACCACCTTCTGCAGCACCACCGAGGGCTCTTCGCCCGCGTTGTAGACGATCTGGCGCAGCGGATCCTCGACCGCGCGCATCACGATCCGGATCCCCGCCTGCTGATCCGGGTTGGCCCCCTGCAGCCGCGCGAGCGCCTCGCGCGCGCGCAGCAGCGCGACGCCGCCGCCCGGCAGGATGCCCTCCTCGACCGCCGCGCGGGTCGCATGCAGTGCATCCTCGGTGCGGCTCTTGCGCTCCTTCATCTCGGTTTCGGTCGCGGCGCCGACCTTGAGCAGCGCGACGCCGCCGCCGAGCTTCGCCGCGCGCTCCTTGAGCTTGTCGCGGTCGTAGTCGCTGCTCGCGTCCTCGATCTGAGCCTTGATCATTGCCACCCGCGCCTCGATCGCCTTTGGCTCTCCGGCGCCGCCGATCAGGATGGTGCGGTCCTTGTCGATCTCGATACGCCTGGCCCGCCCGAGGTCCTCCGCAGCGAACTTTTCCAGCGTGCGCCCGGCTTGCTCGGCGATCACCGCTCCGCCGGTCAGCACCGCGACGTCCTCCAGCATCGCCTTGCGGCTGTCGCCGAATCCCGGCGCCTTGACGGCGCAGGCGCGGATCACCCCGCGCAGCGTGTTCACCACCAGCGTCGCCAGCGCCTCGCCCTCGATGTCCTCCGCCACCACCAGCAGCGGCTTGCCCGATTTCGCGGCGTGCTCGAGCACCGGGATCAGGTCGCGCACCGCCGAGATCTTCTGGTCGTGCAGCAGGACATAGGCGTCCTCGAGCACAACGCGCTGCTTCTCCGCGCTGTTGATGAAATACGGCGACAGGTAGCCGCGGTCGAACTGCATGCCCTCGACGACCTCGAGCTCGTTCGCCAGTCCCTTGCCGTCCTCGACCGTGATCACCCCCTCCTTGCCGACCTTCGCCATCGCCGCGGCGACGTTCTCGCCGATCGAGCGGTCGTTGTTGGCCGAGATCGACGCCACCTGGGCGATCTCGGTCGGCGTGGCGCACGGTCGCGCCAGTGTCTTCAGGCCCACCACCAGCGCTTCGACCGCGAGGTCGATCCCGCGCTTGAGGTCCATCGGATTCATGCCCGCGGCGACGTACTTCATGCCCTCGCTGACGATGCCCGCCGCAAGCACCATGGCCGTCGTGGTGCCGTCGCCCGCCACTTCGGATGTCTTGGCGGCGACCTCGCGCACCATCTGCGCGCCCATGTTCTCGAACCGGTCCCCGAGCTCGATCTCGCGCGCCACGATCACGCCCGAGTTGATCACCGTTGGCGCCCCGTACGGCCGCTCCAGCACCACGGTGCGCGCCTTGGGCCCGAGGGTGACCCGCACCGCCTCGGCAAGCGTATTCATCCCCTTGACGATCTTGGCGTGCGCCGCCTCACCGAACATCAGCTGCTTTGCAGGCATGATGAGCTCCACGGATTCAATTGGGAGAGCCTAGCGCCGCCCGATGGGCACCGCTTGACCGGGATCAAGACCGCCCCTCCGCGGGCCGCGAAGATGATGTCATGGCGCAGATCGTCCCCGACCTGAACGACGCCCTGATCGTGGTCGACGTGCAGCGCGACTTCCTTCCCGGCGGCGCTCTCGCCGTGGCGCACGGGGACGAAGTGGTGGCGCCGCTCAACGCGGCCATGCGCGCGTTCGAGCGCGCCGGGCGCCCGGTGTTCGCCTCGCGCGACTGGCATCCGGCCGACCACTGCTCGTTCGCGGCGCGCGGCGGTCCCTGGCCGCCGCACTGCGTCGCGGGCACCCCCGGGGCCGAGTTCGCCGCGGAGCTGAAGCTTCCGCGCCCGGCAATCGTGGTCTCCAAGGCCGAGTCGCCGGACGCCGACTCCTATTCCGCCTTCGGCGGCACCGACCTCGCACAGCAGCTCGAGCGCAGGGGCGTGCAGCGCGTCTACGTCGGCGGGCTGGCGACCGACTACTGCGTGCTCAACACCGTGCTCGATGCGCGCGCCGCCGGACTCGAGGTGGTGGTGCTGCGCGACGCGGTGCGGGCGGTCGAGGTCGCCCCCGGCGACGGCGAGCGGGCGATGGCGAAGATGGAGCAGGCCGGTGCGCGCCTGCTGCCCGCATGAGCGGCTACGCACGCGACCCCGGCGCCAGCGCGCTGCTGACCGACTTTTATCAGCTCACGATGATGAAGTCGTACTTCGAGCGCGGCCTGACGGACCTCGCCGCGTTCGAGTTTTTCGTGCGCAAGCTCCCCCCGACGCGCAACTTCTTCGTCGCCGCCGGGCTTGCGCAGGTGATCGAGTTTCTGCAGAACCTGCATTTCACGGTCGCCGAGCTCGACTGGCTCGCGCGCCAGCCCGGCTTCGGGCGCGAATTCATCGACCAGCTGGCAACGCTGCGCTTCACCGGAGCCGTGGACGCCATGCCCGAAGGTACGCTGTTCTTCTGCGACGAGCCGATTCTGCGGGTCATGGCGCCGTTGCCGCAGGCGCAGCTGGTCGAGACGCGGCTGGTAGCGCTGTTGCACTTCTCTTCGCTGGTGGCCTCCAAGGCCGCGCGCTGCGTGCTCGCCGCGCCCGGCAAGCTGCTGGTCGATTTCGGGCTGCGGCGGGCGCACGGCGCCGAGGCCGGCCTGCTCGCGGCGCGCGCCTCCTACCTCGCCGGCTTCGCCGGTAGCGCCACGGTGCTGGCGGGCAAGCGCTTCGCCATTCCGCTCTACGGTACGATGGCGCATTCGTTCGTGCAGGCGCACTCGCACGAGAGCGACGCCTTCCTCGACTTCGCGCGCGGGCACCCCGAGAACACCACCCTGCTGATCGACACCTACGACACCGAGGCCGGCGTGCGCAAGGTGGTGGCGCTGATCCCGCAGCTGCGCAGTGAGGGAATCAAGGTCAAGGCCGTGCGCCTCGATTCGGGCGATCTCGCCGCGCACGCGCACAAGGTACGGCGCATCCTCGACGACGGCGGTTGCGCCGAAATCCGCATCTTCGCCAGCGGCGGGCTGGACGAATACGAGCTGGAGAAGCTCTCCGCAGCGCCGATCGACGGCTTCGGCGTGGGCACCAGCCTGGTCACGTCCTCCGACGCGCCGGGGCTCGATTGCGCCTACAAGCTCGTCGAGTACGCGGGCGTCGCGCGGCGCAAGCGCTCGGAGGGCAAGGCCAACTGGCCGGGACGCAAGCAGGTGTTTCGTTCCAGCGCCGGCGACCTGCTCGGACTCGAGAGCGAGCGCCATTCGGGCGTGCCCCTGCTGGTTCCGGCGATGCGCGCCGGCAGGCGGGTCGCGCCGCAACCCACGCTGGCAGAGATCCGCGCCCACGCCCACGAGCAGCTCGCCTGGCTGCCCCAGGGCTTGCGCCGCCTCACGCCGGCCGAGCAGCCCTACCGGGTCGAGGTGTCCGACGCGCTGCGCGCGCTCGCGGACGAAGTCGATCGACGCGGCGCGTAGCGCGTCCCCAGCACGACGTCCCATAGCGGACTGGTCACCCCGAAGTTGCGGTCGGGATGATGGTGATGAACGTGATGGCGCGCGGCCCAATGACGCAGCCCGGCATGGCGGAAACGCCTGTGGTGGATCATGAAATGCCCCAGGCCGTAGGCGACGTAGCCGAATGCGATGCCGCTCGCAAGCAGCCAGACGTCGCCCGCAGGAACCAGCAGGGTGCACGGCGCGACCACGCAGAACAGCATCAGCGCAGGCAGGAAGAACGGCAGCGAATCGTAGCCGCGCGGGTTACTGTGGTGCGAAGCATGGCCCCGCGCCATCGGCCGCAGCGAGCCGTGAAACACCCAGCGGTGAAAGACGTACTCCATGAAGCTGAACAGAAACAGGCCCAGAAAGATCAGCAACACTGCGCTGAGCGACGGCACGTGGCGTCTCAGCCCCGCGCTCAGAAGCGCGACCCCGAGCGTCGTGTCGAACACGGATTCGAGCCAGTAGTTCGTGTGCGTGCGCGACAGCCTGAACACGGCGTCAAGCACGGCATCCGCAGGCCCAATCTTGAACGTATCTCCGCCCTGCATGTTGTTGTTCCAGCCGACCATTCGACGCGCAATCACGCCGAACGTTCACGCCGCGCGCCGAGCAGCTTTTTCAGCTCGGCCAGCGGCCGGCAATTGAGCACGTCCTTCTTCTCCAGCCAGCCGCGCCGCGCCTGGCCCACGCCGTAGACCAGGTTGCCGAAGCCGTCGAGGTCGTGCGCGTCGGAATTGATCGACACCAGCACGCCCTCGTCCTTCGCCATGCGGCAATGCACGTCGCTCAGGTCGAGCCGCTCGGGATGCGCGTTGAGCTCGAGAAACACGCCCTTGGCATGCGCCTTGCGGATCACCGCCAGCATATCGAGGTCGTAGGCCTCGCGCGCGCCGATCAGGCGGCCGGTCGGATGCGCGACGATCGACAGGTAGGGCTGCTCCATCGCCGCCAGCAGGCGCTCGGTCTGCCGCGCGCGCGATAGGTCGAACTTGCTGTGCACGGCACCGATCACCAGGTCGAGCCGGGCCAGGATCGAGTTCGGCAGGTCGAGCGTGCCGTCCTCGAGGATGTCGACTTCGATCCCTTTCAGCAGCGTGATGCCCCGCAGCTCGCGGTTCAGCCGCTCGATCTGGTCGATCTGCTGCGCCAGCCGCTGCGGGTCGAGGCCGTGGGCCATCGTCACGCGGCGCGAGTGCTCGGTGATCGCGAGGTAGCACAGGCCCTGCGCCCGCGCGGCCTCGGCCATCTCGCGCAGCGTGTTGCGGCCGTCGGTGGCCTTGCTGTGCGCGTGCAGATCGCCCTGCAGATCGGAGCGCTCGACCAGGCGCGGCAACGCGCCGCGCCGCGCGGCCTCGATCTCGCCCTGGTCCTCGCGCAGCTCGGGCGCAATCTCGGGCAGCCCGACCGCGGCGTAGACCGAGGTCTCGGTCTCGCCGGCGACGCGCCGCTTGCCCTTGAATACGCCGTACTCGTTTATCTTCAGCCCGCGCGCCTGCCCGAGCTTGCGGATCGCAATGTTGTGCGCCTTCGAGCCGGTGAAGTAGTGCAGCGCCGCGCCGAAGCTCTGCGCCGGCACCACGCGCAGGTCGACCTGGATCCCGGACGCCAGCACCACGCTCGCGCGCGTGGTGCCGCTCGCCAGGACCCGCTTCACCTCGCCGTAGGCGGTGAAGCGCCGCAGCGCATCCCTGGAGTCCTCCGCGGCTACCAGGATGTCGAGGTCGCCGACAGTCTCCCGCATGCGGCGAAAGCTCCCGGCGACCACCACCCGCTCCACGCCGCGCGCCGCGCGCAGGTGCTCGGCCAGCGGCTCGGCGTACTGCGCCGCGAGCGCGAGCTTGTAGCGCCGCGCCTTGCCAAGCTGCGCCTGCACCGCCTCGAGCAGCTTCTTCTCGCTCTTGGCGCCGAATCCGTGCAGGCCGCGCAGGCGCCCGTCGCGCGCCGCGCGGTGCAGCTGCTGGGGCGTATGAACGTCGAGCTCGCGGTAAAGCGCCTGCACCTTCTTCGGCCCCAGTCCGGGGATGCGCAGCAGCTCGGTGATTCCGGCCGGCGCGCGCTTGCGCAGCTGCTCGCGCAGCTTGCAGGTGCCGCTGGCCGCGATCTCGCGCATCTTGGCCGACAGGTCGTCGCCGATGCCCGGCAGCTTGGGCAGCGCCTTGCCTTCGGCCAGCTGCGCGGCGACGTCCAGCCGCAGGCCGCCGAGCAGGCGCGCGGCGTTGCGGTAGGCGCGCACGCGGAACGGGTTGCCGCTCTCCAGCTCGAGCAGGTCGGCGATCTCCTCGAACACGCGCGCGATATCGGCGTTGTGCACCGGCATGCGTCAATTATTGCGCACTGTCGCCGCCATGCGACAGCCGACCCGACGCTGGCGAATTCCGTCACCCACGGATGATGAGTTTCGTCACCCGCGCGTGCCCCGCACCCGCTATGGCCGTGATATGGCGCCATTTTCACTTCCTGGCACGAACTTCGCTGCGATCAGGCCATGCTGGCAAGAATCTGGCTCCCCCTGGCGCTCTTCTTTCTCGCGCTCGCGGGAGCGATCGCGCGCGCCGACCCCGACGACGAAATGGGGCGCCACGACGCAAGTCGCGACGGCTACGCGTCGTTCGGCGAGCGGCGCAGCATCGGCGGCGAGCGCGTCAAGCCGGCCGAAGCGACAGGCGACGCCTGGGTCAGCGCCAGGGTTGCCGCGGCACTTCTCATGGACGACGAGCTCGCCATCTCGGACATGCAGGTCGCCACGCACAAGGGCCGGGTGCAGCTCTCGGGAGTGGTGCACAGCGACCAGGAGGCGCAGGCCGCCGAGCGCATCGCCTGGCGGGTCGAGGGCGTGCACGCGGTCGTCAACTCGCTGTCCGTCCAGCCCGCGCTTTCGGCGCAGACACGCTAGCGGCGCTGCGAACCCGCGCGCAACAGCGCGCCGCACAGCGGTAAACTTCGGGCTCATCTCCCGAGGGACCCGCCCATGGATCTCAGCGACCAGCTGCTGCGCCTGAAGCCCGAAGCCATAAGCGCCGAGGAATGGCAGACCCGGCTCGAGCTCGCCGCGCTGTACCGCGCCTTCGACTGGTTTGGCTGGACCGAGCTCATTTTCAACCACATCACGGCCCGCGTACCGGGCTCGGATCACCACTACCTGATCAATCCCTACGGCCTCTGGTACAACGAGGTGACCGCGACCAACCTGGTCAAGGTCGACGCCAAGGGCGACACGATCGACGGCACCAAAGCGCCGGTCAACAAGGCCGGCTTCGTCATCCACAGCGCGGTCCACGCCGCGCGCGACGACGCCCACTGCATCATCCACAGCCACACCACCGCCGGCAGCGCGGTGGCCTGCAAGAAGGATGGCCTGCGCTACGACAACTTCTACAGTGCGCTGCTCTACGGGCAGGTCGCCTACCACGACTTCGAGGGCGTCACCACCGACGTCGCCGAACAGCCGCGCCTGGTGAAGAGTCTCGGCTCCAAGCCGATCCTGATCCTGCGCAACCACGGCCTGCTGGTCGCCTGCCCGAGCATTCCCCTGGCCTTCCGCACCTACTGGGCGCTGCAGCGCGCATGCGAGATCCAGGCCGCCACCGACGCCATGCAGGGCGAAAATCTGCCGGTCGCGCAGGCGGTGCTCGAAGCCAATCCGGCGCGCAACGCGGCGGTCGTCGACGGGCCGCGCCCGGGCGGGCTCGAGTTCGACGCCCTGCTGCGGCGCGCCGGCATTCGCTACCAAGATCTCGTCTGACCAACCCAAGGAGCAAGCATGGACAAACGCCCCCACAAGGAACGCTTCGACGCCGGCCTCAAGACCCGCCGCGAGGTGCTCGGCGCGCAGTACGTGGACAAGGCCATGGCCGCAAGCGACGATTTCAGCGCGCCGTTCGTCGAACTGCTCAACACCTACTGCTGGAACGACGTCTGGAACCGCCCGGGGCTCGACCGCAAGACGCGCTCGATGCTGAACCTGGCGATGCTCTCGGCGCTCGGCAAGGAGCACGAGCTCAAACTGCACCTCAACGGGGCGCTCAACAACGGCCTGACCAAGGAGCAGATCCGCGAGGTGCTGCTGCAGGTCGCGATATACTGCGGCGTGCCCGCCGCGGTGGTGGCGTTCCGCTGCGCCAAGGAAGTGTTCAAGGACCGCGGCGTGTGATGCCGGTCAAGACGGTCGCTTTCGTCGGCCTCGGCCAGATGGGGCGGCCGATGGCCGCCAACCTGGAGAAAGCCGGCTTCGCCCTGCGCAGCTACGACCTGAACAGCGCCGGCAACTTCGCCTCCGCTGCCGACGCGGCGCGTGGCGCCGACGTCTTCCTCACCATGCTGCCGGATGGCAAGGCGGTGCGCGAATGCGTGCTCGGCGCGAAGCTGCCGAAGGGCATGCTGGTGCTCGACATGAGCTCCTCGGACCCGGTGGGCACGCGCTCGCTCGGCGAGGAGCTCGCCGCCCGCGGCGTCGGCCTGGTCGACGCGCCCGTGTCGGGCGGCGTGAAGAAGGCGATCGACGGCACGCTCGCGATCATGGCCGGCGGCGATGCAGCCCAGATCGAACGCGTGCGGCCGCTGCTGGAGAAGATGGGCAGCCGGATCTTCCTTACCGGACCGCTCGGCAGCGGCCACGCGATGAAGGCGCTCAACAACTATGTCTCCGCCGCGGGCATGATCGCCACCGCGGAAGCGCTGGTGGCCGGCGAGCGCTTCGGTCTCGATCCCGCGGTGATGATCGACATCCTCAACGCCTCGAGCGGGCGCAACAACACCACTGAGGTGAAGGTAAAGCAGTTCATGCTCTCGGGCGCCTACAACTCCGGCTTCTCGGCCGGGCTGATGGTCAAGGACGTCGCCACTGCCGCGCACTTGGCCGAGGCCGTGGGCGCGAGCGCCGAGTTCGCCAACCACTGCACCGAGATCTGGCGCCAGGCGACAGCCACGCTCGGCGCCGGCGCCGATCACACCGCGATCTACCGCTACGTCGGCAAGCGGGGCAAGCCCTGAGCCATATCCTGCATCGCCAGCTGCGCGGCAAGCTGCCGGTCGCGGTCGGCGGCCACGGCATCGCGGTCGTCGACAGCGAAGGCAGGGAATACCTCGACGCTTCGGGCGGCGCGGCGGTGTCCTGCCTCGGCCACGGCCACCCCGACATCCTGCGCGCGATGCACGAGCAGATCGACCGCATCGCCTACGCCCACACCAGCTTCTTCACCACCGAGATCGCCGAAGCGCTCGCCGACCACCTCATCGCGCGCGCGCCGCAGGGCATGTCGCACGTCTACCTGGTTTCGGGTGGCTCGGAGGCGATCGAGGCCGCGCTCAAGCTCGCGCGGCAGTATTTCGTCGAGATCGGCGAGCCCCAGCGGAGCCACTTCATCGCCCGGCGCCAGAGCTACCACGGCAACACGCTCGGCGCGCTCGCGGTCGGCGGCAACGAATGGCGCCGGCGCCAGTTCGCGCCGCTGCTGATCGACGTCGCGCACGTGGCGCCCTGCTACGAGTACCGCGACCGCCGGTCCGACGAGTCGCCCGAAGCCTACGGCGAGCGCCTGGCGCAGGAGCTCGAAGAGACGGTCCAGCGCCTGGGCCCGCGCAACGTGATCGGGTTCGTCGCCGAGACCGTCGGCGGCGCGACCTCGGGCGCGTTGCCGCCGGTACCCGCATATTTCCGCCGCGTGCGCGAGATCTGCGACCGCCACGGCATCCTGCTGATTGCCGACGAGGTGATGTGCGGCATGGGCCGCACCGGCACCCTGCACGCGGTCGAGCAGGAAGGCATCGCGCCCGACCTGATGGCGATCGCCAAGGGTCTCGGCGGCGGCTACCAGCCCATCGGCGCGGTGCTGGTGCAAGGCCGCATCATCGACGCGCTGGCGCAGGGCAGCGGCTTCTTCCAGCACGGGCACACCTACATCGGCCATCCGGTGGCCTGTGCCGCGGCACTCGCGGTACAGAAGGTGATCGAGCGCGACGGGCTGCTCGAGGCGGTGCGCTCGCTCGGCGTGCGCCTGCGCGAGCGGCTGCAGATCGCATTCGGCGACCACCCGAACGTGGGCGACATCCGCGGCCGCGGCCTGTTCATGGCGCTCGAGCTGGTCGAGGAGCGCGCCGGCAAGAAGCCCTTCGATCCCGCATTGCGCCTGCACGCGAAGATCAAGGCGCAGGCGATGGCGCACGGGCTGATGGTCTACCCGATGGGCGGCACCATCGACGGCCGCGCAGGCGATCATGTGCTGCTCGCGCCGCCGTTCATCTGCACGCCGGCCGAGATCGACGAGATCGTGCACCGGCTGGGCGCCACGGTCGACGCCGCGCTCGCCCAGGGCTAGACACCGCGGCGACGGCTAGGCGCGCGCGGAAATATTGCGCAGCTCGCGCATCGCGACCGAGGCCATCGCGAGATCGAGCGTGCCTTGCGCCCGCAGATCGGCAAGCACCTGGCGGAAGCGCTCCAGCAGGGGTCGATTGCTCTCCTCCCAGGCGCCGATCACCTGTGCGGCGTCGCCTTCGCCCGCGGCGCCGCGCAGGGCATCCGCGGTCAGCTGGCGTTGCATGCTGGCGAGGTCGTCGCGCAGCGCCGCCTTCGCCAGCGCCTGCCAGTGGCTATCGGCGGCGAGGCCGGCCACCCGCGCGCGCAGCCACGGGAACTCGAGCCGCCCGCCGAGCGCGAAATAGGCCACCGCCACGTCCTCGATCCCGCGCCCGAGCGCCTCTCCGACCTCGACCAGGTCCGGCGCCGCCGCCAGAGCGTCGAAGCCCGCGACCTGCGCCGCGAGCGCCGCCGGCACCCCGGCCGAGTCGAAGTCGGCGCGGGTCTTGTCGTAGGCCTCGCGCTCGGGCGCAGAGAGCACCTCCGGCAGCAGCGCCGCGAGGGCCTCGATACCCGGACGGAAATGCGCGATCGCCGCCGCGACGTCGGCCAAGTGCCTGCGGTTGCGCAACAGCCACAGGGTAGCGCGCACGATGAGGCGCCCGGACTCGAGCAGCATGCCGCCCTGCTTGCGGTCGGGCACCTTGACGTCGAGCGCTTCCGTGCCCTGCCAGTACGTCACCATGCCGTAGGCCTCGCGCGCCACCATATAGGCACGCACTACCTCCGCACTGTCGGCGCCCGTTTCCTCGCGCATGCGATGGACGAAGGTGCTGCCGACGCGGTTGAGCATGCTGTTGGTGACGTAGGTCGCGATGATTTCGCGCCGCAGGGGGTGGGCCTGGATGTGATGCCGGTAGCGCTCTCGCAGCGGCAGCGGAAAGTAGCGCTCCAGTGCCCCGGCGATCGTCGGCTCCTCCGGAACGTCGGAGGCGAGCAGCTCCTGGTAGAGCGCCATCTTCGAGTAGGCCAGCAGCACCGCGCGCTCGGGCGCCACCAGGCCGATTCGCTTCGACTTGCGCTCGGCAATTTCGACCTCGGAAGGCAGAAACTCGATCCCACGGTTGAGGCGCCCGGCCAGCTCCAGCGCATGAATGAAGCGCGTCTGCTGGTCGAGCAGTTGCGGCGCCACCAGCCCCGCTACCGACAGGCTCTGGGTCTGGAAGGTGTTGTCGCGCAGCACCAGCGCGGCGACCTCGTCGGTCATCTCGGCCAGCAGCCGGTTCCTCTGCTTGAGCGTAAGCTCGCCCTCCCGCACCGCAGCGTCGAGCAGGATCTTGATGTTCACCTCGTGGTCGGAGCAGTCCACGCCGGCCGAGTTGTCGATCGCGTCGGTGTTGACGCGCCCGCCCGCCAGTGCGTACTCGATGCGCCCGAGCTGGGTCAGGCCGAGGTTGCCGCCTTCGGCTACCACCTTGCAGCGCAGCTCGCCGCCGTCTACGCGCAGCGCGTCGTTGGCGCGGTCGCCGACCTGGGCGTGGCCTTCGCGACTCGACTTGACGTAAGTGCCGATGCCGCCGTTGTAGAGCAAGTCGACCGGCGCCTTCAGGATCGCGCTCACCAGCTCGCTCGGCGCCAGCGCGGCCGCCTCGACGCCGAGCACGCGGCGCGCCTCGGCCGGGAGCTTGATCGACTTGGCGCTGCGCGGCCAGACGCCGCCGCCCTTCGAGATCAGTTTCGCGTCGTAGTCGGCCCAGGACGAGCGCGGCAGAGCGAACAGTCGCTCGCGCTCGCGGAAGCTCGCCTCGGCGTCGGGCTCGGGGTCGACGAAGATGTGGCGGTGGTCGAACGCGGCGATCAGCCTGATGTGGCGCGACAGCAGCATGCCGTTGCCGAACACGTCGCCCGACATGTCGCCGATCCCGGCCACGCTGAAGGGCTGCGACTGGGTGTCGACGCCAAGCTCGCGGAAGTGACGCTTGACCGACTCCCAGGCGCCGCGCGCGGTGATGCCCATCTTCTTATGGTCGTAGCCGGCCGAGCCGCCGGAGGCGAAGGCGTCGCCTAGCCAGAAGCCGTATTCGGCGGCCACGCCGTTGGCGATGTCGGAGAAGCTCGCGGTGCCCTTGTCGGCGGCCACCACCAGGTAGGCGTCGTCGCCGTCGTGCCGTACCACGTCGGGCGGCGCCACCGGCCTGCCTTCGACAAGGTTGTCGGTGACATCGAGCAGCCCGCGCAGGAAAGTCTGATAGCACTCGATGCCTTCCTTCAGCAGCGCCTCGCGCTCGCCGCCGGGCGGCGGCTGCTTGACCACGAAGCCGCCCTTCGAGCCGACCGGCACGATGACAGCGTTCTTCACCATTTGCGCCTTCATCAGGCCCAGCACCTCGGTGCGGAAATCCTCGCGCCGGTCGGACCAGCGCAGCCCGCCGCGCGCCACCGGCCCGCCGCGCAGGTGCACGCCCTCGACCCGCGGCGAATAGACGAAGATCTCGAACATCGGCCGCGGCTCGGGCAGCTCGGGCACTTTGCTCGGATCGAACTTGAGCGCCATGTAGGGCTTGGGCGCGCCGTCGCGCCCGCGCTGGAAGACGTTGCTGCGCGTGGTGGCGCGCATCGTCTCGAGGAAGCGGCGCAGGATGCGATCGTCGTCCAGGCTCGGCACCTGCTCGAGCCCGGCTTCGATCTCGCCCGCCAGGGTCCGTTCGGCGTCCGCCGAGGCACGCGCCGGATCGAAGCGCGCCTCGAACAGCGCCACCAGGCGCCGCGCCAGCGCGGCGTGCGCGACAAGCGTCTGCTGCATGTAGGCCAGGCTGAAGGGAATGCCGGCCTGGCGCAGGTAGCGGCTGTAGGCGCGCAGGATCGCGATATCGCGCGCCGAGAGCTCGGCGGCGAGCACCAGCTGGTTCAGGTTGTCGGGCTCGACCCGGCCCGACCACATCGCCTCGAAGGCCTCGTGGAACAGGGGCCGCACCCGCTCGAGCGCCACCTCGGACTCACCGGGCAGCGCGAGGCCGAAGTCGACGATCCACACCGTGCGGCCGCCGGAGGGCTGGACGTGATAGGGGCGGTCGTCGAGCACGCGCACGCCGAGGTTCTCGAGGATCGGCAGCGCGTCCGAGAGGACGACCGGGGCACCGGAACGGAACAGCCTGAAGCGCAGCGCGCCGGGCTCGGCGGCGAGCGGCCGGTGCAGATTCATCGCCAGCGCGGGCGGCGCGCCGAGCCCTTCCATCATCTCGATGTCGAGCAGCGCGCTGCGCGCCGGATGATCCTCGCGGTATCCCGCGGGGAAGGCCTGGCCGTAGCGCGCGAACAGCAGGTTGCCGCGCTCCTCGCCCTC
>DATFMS010000006.1:0-3246 GCA_035266805.1 Burkholderiales bacterium | reverse complement strand
GTACTTCGACCGGATAAGATTCACCCGGCGCGTCGGCGACGCGCACGTTCTGATCAGCGAAACAAACGGAAGAGAATCGCACCCCGGTGGGGCGCCCGGACTTCAAATCCGGTGAGGGGCGTCAGACGTCCCTGGTGGGTTCGACTCCCACTCTTTTCCGCCAGGCAAACCCTGCCATAATCGGGCCTGGAGGATTGTGCGATGGCTGACAAGCTCAATACCGGCGACAGCTTTCCGACCCTTGCGCTCGACCTGGTCGACGGCGACAGGCTCGAGCTGCCCGCCGGCCTCGACGCTCGCTACAAGGTGATTCTGTTCTACCGCGGGCACTGGTGACCATACTGCCGCCGGCAGTTGGCCGGCTTCGAGAAGATCAGGCCCGAGCTCGACGCGCTCGGGGTGAAGATCGTCGCCGCGAGCGTCGATACCGTCGACAAGGCGAGGGAAGTTGCCGCCGAGCTGTCGTTTCCGGTGGCCTACGGGCTCACGCGCGCGACGGCGGACCGGATCGGCGCCTGGTGGGAGGAGCGGCGCGGAATAATCCAGCCGTCCGAGTTCGTCGTCGCCGCGGACGGCAAGGTGCGCGCCTCGACCTACAGCTCGGGACCGATCGGCCGCGTCGACGCGGGCGACGTGGTAAAACTGGTCACCTTCTACGACAAGCAGGCAGCCAAGAAGGATTAGGCTCATGAGCGAACCCCTGGTACTGGAAATATTCTCGGACTACGTCTGACCCTGGTGCTATCTCAGTACCGTGCGTATTGAGCGGCTCAGGCGCGAACACGGCGTGCGCATCAAGTGGGTGCATTTCCCGCTACACCCCGACACGCCCGCGGAAGGCCGCAGCCTGGCGGATCTGTTCGCCGGGCGCGGCTACGACGTGGCGCAGATGCAGGCCCAGATGCGCGCGCGCATGCAAGCCGAGGGCCTGCCCTACGGCGACCGCACGATGACCTACAACAGCCGCCTGGCGCAGGAGCTCGGCGCCTGGGCCGATACCCGGCCGGGGGGCGAAGCGATCCACGACGCGCTGTTCCGCGCCTACTTCGTCGACGCGCGCGACATCGGCGACCCGGAAGTGCTGGTCGAGATCGCGGCAGCGGTCGGCCTGCCGGCCGACCAGGCGCGTGAAGTGATCGAGAAACGAACCCACCGCGCGGCGGTCGACGCCGACTGGGAGCTGTCGCGCCAGTACGGCGTTACCGGCGTGCCGACCTTCGTCGCCGGCAACAAGGGCGTGGTCGGCGCCCAGCCCTACGAGACCCTCGAGGAGCTGGTCAAGCAGGCGCGCGGCGCATGACAAGCAGCAGCGCGCTCCAGCCGAACGAGGTGGCGAGGCCGAGCAGCAGCGCCCACCACACTCCGAGCGGCACGGCGAGGTGCACCACGGCGAAGGCGAGCCCCAGGCCCAGCAGCGGCGCCTGCGCGTTCGCCAGCACGCTCGCGGTCGCCGGGCCGCCGATGCGCGGCTGCAGGATGACGACGAAGCTGCCCATCGCCACCGGCAGCAGGGCGAAGACGCCGGTCAGCAGGGGGCCGATGCGGGTGCTGGCGGCGGTGACCAGCGTCACCACCAGGCCGACCGTCGCCGCGCGCGCCAGCAGGTCGTAGCGGCCGCGCTTGGCCGGTCCGCCGAGCGCGCCCGGACTGCGATAGCGCCGGCTGGCGGGAATCGTCAGCGCGTACACCACGAGGTTGAGCAGCAGCGCGCTGCCGAGGGTCCAGCTCACGGCGCGGATGGCGGCCACCGCGAGCGCCCACAGTGCAATCGCGCCGCCCAGGCTGGCGCCGAGCCCGCGGCGCTGGGCCAGCGCGGCGTAGGCGAGCGCGAACAGCGCCACCGCGGCATTCGAAGCCACGCTGCCGACCGTGCTCGCGGCGATGAAGGCCGGCGGATGCTCGAGGGCGAGGATCACGTACGCGGCCCCGGCCGCCGTCGGCAGCGCCGCGATCAGCGCGCCGAGAAACGGGCCGCTGCGTTCGACCACGTAGGAGGCGGCGACCACGACGATCCCGGTCACGCTCAGCTTGAGCGCGAACGCGCCCCAGAAGAAGAGCGTCGTCTGCGCCACCTCAGACCAGGCCGTCGAACAGCTGCACCTGCACCAGCTCGCCGGCTTCGACCCTGCCGCGCTCGTGCTCGAGCACGATGAAGCAGTTCGCCTCGGACATCGAGCGCAGCACGCCCGAGCCCTGCTGGCCGGTGGTCCTCACCTTCCATTCGCCGCCGTCGCGAAACAGCACGCCGCGCTGGTATTCGGTTCTGCCGGGGACCTTTCTGATCGGTTGCGAGGCGGCCACCCGCAACAGAGGGAGGGTGAAATCGTCGGTTCGTCCCGAAAGGAAGAGCAGGGCGTCGCGCACGAACTGGTAGAAGGTGACCATCACCGCCACCGGGTTGCCGGGCAGGCCGAACAGGTAAGCGTTGCCGACGCGGCCGAAGGCCATCGGCCGCCCCGGGCGCATCGCGATCCTCCAGAACAGCACTTCGCCCAGCTTGGCCATCATCTGCTTGGTGAAGTCGGCCTCGCCCACCGAAACGCCGCCCGAGGTGACGATCGCGTCGGCGTTCGCCGCCGCGCTCGAGAACGCGGCCTCGAGCAGGGCGGGGTCGTCGCGCACCACGCCCATGTCGCGGATTTCGACCCCCAGCCGCGTAAGCATGCCGTACAGCGTGTAGCGGTTCGAGTCGTAAACCTCGCCTTCGCCGAGCGGCGCGCCGATCGAGGCCAGCTCGTCGCCGGTGGAGAAGAATGCGACGCGCAGCCGGCGGCGCACGTTCAGCTCGGCGATGCCGAGCGAGGCGATCAGCCCGAGGTCGGCCGGGGCCAGCGCGCGCCCGGCGCGCAGCACCGGCACGCCTTTTTTGAGGTCCTCGCCAGCGGTGCGCGTGTTCTGTCCGCGCTTCTGCCCGGCGGGGACGACGATCGAGTCGCCCTCGATGCGGACCACCTCCTGGATCACGACCGTGTCGGTGCCGTGCGGCAGCACCGCGCCGGTCATCACGCGCACGCATTCGCCCGTGCCGACCTTGCCCTTGTAGGGACGGCCGGCGAGCGCGGTGCCGATTTCCTCCAGGCGCGACTCGCCGTCCGGCGCCAGGTCGGCGGCGCGAACGGCGTAGCCGTCCATCGCCGAATTGTCGTGCGCCGGAACGTCGAAGCCCGGCACCACGTCTTGCGCCAGCACGCGGCCGAGCGCGCTGCGGGTGGCCACGCGCTCGAGGTCGGCGACCGGCGCCAGGCA
>DATFMS010000005.1:0-2429 GCA_035266805.1 Burkholderiales bacterium | reverse complement strand
GGACCGGCACCGTCGGGCGCGCCACACGCTGGGCCGGCCTGCCGTGACGCAGGGCGGCGATCCAGGGCCGGCGGTCGGCCGCCGGCTGATAGGCGACGCTGACCTCGCCGAGCGCCGCGCGCCAGGCGTCGAGGTCGAGCTCCGTCGTCACCTCGAAGGCATCGAAGCCGCAGCGCCGCATGAAGCCGTACTGGTCGCGCAGCACCGCGCCGACCGCACGCAGCTCGCCGGCGAACCCATAGCGCTCGCGCAAGAGGCGCGCGTAGGAGTAGGCGCGTCCGTCGGTGAATTTCGGGAACTTGAGCGCGATCAGCGCGAAATGCGGCAGGTCTCCGGCGATCTCGGCGGGCGCCTGATCGCTGCGCAGGCGCAACCCGAGCGGCGCGTTGCGTCCCACGAGCCGGGCGCGCTCCGCGCGCCAGCGCTCCAGCGTGACGATGACGGGGGCGCCGGCCGGCAGCGCGTCGTCGTCATCCAGCGCGATCCAGCCGTCCTTCGCGAAGCGGTCATCCTTAATCAGCGGCATAGAGCTTCTCCTTGAATGGCGCCAGGCCGACGCGGGCCAGGGTCGCGTTGAAGGTTTCGCCCGCGCGCCGTTGCGCGAGGTAGGTCTCGACGATGGTCTCGACGGCCGCGACGATGTCGCCGGCGGAGAACGCAGGCCCGACGATCTTGCCGATCGCCGCGCTGTCGTCCGCGCTACCGCCAAGTGTGACCTGATAGAACTCTTCGCCGTGCTTATCGACGCCGAGGATTCCGATGTGGCCAACGTGGTGGTGGCCGCAGGCGTTGATGCAGCCCGAGATCTTGATCTTGAGCGCGCCGATGTCGTGCTGCCGCTTGAGGTCGGCGAAGCGCTGGCTGATGCGCTGCGCCACCGGGATCGAGCGCGCGTTGGCCAGGTTGCAGTAGTCCAGGCCCGGGCAGCAGATGATGTCGGAGATCAGTCCGGCATTGCCGGTCGCCAGCCCCTGTTGCCGCAGCGCCTGCCACAGGGCGTGGAGATCGGCCTGGCGGACGTGCGCCAGCACCAAGTTCTGCTCGTGCGTCACGCGGATCTCGCCGAAGCTGTAGCGGTCGGCCAGATCGGCGACGGCCTCCATCTGCTCGGCCGTGACGTCGCCCGGCACGCCGCCGGTCGGCTTCAGCGAGATCGTGGCGATGGCATAGCCGGGCCGTTTGTGCGCGACGACGTTGGTGCGCGCCCAGAGCGCGAAGTCCGGGTCGCGGCGCCGCGCCGCGGCGTGTTCGGGCGAATCGCCGGTAAGTTCCTCGTAGGGCGGCGGCGCGAAGTGGGCGCGGATGCGCGCGATCTCCGCCTCGGGCAGCGTCAGCGCCCCATCGCGGATGTGGCTCCACTCCTCCTCGACCAGATCGCGGAACTTGTCCACGCCGGTCGCATTGACCAGGATCTTGACGCGCGCCTTGAACAGGTTGTCGCGGCGCCCGAGCATGTTGTAGGTGCGCAGGATGGCCTCGAGATAAGACAGCAGATGCGGCTTCGGCAGGAACTCGCGGATCGTCTTACCGATCACCGGGGTGCGGCCGAGGCCGCCGCCGACCAGGACCTCGAAGCCGACCTCGCCGTCCCCGTTGTGCCGCAGGCGCAGGCCGATGTCATGCACCTGCACTGCTGCGCGGTCGTTTTCGGCGCCGGTCACGGCGATCTTGAACTTGCGCGGCAAAAAGCTGAACTCGGGGTGCAGCGTCGACCACTGCCGGATGATCTCCGAGTAGACGCGCGGATCTTCGACCTCGTCGGCGGCGGCGCCGGCGAACTGGTCGGCAGTCACGTTGCGGATGCAGTTGCCGCTGGTCTGGATCGCATGCATCTGCACCGTGGCGAGCTCGTCCAGGATCGCCGGCACGTCCGCCAGGCGCGGCCAGTTGAACTGCAGGTTCTGGCGCGTGGTGAAGTGGCCGTAGCCCTTGTCGTAGCGCCGCGCGATCTCGGCCAGCTTGCGCAGCTGCCGCGACGACAGCGTGCCGTAGGGAATCGCGATGCGCAGCATGTAGGCGTGCAGCTGCAGATAGAGCCCGTTCATCAGGCGCAGCGGGCGGAACTGCTCCTCCGTGAGCTCGCCGCTCAGGCGCCGCGCCACCTGGCCGCGGAACTGTCGGGCGCGCTCGGCGACCAATGTGCTGTCGTATTCGTCGTAGCGGTACATCTCACCGGTCCTTTCGCGCCGGGCTCAGGCGGCGCTCGCTTCCTTGGCGTCGTCTCGTTCGTCGCCTTCGCGGATGGCCGCGCCGGCGACGGTCGGGCCTGCGGCGCGGATGATCTCGCGCGTGCCGAGCGGCCGCGGCCGGCCGTCCTCCACGGCAACGTCCATCAGGTAGGGTCCGACCACCCGCAGGGCCTGCTCGGCCGTGGTCGCCACGGCGAGCAGCGCCTCGGCGGTTTCGCCGTCCTCGGCGACGCCGGCCTC
>DATFMS010000004.1:0-2093 GCA_035266805.1 Burkholderiales bacterium | reverse complement strand
TCCTTTGTACAGCGTGTTGTCGAGGTCAACTGCTATCGCTCTTATTGGCGGAAATAGCGCCGCCGGTACCCATCGGCATGAGAGTTCTCGTGCGATGACTGCGTGTAAACGCGCGGCAATGACGCTCCCCGAGATCGCTACATTGCGCGCATCTACAAGCGGAAGACCCTGATCTCGCGCGAGAGATTCGAGATCAATGACGTATACGCCGGGAACCGACTTCACGGATTCGACGAGGGCGGCAACGTCGTCGAGCCATGTTGCGAGAAGTATCGGGGCGCCACTTCGTGCTCGCAACGCCCTTATTCGCTCGGCTAGCCATGCAAGAAATTCCGCAGGCGGCATCTTTCGGGTGTATCGGAGCGCGTCGATCCAGACGAGCTCAAGATCTGCGGCCAAGTAGTTCGAGAAATCAAGCGAATCATCGTAGTTTCCGATCCGAAAATCTGGCTGCCAGTCCCCAAATGCGGCGTACGGCGGACACAAATCTGCAATGGGCTCGAAGGCATGATTCCGCCAAATATTGATTCGAATTTGCTTGCAGGGCAGGTGATCTACAGGAATTTCGTGGAGCTGCATACGCCGTGGAAACCGCTGAAATAGCGCCGATTGCCACTTCAATCGATCGACGATGGGCGGTCGGTGGTCAGTTTGGATTGGCGGTGCGTTGCTCATATGTCGCGCGGCATGCTGAGGAACGGTGTCCGACTCAAATGATTGGCGCCTAGTTCTTCGTTGGCAAGCATCTTGTGTATTCTAGCAATTGCTCAATTGTGCCAAGTTCCTGTGCGCCAATGCTAGGAGGGTGCGGAAGCATCGCGCCACCACCGTGCCTCACTACACATCACTATCGTGATGGCAAGGGCGCCGGCGTCGCGACCGCCCCGGAGAACGGAGCGTACACGAACCGCCAGTCCGAGTACTTCTCGCTGCCGTCGAACGCCGCGTCCGAGGCCGGAAAGTTGGCTTGCTTGAAGGGCTTGCTCTCGGACAGGCTGTACACCCCGGCGATGCCGCCGTCGGGCGCCTTGACGAGGCCCCACTCGCCGCTGCCGGTGATGGGGTCGGGATACAGCCTGCGCAGGTAGCGCTCGATCTCGGGCCGGCGCGCGTCGAGCAGCAGGTCGGAAAGCGCGCGGGGATAGCGGGCCGCGCCGGCGGGGGTGGCCTCGGCATAGCGGCGGATTGCCTCGCGGTACTGGTCGCCCACGAACAGGAGCTGGGCCTCGCGCGCACGCACGGATTCGGTATGCCAGACGCGGCCCGCGAGCGAGAGCAGCACTCCCATGATCGCGACGAGGATCAGCACGCCGATGTAGGTGAAGCCGCCCTGCGCCGTCCGCATGCTCACCAGTCCCGGTAGCGGGTGCCGTCCCTTCCGTTGCCCGGCGCGCCGCTGCGCACGTCGAAGACGCCGCTCTGCTCCGGGTCCGGGGGCGGGACCACGATCCACGTGTCCGCGCGCTCCGTTATGGGGTCGACCGGCACCTCGCGCAGGTAGCGCTCGGTCACGAGGCTGCCGAGCTTTTCGGGATACTTGTCCTTGTCGGCGTAGTACTGCTGGATGGCCTCGCGCATCTGGTGCAGATTCGACCTCAGCACCGCGTCCTTGGAGCGGTCGACGCTGCTGAAATAGCGCGGCGCGGCGATCGCCAGCAGCACGCCGATGATGGCGAGCACGACGAGCAGCTCGATGAGCGTGAAGCCTCGCTTACCACTCACGGTAGGGAATGCCGTTGAGCCCGCTGCGTTTGGAAAGGCTGTATACGTCGAACACGTCCGCGCCCTCGCGCGGATCGTCGGGCGGACTTTCGTAGCTGCGCTTGCCCCACGTCTGCGCGGCGGCAAGCGTCGGGTCCGCGGCGAACGGGTCGCGCGGGATGCGGCGCAGGAAATAGATCATCGTTCCGGCCTTGCCGCTGCGTTGGTCCTCGACCCCCTGCGCCAGCGCCTCGAGCGTCCCGGGATAGCCCGACTCGTCCGCGGACTTCGCGACCCGGCCTTCGTCGGCCGCCTGCTTGTAGGCGTCGATCGCGCTGCGGATCTCGCGCAGCGCGTGCCTCAGGTCGGTCTCCTTGGCGCGGGTGACGGCG
>DATFMS010000003.1:0-5963 GCA_035266805.1 Burkholderiales bacterium | reverse complement strand
CAGCTTGCGGCGGTGACCGAATTCATCCGACTGGCGCCGGGGCGGACGACGCAGATCTCCGGCGTCGCCGTTACGCCGAAGCTGCAGTTGCACGGCGGCGACTCCTACGGCTATCGCTTCGAATCCGGCGGCAAAAGCCTGGTCTACACCACCGACTCCGAGCACAAGCTCGAGAACGGCGCGAATACCTTGGGGTTCGTGCAGCTTTTTCACAACGCCGACCTCGTCATATTCGATGCGATGTATTCGCTTGCCGACGCGGTATCGGTCAAGGCCGACTGGGGGCATTCGAGCAACGTGGTGGGCGTCGAACTGTGCCAGATGGCAAAGGTAAAGCGCCTCGCATTGTTTCATCACGAACCGGCCAATGACGACGCCGACATAGAGCAGATCCTGCGGGAAACGGTGCGCTTCGAGGAGCTTACGCAGGAAGGGCATCGCCTCGAGGTGCTGGCAGCGTACGACGGCTTGGAGCTCGACCTCTGAGGATGGTTTCCGCCAAGCGCGCGACCGGCATCGCAGTGCTACTGGCCGGCGCGCTGGCGATCGTTCTGCAGCCACCCTTGGTGCGCTCGGTACGCGACGCCCTTTTCGACGGCTATCAGCGACTTCTCCCGCGCGAAAGGAAATCATTTCCGGCGACTGTCGTGGCGATTGACGAGCAGTCGCTTGCCGCCTATGGCCAATGGCCGTGGCCGCGCGCGCGGACGGCAGAGTTGCTACGACGGATCGCGGCAGCCGGGCCCGCGGCGATCGGGGTCGACATTCTCTTTTCGGAGCCGGATGGATCGTCCACCAATGGGTCGGGGGATGCCGCGCTGGCGCAGGCAATCCGGGGCAACAAGGTCGTGCTCGCGGTGGCCGGCCTGGCGTACCGAGACAGCCGCTTCCTCGCGCCACCGAAGGTGGCACCGGTGAGACTGTTTGCGCCACACCCGCCACCGCTGCTCAGCTTCGAGGGACAGCTGCAAAGCCTTCCGATGCTCGATCGGGCGGCGGCGGGTCGCGGCCTGATCAGTGTCGGAGAGTCGGAGCGCATCATTCGCCGCGTGCCAGTCATAGCGCAGATCGGCGCTGTGTATGTGCCATCGCTTACGGCCGAGATGTTCCGCGTCGCGAAAGGGCTCGGCTCGTTGCGCATTGACGCAAACGGGCGCAACCGTCTGATTCTGCACTTGGGCGATATTGCGGTACCAACGCAGGGCGACGGACAACTTTGGCTTCATTTCGGCCGTGATGATCGAAGTCGTTTCGTTTCCGCTGCCGACCTGCTCGCGGGGCGCGTTGCGCCTCAGATGCTGCATGACAAGCTAGTGCTGGTGGGCGTTACCGGGCTCGGGTTGCTTGACCAGAAGGTGACGCCGCTCGGGGAGCGCGTGCCCGGGGTCGAAATACATCAGCAGCTCCTCGAGCAAATGTTTGACGGTCAATTCTTGCGACGCCCCTTCGGTGCCCGCTGGATCGAGGCGGGGTTGCTGCTGGTCGCAGGCTTGGTGCTGGTTGGCGCCGTGCCGGCGCTTCGGGTTTGGGCCTCCGCCGCGTCGTTTGCCGTCGTCCTGGGCGCTCTGTTCGCGATCGGTCTTGTCGCATTCCGGAGCGGGCTGCTTCTCGATGTGGCTTCTCCGGCACTTGGAGTCATCCTCGTCTTCGGTACGGTACTGGCAGGGACTCTCGCCGAAGCTGACCGACAGCGCCGCGCGATGCGCGAAGCTGCTGCAAGGGTGGCCGGCGAACTGCAGGCCGCGCGGCGCATTCAAATGGGCCTTCTGCCCTCCCCCACGGCGTTGTTCGCGGACGAACGCCGCTTTGAGCTTGCCACGCTTCTCGAGCCCGCGCGCACCATCGGAGGGGATTTCTATGACTACGCCATGATCGGCGCGGATCACCTCTTCTTTGTGGTTGGCGACGTTTCCGGCAAGGGACTGCCGGCGAGCCTGTTCATGGCATTGTCGAAGACTCTGATAAAGGGCGCGGCGATGCGTACCGGCCGCGATATCGGCGCCGCGTTCGTTCGCGCCAACGCAGAGATCAGCCGCGAAAACCCGGAGGCGCTGTTCGTGACCGCCTTTGCGGGCATACTCGATGTACGGACCGGCATCCTGGAATATTCGAACGCTGGCCACGAACCGCCATACAGCAAGCAATCGGATGCGCCTCCAGAGCGATTCGAGATCGGAGACGGCCCCCCACTATGCGTGCTGGAAAACCATTCCTATACCACCCGCTACCGCCAGCTCGTTCCCGGTGAGTCGCTTTGCCTGTTGACCGACGGCGTGACGGAAGCGATGGACCTAAACAACGGTTTGTACGGAATAGATCGGGTGGAGGCGCTGTTGCGAGGACTTCCCCAGGGCGCCGGGCCGGAAGAGATCGTCAGCACTTTGCATGCGGACGTGCAGCGCTTCGTAGACGGGGCTGACGCCTCGGACGACTTGACGCTCCTATGCCTGCGCTGGCGCGGGGTCTAGCTCAGCGGACGTTGATTTCCACACGCCGGTTGCGCGGCTCATCAACTTCGTTACCGGTGGGCACCAGCGGCTCGCGCTCGCCGCGGCCCGACACCTCGATCCGGTCCATGCTGATTCCGGCGTCCAACAGGAACTTGCGCATCGTCTCCGCACGCTGTTTCGAAAGAAGATCGTTTGCGAGCTTCGCTCCCACAGTGTCGGTGTGCCCGATCAGCTCCACGTCCGCGACCGGTCGCTTGCGAATCTCGGCCATCACCCGCTGCAATTCCACCTTCGATTCTTCAGTGAGTTCGTCGGTCCCTGTGATGAAGTAAAGCATGAAGCTTGCGGGCTTGGGCGGAAGCGCCGCAATCGTCTTTCCATACTCCTGCTGTACTTCCGCGGCCGACAGGCGCTCCGCATCGAGTACGCCGTCGGTGCCAATGTGGCTCGCCGCGTAGGCCGTATCGAGGACCTGTACGTGGAGTCCGCGGCGAACCACGACCCCACCGATATGGCCATGCTCGCCCGGCAGTACCACCACCGTCTCCTCGGCGATCGGGGCGGTCGGCCCGCCAAACACGACGTAGGCAGCGAGGAGAACGGCGTAGAGCAAAGCCCCCATCAGGTCTTCGGCTCGGAAACGTGGACGATAAATCTAGTGCCACGCACCCCCATGATCGACGCAGGGGTATGGATCCGCATCGCCCCCGGCGATTGCTTGACCAGTTTCCCCGATATCACGACAAGCGTACCTTTCTTCAGCGACGCATCCATTTTGCCTTCATGGGTGGTGGTGTCGAAGGCGTACTGGTCGAGGGACATGACCGTGTTCGGGCCGATCGACAGCAGGCTGTTGTCCGCAAGCGTCACTCCGACCGTTCCGTCGTCGCCTGTTACGATCGAATCTGACTGACGCACGTGGACCCCGGGCGTTACGGCGATGTGCTGGCCGTCGCGCACGATCTGGGCGCTCCCCTGTGCCGTCTTGATTTGCCCTGCATCCTCTGCGGCGGCGCCGAACGCCACGACCGCCAGTGCGATGCCTACCAAAGTAATTACTCCGCGCATAATGCCTCCTTGATAAGTCAATTACTATAATGCTCCAACATGACTAGAACGCGAAGCCAAGTATTCGCTGCCCGCATGACTGCGCTGCAGGACATTCGCGCCTTCCTGGAGTCATTTTGCGCCGACTCCGGGCTGGCGCGTGATGCGTGTTTGCGAACAAACGTCGTTCTTGAGGAATTATTCACGAATTGTATCCGTCATGGCTATGGCGACGAAAGCCAGCAACCGGTGTGGATAAGTCTTTCCTGCGACGACGCCGAAATTGCGATCACGTTCGAGGATAACGCCCGCCCGTTCAACCCGTTCAGCCATGCCCCGGTCGGAATCGACCATACCGTCCGCACCAGGCCGGTAGGCGGACTCGGCGTCCTGCTGGCCCAGAAACTGGTACGGTCGCGCGACTACGCATATGTCTTCGGCAGGAACTATTCCCGGCTGACGCTCGGGCGCAGCTGACGTGGTGCCCGGGGCCGGACTCGAACCGGCACGGCCGGTTAAGGCCTGGGGATTTTAAGTCCCCTGTGTCTACCAGTTTCACCACCCGGGCTAAGCCGGATTGTCGCGGAAAATACTGGAGGCGGGGGTCGGAATCGAACCGGCGTCCACGGCTTTGCAGGCCGCTGCATGACCACTCTGCCACCCCGCCGGAAGCTCGTAGCAAAAAAGGGAGAACCCCTAAAGGCTCTCCCTCGTGGAATCTGGAGCGGGAAAGGAGTCTCGAACTCCCGACCTCAACCTTGGCAAGGTTGCGCTCTACCAACTGAGCTATTCCCGCGTCATCGAGCGGTGGATTATAAGGCCATCCCGGCCGACGCTCAACCTGCCGTAGTGGCATGCGGCAGCGCTTGGCGCAGGTAGTACATCATCGAAATGACGGTGAGCACGGCGGCGACGTTGATCAGCACGGTGCCCAGAACCTGGCAATTGATCGTGCCAAATAGGTCATCGTGGTACAGCAGCAGCGGGACCGCGATCATCTGGCTGACGGTCTTGATCTTGCCCACGAACGCGACCGCTACGTTCTTGGCCTTGCCGATCTTGGCCATCCATTCGCGCAACGCGGAAATCGCGATTTCGCGCCCTATGATGATCAACGCGACGGCCGACTCGACCCGGTCGAGCTGCAGCAGCACGATCAGGGCTCCCACCACCATCAGCTTGTCGGCTACCGGGTCGAGAAACGCCCCGAAAGCGGACATCTGGTCCAGCTTCCGGGCAAGATAGCCGTCGAGCCAGTCCGTCACCGCGGCGAAGACGAAGATCACTGTTGCGGCGAGGTTCTTGCTCGGCATCGGTAGCACGGAGTCCGGCAGATAGAACACCCCCACGATAAGAGGGATCAAGATGATGCGCAGCCAGGTGATGAGGTTGGGCAGATTCAGCGGCATCACTGGCCTGCTTGTTGGTGAAGGTGACGATAGATCTGCTCCGCGAGGCCGCGGCTGATGCCGTCTACCTTGCACAGTTCGTCGACCGCGGCCGCGTGTACCTCGCGCAATCCGCCGAAATGCGCCAGCAGGCGCTGTCGTCGCTTGGCGCCCACTCCCGGAATCTCGTTCAGCGACGACGTGGTACGCGATCTGCCGCGCCGCGCCCGATGGCCGACGATGGCAAAGCGGTGCGCCTCGTCACGGACGCTCTGGATCAGGTGCAATCCGGGATGCTGCGGCGGCAAGGTCATGCTGCGACCTTCCGCCTCGACCACCAGCTCTTCGAGTCCCGGCTTGCGCTGCGGGCCTTTGGCGACGCCGACCACGGCGACGTCGTTCAGACCGAGCTCGATCAGCGCCGCCTTGGCAGCGCCGACCTGGCCTTTGCCTCCGTCAATGAGAATCAGATCGGGAATCTTGCCTGCCTCTGTCGTTACGCGCTCATAGCGCCGTGCGAGCGCCTGACGCATCGCCGCGTAGTCGTCGCCTGGCGTGATATCCCGGATGTTATACCGTCTGTACTCACTTTTCTGCATCGCGTGCTGGTCGTACACGACGCAGGACGCGACCGCGGCCTCCCCCATGGTGTGGCTTACGTCGAAGCACTCGATTCGTTGCGCGGACTGCGGCAGTTCGAGAGCATCGCGTAGCGCTGCGATACGCGTTTCCTGAGTGCTCCGCTCGCGCTCGCGGTGCGCGATGGCGAGCTCGGCATTCTTACGCGCCATATCGAGCCAGACCCGGCGCTCACCGTAGGTCGGCGAAAGAATCTGCGTCCCGCGCGAGGTGCGTTCGCTCAGTGCCTCTTCAAGCGCGGCACGGTCGAGCTCATCGCTGGTCAGGATGAGTGGCGGTACCGGCTGCTCGAGGTAGTGTTGCTCGAGGAAAGCGGCGAGCACCTCCCCTGCCGCGGCACCTTCGGCGTTCTGCGGGAAGAAGCTGCGATCGCCTACGTGCCGGCCGCCGCGGATCATGACCAGGTTCACGCAGGCGATTCCGCCCTCGAGCACGCAGG
>DATFMS010000002.1:0-14344 GCA_035266805.1 Burkholderiales bacterium | reverse complement strand
CGTTCGGCAGGAACATGATCACCAAGAGCAGAATGACGCCGTAGAAGACCTGCTTCACGCCGGGAATGTCCAGGCCCATGGCGGCGACGAGGTTGGTGAGCGACTCGGCCAGCGTGGTGAGCAGCACCGCGCCGAGGATCGGGCCGAACAGGGTGCCGACGCCGCCCACGATCGGGCCGAGGATGATCTCGATCGACTGGCTGATGTGGAAGATCTGCTCGGGAAAGAGGTTGTTGTAGTAGAACGCGAAGAACACCCCGGCGAGCGAGGTCATCGCGGCGCTGATGGCCACCGCCAGCAGCTTCCAGCGGAAGGTGTTGATGCCGAGCGCGCGCGCGGCGTCCTCGTCCTCGCGGATCGCCTGCCAGTAGTAGCCGGCGCGGCTGCGCAGCAGCCAGGCGCAGAGCGCGAATGCGCCCGCGGTGAGCGCCAGCATCACGTAGTAGAACATGGTCGGCGTGCCGCGCAGGTTGGCGAGGTCGATGCTGGTGCGCTGCCCGACCTTGAGGAACAGCCCGCCCGGGCCGCCGAGCCAGCCGATGTGGTCGAAGCCGATGCGGGTGAACTCGGCGAAGGCGATCGTGAGCAGCGCGAAGTACACCCCGGAGATGCCGAAGCGGAAGGCTAGCAGGCCGATCGCCGCGCCCGCGGCCACGCACACCGCCATCGCCAGCCAGATCCCGGCCCAGGGGCCGATGCCGAACTTCACGAACAGCGCCGCCGCGGCGTAGGCGCCGAGCCCGACGTAGAGCGAATGCCCGAGCGAGAGCTGGCCGGCGAAGCCCATCATCACGTTCCAGGCCTGCCCGGTGAAGGCGAAATACAGCGCCAGCGTGGCGACCGAGAGCACGTAGCTGCCGGCGACGTGGGGCAGCGCGAGCAGCGCCGCGGCCAGCGCGGCGAGCAGCAGCGGCACGCGCGCCCGGGGGCTCAAGTCGTCCTCCCGAGCAGCCCCTGCGGCCGGAACAGCAGCACCACGATCAGCAGGGCGAAACTGATCATGCTTTTCGCGGAAGGGTCGATGAACAGCCCTGCGAGCGCCTCGGAGACGCCGATCAGCACGCCGCCGAGCAGCGCACCGGGCATCGAGCCGAGGCCGCCGACGATCACGATGACGAAGCCGAGCAGCGTGTAGCTCGGCCCGAGCGAGGGTGCGACCTCGACCAGCAGCGTCATCATGCAGCCGGCAATCGCCACGCAGGCGGCGCCGAGGCCGAAGGTGAGGGCGTACAGGTGCTTGACGTCGAGGCCGACGATGCGCGCGCCGAGGTGGTTGTCGGCGCAGGCGCGGATCGCGGTGCCGGTGCGCGAGAAGCGAAAGAAAGCGAACAGGCCGGCCGTGGTGGCGAGCGCGCACAGCGCGGCGTACACGCGCGCCTTGTCGACGATGATCTGGCCGATCGCCCAGGAGTCGAGCTGGTAGTCGGTTTGCACGCTGCGCGCGTCGGGGCCGAACACCATCAGCATGACGTTGGTGAGGATCGTCGCCACCGCCACCAGCAGGATGAACTGCGAGTGCTCGGGGCGCGTGATGAACGGGTTGATGAGCCCGGCCTGCAGCGCGTAGCCGATGGCGAAGAACAGCGCCGCCACCGGCAGCGCCGCCAGGATCGGGTCGAGCCTGAAGGCGCCGAACAGCAGGACCGCGGCGTACATGGCGATGGTCATCATCTCGCCGTGCGCGAAGTTGACCACCCTCACCACGCCGAAGATCACCGACAGCCCGAGCGCCATCAGGCCGTAGAGGAGCCCGGTGAGCACGCCTGAAATGACGACGTTGGCGACCAGGGTGGCGGACATGGGAAAAAAAAGGGCCGGCGGCGCCGGCCCTCTCCTCAGCTGTGCGCGCTCAAGCCCCTTTGTACTCGGGCCACGGGAACACCGGCTTCGCTTCCGCCGCGTACTCCGGCAGCACGACTCTGGGCCTGCCGCGCAGGATCTCGACGCAGGCGGACTGGTTGCCGTCGACCTGGCCCTTGGGATTGAACTTGATCGGTCCGCCGAGCATCACGCGCTTCTGGATGTCGGTCGCGCGGATCGCGTCGGCGAGCGCCTTCGGGTCGGTGCTGCCGGCGCGCTTGAAGGCGTCGGCGGCGATCATGATGGCCTCGAAGGTGTAGCCGACGTTGAGGCCGTGATAGACGAATTTCTCCTTCGGGTTGCGCTTCTGGAACGCCGCCTCCACGACCCCGGTCAGCTCGGCCTTGGGGTTGTACCAGGGCGGGTTGACGATGCAGTACTCGGCGTATTTTCCGGTCGACTTGGAGAACTGCTCCTCGTACAGGCCGGGCGAGCCCGGGCTGATGAGTCCCATCGGGTGCCAGCGCTGCTTGACCATTTCGCGCCGCAGCACGATCGAGTCGTTCAGCCGGCTCACCAGCAGCAGGAAATCGGCGTTCGCCGCCTTCGCCTTGGAGACTTCCACGCTGAGGTCCTTCGCCGCCGGGTCGTAGCCGATCGTGTCGACGATCTTGAACGGCAGCTGGGTCAGGCGCGGCAGCAGGGCATTGATGCCCCGCGTCATCGCCTGGCCGAAGGTGTCGTTGACGTGCATGTAGACCGCCTTGCGCGGCGCGACGTGGGTGGCCTGGAACAGGTCGCCGATCAGCGACAGGCCGTTCTTGACCAGCTCGCCCGCGGTCGGGAAGTTGCGGAACACGAACTTGTAGCCCTGCTCGGTGATCTGCGGCGCGGCGGCGATGTTGACCACCAGCGGCACGCCGCGCTGCTCGGCGACCTGGGCGATGGCCGCGGTCTGCCCCGAGTCGAAGGCGCCGACCAGCACGTGCGCGCCTTCCTGGATCAGGCGCTCGGCGCGGGTGCGCGCCGTGTTGACGTTCGACTCGGTGTCGGCGTTCATGAGCTCGATGTCGACGCCGAGCATCGACTTGAGGACCCCGGGGGCGAGGTCGGCGCCCATCTGGCAGGATTGGCCGATCAGGGCCTCGTAGCTCGAGCGCGGCAGCAGCACGCCGACCTTGAGCTTGCCGGCCGCGCGCGCGATGCCGAACGGCGCCAGCGCGCTGGCGGCGCCCAGCCCGGCGACGGCGGCGTTGAACTGGCGCCGGCTGATTCGCTTGGGTTGCGTCATGACTTTTTCCTCCTCCTCGATTGTGCGGGATTGTTATATACCCTTACAATTTGTCGGTCAATGACCAAGCGGCCTCCTTCCCCCCACCGCCCGCGCGCACTCGCGCCGATGGCGCGCGTGCCGGGCCTCGACTACGGGGTGCTCGACGAGCTGCTCGGCTATTCCCTGCGCCGCGCGCAGGTGGCGCTGTTTCTCGCCTTCCACGCCGCGACGCAGGGCAAGCACATCACGCCGCCGCGCTTTACCGCGCTGGTGATCGTCGGCGCCAATCCCGGGATCAGCCAGTCCACGCTCGGAGCGGTGCTGGGCATCGCGCGCTCGGGCGCGATGCTGCTCACCGACTGGATGGTCGGCCGCGGCATGGTCGAGCGCCGGCGGCGCCCGGACGACGGGCGCGCCTGGGGCCTGCACCTGACGCGGCGCGGCACGCAGGCGCTCGACAAAATGAAGGCCGCGGTGCTGGCCGAGGACCGCCGCCGCGCCGCGAAGCTGAGTGCCGCCGAGCGGCGCGAGCTGCTGCGCCTGCTCGAGAAGCTCGCCGGCTAGCGCGGCGCCATTCGCAGCGCGCCGTCGAGGCGGATCACCTCGCCGTTGAGCTGCACGTTGTCGACGATGTGCAGCGCGAGCTGCGCGTATTCGTCCGGCATGCCGAGGCGCCGGGGAAAGGGGACCGACGCGGCGAGCGACTGGCGCACCTCTTCGGGCAGCCTGCCGAGCAGCGGCGTATCGAAGATGCCGGGGGCGATCGTCATCACGCGCACGCCGAACTGGGCCAGGTCCCGAGCCAGCGGCAGCGTCATCGACACGATGCCGCCCTTGGAGGCCGAATAGGCGGCCTGCCCGATCTGGCCGTCGTAGGCCGCGATCGAAGAAGTGTTGATCATCACGCCGCGCTCGCCGTCTGCGAGCGCCGGCAGCGGAATCATGTCCGCTGCCGCGAGCCGCATCATGTTGAAGCTGCCCACCAGGTTGACGTTGACGATGCGGGCAAAGTGCTCGAGCGGCATCGGCCCGTCCTTGCCCACCAGGCGCTTGGAGCCGCCGATGCCGGCGCAGTTGACCAGGATGCGCGCCGGCCCGTGCGCCGCGCGCGCCTTGGCCAGCGCGGCCTGGGCGCCCTGGCCGCTCGCGACGTCGCACTCGAGAAACACGCCGCCGATCTCGGACGCGAGCTTGCCGCCCAGCTCCGCGTTGAGGTCGAGCAGCGCGACTTTCGCGCCCGCCGCGGCGAGCCCGCGCGCGGTGGCCGCGCCGAGCCCCGACGCGCCGCCGGCGACCAGCGCCGCCTGTCCCTTGATGTCCATCTGCGTTCTCCTCTTGGTGTCAGTACAGCGCGCGCGCCAGCTTCCTGCGGTAGTCCGCGACCAGCTCGGGCTCGCCTTCGGCCAGGTTGAAGATGTTGAGGATCTGCTTGCGCGCGGCGCCGTTGTCCCATTCCTTGTCGCGGGCGACGATTTCGAGCAGCTCGTCGAGCGCCTCGCGGTAGCGCTTCTCGCCGGCACAGGCGCCGGCGAGCGCGAAGCGCGCGGCGTGGTCCGCGGGGCTCGCGGCGAGCTTTTCGCGCAGCTTGCCTTCGTCGGCGCCGGAGCGCGCGAAACGGATGGCGGCGCGCAGCGCCTCGATTCGCGGCTCGAGATCGACGTCGAAGCGCACCGCATCGAGCAGCGCCTCGGCTTCGTCCGCGCGGCCGAGATCGATCAGCTGCTGCGCCTGCGCGAGGCGGGCGTCGTTGTCGGCCGCCTCCAGCAGCTTGTCGATGAAGGCGCGCACCTGGGACTCGGGCAGGGCGCCGAGGAAATGCGCCGCCGGCTTGCCGTCGCGAAACGCCATAACGTCCGGGATCGAGCGCACGCCGAGGGCGGCGGCGAGCTCCTGGTTCTCGTCGGAGTTGACCTTGACCAGCTTGAAGCGGCCGTCGTACTCGGCGGCGAGCTTCTCCAGTATCGGCGTCAGCGCGCGGCAGGGAGCGCACCAGGGCGCCCAGAAGTCGACCACGACCGGAAGGGCCTTGGAAGCTTGCAGGACTTCGCTCTCGAATTCGGGGGTCGTGACGTCGACGGCGTGCGCGGGCATGGCGTTATCTTGCATGTGGATCACCGGGATTATGGCGAAGCTTTGGGCGGCGATGCGATAATCAAGCCCCGATTCCCTTTCGCATCGTGAAAGAAGCGCGCTCATGACCTACGTCGTCACCGAAGACTGCATCAAGTGCAAGTACATGGACTGCGTCGAAGTCTGCCCCGTGGACTGCTTTTACGAGGGGGACAACATGCTCGTGATTCATCCGGACGAGTGCATCGACTGCGGCGTATGCGAGCCCGAGTGCCCGCCGGCGGCGATCGTGCCGGACTCCGACGAGAAGGCGGCCAAGTGGCTGCCGCTGAATACCGAGTACGCGGTAAAGTGGCCCAACATCACGCGCAAGGGTACCGCGCCGGCGGACGCGGACGAGCACAAGGGAGAGGCGGGAAAATTCGAAAAGTATTTTTCGACCGAGCCGGGCAAGGGCGAGTAGTGCGCATCGCCGCGGCGCTGCTCGTGTGCGCGGGCTGCGCCTCGCACGGCGGCACGGCGCGGCACGAGGTCCCGGCCGCGGACATCGCCCGGCTCGAGCCGGGCGCCGCCACGACGCGCGACACAAGCGCGCTGCTCGGAGAGCCGTTCGAGGTGACGCGCTTCGAGCGGCAGAAGCGCACCGCCTGGGGCTACCGCGTGCGCGAAGAGGGTCAAAGCTGGCGTTACTGGCTGGAGTTTTCCGACGACGGCGTGCTGCGTGACGTGATCCGGTCGGACGAAAACGAGATGCACTTCGAAACGCTGTCCCCCGGGTTGCACTAGCGCTGGCTTCGCGCCAGCGGCCCATTCCCCCGCCTAGCTGCTGAAATCGAGGTTGTGGATTCCCTTTAGCTCGTCGCGCACGGTCCTGCTCACCTCGGCCATCTTCGGCAGCGCCTTGCCGAAGGCGGCGACCACCTTGGGGTCGAACTGCTTGCCGGACTCGGCGACGATCGCGCGCGCGGCTTCCTCCACGGGAATGGCAACGCGCCGGCGCTGAGTCGCGGTCATTGCCTCGAAGGCGTCGGCCACTGCGAGGATGCGCGCGGCGAGCGGGATCGCGTCGCCGGCGAGCCCCTTCGGGTAGCCCTTTCCGTCCCAGCGCTCGTGGTGCGCGATCGCCATCGCGCGCGCGGTCGCCAGCAGCGGGTCGTTCTGCTCGCCGATGATCGCGGCGCCGAATTCGGGATGCTTGCGCATTTCCTGCCACTCGGCGGGGTTCAGCGAGTCGGTTTTGCGCATCACGTACTCGGGCACGCCGAGGGTGCCGATGTTGTGCAGCGGCGAGGCCTGGGCGAGAATCTCGCAAGCGTTCGGCTGCGCCCCAAGCGCCTGTGCGAGCAGCTTGACGTATTCCGCCATGCGCACGACGCGGTTGCTCATGCTGCCGCCTTCGCGGATCTCGAGCGCGCGCGCGAGCAGCTCGATCAGCAGCTGCCGCGTGTGATTCAGATCGCCGGTGCGCTCGGCCACCATGCTCTCGAGCTGGTGAGTCTGGCTCGAGAGCGCGAGGTGGGTGCCGATGCGCGCGAGTGCAAGCGGCGCGCTCAGCGGCTTGGTGATGTAGTCCACCGCGCCCAGCATCAGGCCGTGCGCCTGATCCTTGGGATCGTCCTGGGCGCTGACGAAGATCACCGCGATGCGCGCGGTGGCCGGGTTCGCCTTGAGCGCGCGGCACACCTCGTAGCCGTTGGTGCCCGGCATCCGCACGTCGAGCAGGATCAAGTCGGGCTGCGGCGTCTGCGCCGCACCCGCCAGGGCCGATGCACCGTTCATGGCCAGCCGCGTGTCGTAGCGCGGCTTGAGCATCGTGTGGACGAAATTGCGGATGTCCTCGCTGTCGTCGACGACCAGGATCAGCGGCCGCTTCGCGGCGGCTTCCGGTTCGGTGTGCGCCTTTGCCATGACGCGTTACTGTGCCACATCCCCGGCCAGGCGGCGCAGCTCGGTCTTGAGCACCTTGCCGTAGTTGTTCTTCGGCAGGGCGGGGACGAAGCGGTATTCGCGCGGGCGCTTGAAGCGCGCGATGTGCTCGAGGCAGAGCGCATCCAGCTCCTGCGGCGTGATCCCTTGCCGCGAGACGACGAAGGCGACCACCTCTTCGCCCCACTCCGGATGCGGGCGGCCGACCACCGAGCACTCGGCCACCGCCGGGTGGCGCAGCAGCACCTCCTCGATCTCGCGCGGATAGATGTTGCTGCCGCCCGAGATGATCATGTCCTTGGAGCGGTCCTTGAGGGTGAGAAAGCCCGCGGCGTCGAGGCTGCCGACGTCGCCGGTGTGCAGCCAGCCGCCGCGCAGGGTGCGCGCGCTCGCCTCGGGGTTGCGCCAGTAGCCGGCCATCACGCAGTCGCTGCGGGTGACGATCTCCCCCGTTTCGCCGGGCGGCAGCGGCGCGTCCCCGGCGTCGAAGATCGCCACCTCGACCCCGGTCCTGGCGATGCCGCAGGACTCGAGCGCGCGCCGCTCGGCGTGCATGGCCTGCGTCAGCCCGCTGATCGTCATCGGGCTCTCGCCCTGGCCGTAGAGCTGGTACAGGCGCGGGCCGAACAGCTCGATCGCGCGCAGGCTGTCGGCGAGGTACATCGGCGCGCCGCCGTAGGTGATGGTCTTCAGGTTCGCCGGCGCGCGCGCGGCGGGGCTCGCCAGCAGGCGCACGATCATGGTCGGTGCGGCGAAGAACGAGACGTTGCGCCAGTGCTCGAGCAGGGCGTAGATCTCCTCCGGCTCGAAGTGGCCCGACTCGGGGATCACGTTCAACGCGCCGGCGGCGAAGTGCGGCAGGCCGTACAGGCCCGAGCCGTGCGACAGCGGCGCGGCGTGCAGGATCGAGTCGCCGGGCGCGAGCTTGTCGATGTCGGCGAAGTAGGCCTGGGTCGCGAACAGCAGGTTGCGGTGGGTGAGGACCGCGCCCTTGGGCACGCCGGTGGTGCCGCTGGTGTAGAACAGCCACGCCGGGTCGTCCGGCAGGACCTCTGCGGGGCTTGAAGCTTCTGCGGAAAACAGCTTTTTGAAGTCAACCGAAGAAACCGATATTCCCCTCGCAACCGCGTGTTCCAGGTCGGGTGTGACGAAGCACAGCTTCGCCCCTGAGTTCTCGAGGATGTAGGCGAACTCGCGTGGGTGCAGCTTGGCGTTCATCGGCACCGCGACCAGGCCGGCGTGCCAGCAGGCGAACTCGAGCTCGTAGTACTCGGGGCAGTTCTTCATCGCCAGCGCGACGCGATCCCCGGCGGTGAGATTGAATTTCCCCATCAAAGACTTTGAGAGTCTGCTCGTTCGATCGGCGAGCTCGGCGTACGTGCGAACCACTGTCTTCCCCACGGCAAGCGCGGGCTGCCCGGGCAGCCAGCGGGCGCTGCGCAACAGGAGCTGGGCGAGGTTCATGCGGGTTGAGGCAAGCCGAACAGAGCGCAGGCATTGCGCGCGCTCTGCGCGGCCACCTCTTCCTCGGCTTGGCCGAGCGCGCGCGCCACGGTGCGCAGCACGTGCCGCAGGAACGCGGGCTCGTTGCGGCGCGCCTTGGGCTGCGGCTTCAAGTCGCGCGGCGTGAGGTAGGGCGAGTCGGTCTCGAGCAGCAGCCGGTCGGCGGGAATCTCGCGCACCAGCGAGAGCAGGTGGCCGCCGCGGCGCTCGTCGCAGATCCAGCCGGTGATACCGATGTAGAGGCCGAGCTTGAGGTAGGCGCGCAGCTCGTCGTGCTCCCCGGTGAAGCAGTGTGCAACCGCTTTTTCCACCTTGTGCGACCTGAGGATCTCGGCAAAGCGCGGATGCGCGTCGCGCGAGTGCAGGAACAGCGGCTTGCCGAACTCGATGCCGAGCTCGAGCTGGGCGGCGAACCAGCGCTCCTGGTCGGGGTGCGGGGAGTAATTGCGGTTGTAGTCCAGCCCGCATTCGCCGATCGCCACCACGCGCGGGTGCGCGGCGATCTCGCGCAGCGCCGGAATCGTGGCGTGGTCGCAGTCACGCGCGTGGTGCGGATGGACGCCGGCGGTCGCATACAGGCCGTGCGCGTCGGCGAGGTGCGCCGCGGCGAGGCTGTCGGCGACGCTGGTGCCGGTGACCACGATCGTGCCGACGCCCGCGGCGCGTGCGCGCGCGAGCACCTCGCCCAGGTCGTCCGCGAACGCGGCGTGGGTCAGGTTGGCGCCGATGTCGACCAGGGGGGTCACAGGCGCTTGAGGCGGTACAGCAGCTCGAGCGCCTCGCGCGGCGAGAGCTCGTCGGGGTTGATCTGGCCCAGCGCGTCGCGCAGCGGGTCGGCCGCGGGCTCGGGCTCGAGCGGTTCCTTGTCCTTGTTCAGGAAAAGATCGCCCTGGTCGTGGCGCGCCAGGCTCGCGTCCTCGAGGCTCTGCAGGATCCGGCGCGCGCGCTGGATCACCGGCCTTGGCACGCCGGCCAGCGCCGCCACCTGCAGGCCGTAGCTCTGGCTCGCCGGGCCTTCCTCGACCGCGTGCAGGAACACGATCGTGTCCTTGTGCTCCACCGCGTCGAGGTGCACGTTGGCGACCTCGCGGTAGTCGAGCGCGAGCCGCGTCAGCTCGAAGTAGTGCGTGGCGAACAGGGTCAGCGCGCGGCTCTTTTCGACCAGGTGGCGCGCGATCGCCCACGCCAGCGCCAGGCCGTCGAAGGTCGAGGTGCCGCGCCCGACCTCGTCCATCAGCACCAGGCTCTTTTCGGTCGCGTTGTGCAAAATGTTCGCGCTCTCGGTCATCTCGACCATGAAGGTCGAGCGCCCGCCGGCGAGGTCGTCGGCGGCGCCGATGCGGGTGAAGATCTGGTCCAGCGGGCCGATGCGCGCCGCCCGGGCCGGAACGAAGGCGCCGACGTGGGCCATCAGCGCGATCAGCGCGACTTGCCTCATGTAGGTCGACTTGCCGCCCATGTTGGGGCCGGTGATCAGCAGCAGCTGGCGCGCCGGCGACAGCCGCGCGTCGTTGGCGATGAAGCCCTCGAGCTGCGCTTCGACCACCGGGTGGCGGCCGGCCTCGATCTCGATCAGCGTCTCGTCGACGAAGCGCGGCCGGCAATAGCCGCGCGTCGCCGCCAGCGCGGCGAAGCACGCCAGGACGTCGGATTGCGCCAGCGCGCGCGCGATGCGCTGCAGCGCCGGCACGTGGGCGGCGAGCTTGTCGAGCAGCGCGTCGTAGAGCGTCTTCTCGAGCGCCAGCGCGCGGTCGCGGGCCGACAACGCCTTGTCTTCGAAGCTCTTCAGCTCGGGGGTGACGTAGCGCTCGGCGTTCTTCAGCGTCTGGCGGCGGCGGTAGTCGGCGGGAATCCTGTCGACATGGGCGTGGGTGACCTCGATGTAGTAGCCGTGGACGTGGTTGTAGGCCACCTTGAGGTTGGGAATGCCGCTGCGCGCGCGCTCGCGCGATTCGAGCTCGATCAGGAAGCTTCCGGCGTTGCTCTGCAGCCGGCGCAGCTCGTCGAGCGCCGCGTCGTAGCCGTCGGCGATGACGCCGCCGTCGCGCAGCAGCGCCGCCGGCTCGGCTTGCACCGCCGCGGCGAGCAGCTGCAGACAGGCGCTCGGCGTGGCGAGGCTCTGCGCCAGCTCGGCCAGCAGCGGCGCGCCCTGCGCCGGCAGCGCGGCGCGCAGCGCCTCGAGCCGCGCCAGGCTGTCGCGCAGGGACGAGAGGTCGCGCGGCCGCGCGCTCTTGAGCGCCACGCGCGCGGTGATGCGCTCGACGTCGGCGAAGCGGCGCAGCTCGGCGTGGATTTCGGCCGCGTGCGCGTCGAGCGCCGCGACCGCCTCGTGGCGCTGGGCCAGCAGGCCGCGGTCGCGCAGCGGGTGATGCAGCCAGTGCCGCAGCAGCCGGCTGCCCATGCCGGTGGCGCACTCGTCGAGCAGCGAGAACAGCGTCGGCGCGGGCTCGCCGCGCAGCGTCTCGGTCAGCTCGAGGTTGCGCCGCGTGGCGGCGTCCATGCGCAGGGTCTCGCCGCTGCGCTCGGCGCGCACCCCGGTGACGTGCGCCAGCGCCTGCCCCTGCGTCTTCCTGGCGTACTCGAGCAGCGCGCCGCAGGCCGCCACCGCGAGCGTCAGGTCCTCGCAGCCGTAGCCGGCGAGCGAGGCCGCACCGAGCTGCGCCAGCAGCCGCCTGCGGCCCGACTCGAGATCGAAATTCCAGGCCTGCAGGCGGGTGACGAGGCAGCCGGGCAGCTCGATGCCCTCGGCGGCGAGCACCTCGGCCGGCGCGATGCGGTCGAGCTCGCCCGCGAGCTGCTGCGGCGCGATCTCGGCCAGGCGCAGCTCGCCGCTTGCGAGCGAAAGCCAGGCCAGGCCCACGGTCGCCTTGTCGGCGGCGAGCGCGAGCAGCAGGTTGTCCGATTTCTCGTCAAGCAGCGCCGAGTCGGTCAGCGTGCCCGGCGTGACGATGCGCGTCACCTCGCGCTCGACCGGCCCCTTGGCCAGCGCCGGGTCGCCGGTCTGCTCGCAGATCGCGACCGACTCGCCCAGCTTCACCAGCTTGGCCAGGTACTGCTCGGCAGAGTGCCACGGCACGCCGGCCATCTTTATCGGCTGTCCCGCGGATGCGCCGCGGGTGGTGAGCGTGATGTCGAGCAGCCGCGCCGCGCGCTCGGCGTCGTCGTAGAACAGCTCGTAGAAATCCCCCATGCGGTAGAAAAGGAGGATGTCCGGATGCTGCGCCTTGATGCGCAGGTACTGCTGCATCATGGGAGTCGTACCCGGAAGATCTGCCGATGGGCGGATGTTTTCTCTGTTGCCGTCGGCAGTTACTGGAGCGTGGCGTTCCATCGAACTCACCAGTGTTTATCGGTAGCCTGCGGCATGCATGTTCCGACACGCGCTTGTGCCATGCAAGCGATGGACGCAAAATCGCGGGCATGCCACAGCCGATGAAGTCGAGCAGACGAGCCTTTACCGCGACGATTCGGGTCACATCATCGCATCGAATAAGCCTTGTGAACGAGCTGCGCGCGGTGTTCGCTGCGAAGAACGGCTCGAAGGGCTAGCGTGGCACACACGGTCCTCCTCGCGGTTGACGGCACGCCGTCCGCTGACCGGGCGGTGGAGTTGCTCGCCTCTTACAGGGGCGAGCGATCGGAACTGGAAATCGTGGCGACCAATGTGCAGAGGCGCCCGATCGCGATATGGCCGGAAGCGGCGATCGACGCACGGGCCATCGAAGAAGCGCTGCGCGCAAGGGGACGTGAGGTTACGGAGAAGGCGGTCTCGCGCCTGCGCTCCGCCGGCTTAGGGGCCGAAGCGGCGGTTCGGCTGGATTTCGTGGCGGAAGGCATCCTCCGCGAAGCCGAAATACGGAGCGCGGGATGGGTTGTCATGGGCACGCGGGGGCATGGTGCCCTCGGCGGATATGCGATCGGGTCGGTTGCGCTCAGAGTGACGCATGCGAGTCCGATTCCGGTGTGCCTTGTTCGGGCGGAATCCAGGCTGCCATCCCGGCTCGGCCGCGCCATGCGTGCCATGCTTGCGGTCGATGGCTCGGAGGCCGCGTTGCGGGCGGCCGGCGCGCTGGTCCAGTGGCGCAGTTGGCTCGGCGAGCTTGACGTGCAGATCGTCTATGTCCAGGAGCCGCTTACCTACCTCGAAACCGTGCTGCCGCCGCACGATGATGTGATCCGGCAGTGGAGTGGTCGTGCCGGAGAGGAGGCGACGCGTGCCGTGAGGGAACTCCTGGCCAGAGAGAACATTCGCAGTGATCTCCACCTCGCCGTAGGAGACCCCGCGAACGAGATCGTGCAGCTTGCGTCGGACACCGGCTGCGAGCTGCTCGTCATGGGCACTCGCGGCTTGGGGGCGGCGCATCATGCGTTGGTCGGGTCCGTTGCCTTGAAGGCGGCGGCGCATGCAGCGGTGCCGGTCGTGCTTGTTCGCTAGGGTGCCGCCCGTCGGCACTTCATTCTGCGGAAAGCGCGCCGCGCTACGCCTGGTCTGCGGCATTGGCGCCCGCGGCAAGCGACCAACCGCCACCGGCGTGCCGCAGTGTGGCGACCGTATGGCTGCGCTGCCCGCGCAGCGCCGTAAGGTCGAGCCGCAGCCATTCGTGCTCGCTCGCGTGATCGGTCACATGGCAGACCGCGCCGGGCACTTCGTCGAACGTGCGCCCGTCGGCGCACGCGACGACAAAGGCGAGCCGCGCCACCGTCCCCGGTAGCGCTTCGGGGAAGACAAACAGGCGTTCGTCGTCCCAATGGTTCGCGCCGTGCAGCGAATCGCCCGTGTGCACGACGCTGCCGTTGGCGTTGCGTACGCGGCCCGGATGGATCGTGTCGAGGACGCGGCCCGGCGCATCGTACAGCACGCACAGCGCGTCGAGGTCAGCGCCGCCGCCGCCGTGCTCGGGCGGGGACCAGTGCACGCCCATCACGAGTTCGCTCAACGAAGGAATTGCGCCGTCATACGCGAGCGCGCGCGTGTGCGGCTTCAGTTGCCTTGTCATGATTTCCCTCCACGCGGGTGCAGCCGGACGCGTCCGCACCGCCTCTCCGGAGAATTCGACGCCCGCGCGAACGGAAAGTTCCGCACGCGGGCCTCCGCGGGCTACTCCATCAGCGTTTCGGCATGCGGCAACGTCGAGAAGCGCTGACGTTGACCAGGATCAAGCTCAGAGCGATACGGCGCGGCAGGATCGGGCCATGTTCGGGGAGGCGCACTTGGCAGCTTCAGAGCAGGCACCCGGGAGGCGATGGCATGAGTTGACGTTGCAGGCCGCACTGGCCGAGTTGAACGCCACGCCCGCCGGATTGACCGAAAGCGAGGCGAACGCGCGCCTCGATCGCCATGGTCCCAATCGCCTGCCCGAGCCGCCGAGGCGCGGCGTGCTGACGCGGTTCCTGCTCCAGTTCCACAACATCCTGATCTACGTGCTGCTCGGCTCGGCCGTCATCACGGCGCTGCTGGCCCACGTGGTGGATACGCTGGTAATTCTTGCCGTCGTGATCGCCAACGCGATCATCGGTTTCGTCCAGGAAGGCAAGGCCGAAGCGGCGATGGACGCCATCCGCAAGATGCTCGCTCCGCGCGCCTCGGTGCTGCGCGCCGGCGAGCGCCACACGGTGGAAGGCGAGCGCCTGGTGCCGGGCGATGTCGTGCTGCTGGAGGCGGGCGACAAGGTGCCCGCCGACCTGCGGCTGCTCCGGACCCATGGGCTGCAGGTTCAGGAGGCGATTCTCACCGGCGAATCCGTGCCCGTGGAAAAGCGCCCCGAGCCGGTG
>DATFMS010000001.1:0-2053 GCA_035266805.1 Burkholderiales bacterium | reverse complement strand
GCCGAAGGCGTAGCGTCCTTGCTCGGCCGCCTTGCGCTCCTCGCGCTGCAGGCCGATCAGGAAAGACAGGAACAGCACCAGCAGCAGCTTGACCACTTCGGGATCGAGCCACTCGGGCAGGGGCATCGCGACCGGCATCAGTCGTTCTCGGCCCAGCGCAGCGAGCGGCGCACCGCCACCCGCCAGCGCCCGAGCAGGTCGGCCGCGGCGCCCGTTTCCATCTGCGGCTCGAAGCGGCGCTCCTGCTCCCAGCGGGCGGCGATCTCGTCCGGCGAGCGCCACAAGCCGATCGTCAGCCCGGCGAGGTAGGCGGCGCCGAGCGCGGTGGTCTCCAGCACGCGCGGGCGCACCACCGGCACGCCGAGCATGTCGGCCTGGAACTGCATCAGCAGGTTGTTGGCGCTGGCGCCGCCGTCGACGCGCAGCTCGGTCAGCGTCTCGCCCGCGTCCTTCTGCATCGCCTCGAGCAGGTCCGCGACCTGGAACGCGATCGACTCGAGCGCGGCGCGCGCGAGGTGCGCGCGCGAGGAGCCGCGGGTCAGGCCGAGGATCGCGCCGCGCGCGAAGGGATCCCAGTGCGGTGCGCCGAGGCCGGTGAACGCGGGCACCAGGAATACGCCGCCGTTGTCGGGCACGCTCGCGGCGAGCGCCTCGATCTCGGCCGAGGAGCGGAAGAACTGCAGCTCGTCGCGCAGCCACTGCACCACCGAGCCGGCGACGAAGACGCTGCCCTCGATGGCGTAGCCGCGCGGCGTGCCGCGCGCGGCGCTGGGCAGCGCCGCCGGCGTCGTCAGCAGCCCGCCTGCCGAGCGCACCGCGGTTTCGCCGGTGTGCAGCAGCATGAAGCTGCCGGTGCCGTAGGTCGCCTTGGCCATGCCGTGGCTGTGGCAGCCCTGGCCGAACAGCGCCGCCTGCTGGTCGCCGGCGATGCCGGCGATCGGGATTGCGGCGCCGAGCTCCTCGGGCGCGGCCATGCCGAACACGTTCGCCGAGGGGTGCACGTCGGGCAGAATCGCGCGCGGCACGCGCAGGATCGAAAGCAGCTCCTCGTCCCAGTCGCCCTTGTGGATGTCGTACAGCAGCGTGCGCGAGGCGTTGGTCTCGTCGGTCACGTGGGTGCGGCTTTGCGACAGCCGCCACACCAGCCAGGTGTCGACGGTGCCGAAGGCGAGCTCGCCGCGCTCGGCGCGCGCGCGCGCCTCGGGGACGTTGTCCAGCAGCCACGTCAGCTTGGTGCCGCTGAAGTACGGATCGATGATCAGCCCGGTCTTGGCCTTGATCACCTCCTCCGCGCCGGCCGCGCGCAGCTCGGCGCACAGCGCGGTGGTGCGGCGGTCCTGCCATACGATCGCGTTGTACAGCGGCTCGCCGGTCTGGCGATCCCACAGCAGCGTCGTCTCGCGCTGGTTGGCGATGCCGATGGCGCGGATCTCGGTCGGGTCGACACCCGCCTTGGCGATCGCCTCGCGCGCCGTGTCGCGCTGCGAGAGGTAGATTTCGTGCGGGTCGTGCTCGACCCAGCCCGGTTGCGGATAGATCTGGCGGATCTCGCGCTGCGCGCTCGCGCGCGGCGCGCCGTGCTCGTCGAACACGATCGCGCGCGAGCTGGTGGTGCCCTGGTCGAGCGCGAGGATGTATTTCATGGTGTCGTCGTCAGCGGGGCTACGGCGATTCTAGCAGCGAGCCGGGTGTTAGAATTCGCGGCGCCATGCCGCTACCTATCCAGGACGTCGAGCGCGAGCTCACCCACACCCGGCGCGTGCGCTTCGAGGGCTACAAGCGCGCCGACGGCCTGTGGGACATCGAAGCCCATTTGACCGACATCAAGAACCACGACTATCCGCTGCAGACGGGGGTTCGCCGCGCCGGCCAGCCGATCCACGAGATGTGGCTGCGCATCACCATCGACCGGGGCCTGAACGTGGTCGACGCGGTGGCCGTTTCGGACGCGGTGCCCTACCCGGGGGGCTGCGACGCCGCGCCGCCGGCTTACAAGAAGCTGATCGGGCTCAACCTGCGGCGCGGTTTCCGCAAGAAGGTGCACGAGCTGCTC